>NZ_JBHWBZ010000056.1:48299-68777 GCF_042735475.1 Kitasatospora sp. NPDC059577 | reverse complement strand
AGGAGGCGCCGCCGCCGCCGTGGACGTGCAGGTCGACGAAGCCGGGGACGACGGTGTATCCGGTGAGGTCGAGGTCACCGGGTTCGGTGTCGCCGCCGTCGGTGCCGTTCGTGACGGCGCGGATCCGGTCTCCCTCGACGACGAGGCGGTGGTCCTCCACGACACCGCCGGGCAGCACGAGTCGGGCGCCGGCCAGGGCAGTTCGGTCACGGTCCGCGGTGGTCACGCGGTCACCTCCATGGTGAGCAGATCCCAGGCGAGCAGGCCGGCGCCCAGGGACGCGGCGGTGTCTTTGAGCATGGCGGGTACGACCTTGGGGGGCATCTGGAAGGTCAGGCGCTCGGTGACGGCCGCGCGCAGCGGAGTGAAGAGGGTGTCGCCGGCCTCGGCCAGCCCGCCGCCGACGATCACCGTGGACGGGTCGAGCAGGCTCTGGGCGAGGACGATGCCGTCGGCGAGGGCGTCGACGGCGCGCTGCCAGACCGCGAGGGCGCGGTCGTCCCCGGCGTCCACCGCGGCGGCGCAGGATGCCGCGTCGGCGTCGGGGTCGCCGCTGGCCCCGGCCCAGGCACGGGAGACGGCGGAGGCGGAGGCCAGCGTCTCCAGGCAGCCGCGGGCGCCGCAGCCGCACTGCGGGCCGCCCGGGCGGACCACGACGTGGCCGATCTCCCCGCCGTAGCCGTGGGCGCCCGCCTCGATCCGGCCGTCGATGCCGATGGCGCCGGCGATGCCGGTGCCCAGGGCGACGAACAGGAAGCGGTCGACGCCCCGGCCGGCGCCGAGGCGGCCCTCGGCCAGGCCGCCCGACCGCACGTCATGGCCGAGGGCCACCGGCATCGCGACGCCGTCGGGGCCCGCCAGGCGCTCGCCGAGGAGCCTGCGCAGGGGCAGTTCCCGCCAGCCGAGGTTGGCGGAGAAGACCGCGATCCCGTTCTTCTCGTCGATCGTGCCCGGGACGGCGACGCCGGCCGCGAGCGGGGCGACGCCGAAACGGCGGCGGCCCTCGTCCGCCAGGTCGGTGGCGAAGTCGAGGATGGCGGTCACGACGGCGTCCGTGCCGTGCTCCCGCCCGGTCGGTCGGCGTGCCTCGAACAGCACGGAGCCGTCCTGGGCGAGCAGCGCGGCCTTCATGCCGGTGCCGCCTACATCGAGTGCGATGACGTGCTTCACGGAGGACAGTTTCCCTTGGGTGGGTAGAAGAGGTCTAGTCCAGTTGTCGGATTGGTCTGGTCCATGCAGGGTGAGCTTTGTCGCAGCTGCGGCGGTGTGCGGCGCTTTGGGGTGGGGCGTACGGGGGGTGTCCCGGGGTGGTCCGGGGGTTGTCCCGGAGGCGATCCCGGCGTGCGCGGTTGCGCATCGTGCAACGACCCCGGGCACTTCGGTAACTACTGCGGCGGGGTGCCCCAGTGGTGTGGACCAGTGGTCGGCGGGTTTGACAGTGTGGCGCCTCCCCCCTGCCGGAGTCCCTCGTTCCGGCGGCAGTTCTTCCCCTAAGGCGGTACCCGCGTTGAACAGGCGCGTCCACGTTCCCACCCGTGTGCTCGGTCGTGTGCTGGCCGGAGCACTGGCACTCACCGCGGTCGGCGCGTGCGGCGGGCAGGGCGAGGGGACCGTCACCCTCAAGCTGGTCGCCGCGGACTACGGGGAGAACCAGGAGACCGGCTCCGCGCACTACTGGGACGCGGTGGCCAGGGACTTCGAGGCCGCCAACCCCGGGATCAAGGTCAGCGTCGAGGTGGACGGCTGGACCGAGATCGGCAAGAAGGTCGAGGACATGATCGCGGCCGGGAAGTCCCCGGACCTGCTGCAGACCGGCGGCTTCGCGGACCAGGTCGCCGCGGGCCGGCTGTACCCGGCGTCGGACGTCCTCTCGGTGGATACCCAGGCGAACTTCCTGGACACCTTCGCGCACGCCGGCCAGGTGCTCGGGACGCAGTACGGGATCCCGTTCGTGTCCTCGTCCCGGGTGCTCTTCTACAACAAGGCGATGTTCCGGCAGGCGGGGATCACGCAGCCGCCCGCCACCTGGAACGAGCTGAAGCAGGACGCGGAGAAGATCAGGGCCAAGGTGCCGGGCGTGACCCCGTACGGTCTCCCGCTCGGGCCGGAGGAGGCACCGGCGGAGTCCATGCTGTGGACGCTGAGCGGCGGCGGGAGCATCTCCGACGACGTCGGCAACTACACCATCGACAGCGCCCAGAACCAGGCCACCTTCAGCTGGCTCAAGAGCAACCTGGTGGCGACCGGGCTGACGTACCCGGACCCGGGGAAGATGAACCGCACCCCGGTGTTCCAGGACTTCGCGGCCGGCAAGGTCGCGATGCTCAACGGGCACCCGACGCTGCTGCGGATGGCGACCGCGGGAAACATCGACTTCGGGACGGCGCCGATCCCGAAGAAGGACGGCGTCGGACGGACCGGGAGCCTCGGGGTCGCGGACTGGATGATGGCGTTCAAGGCGAACGGGCACAAGAACGAGATCAAGAAGTTCCTGTCGTTCGTCTACAACCGGGACAACCAGCTGAAGTTCGACGAGCGGTACAACCTGCTGCCGGTCACCCAGGACGCGTTCGACCGGATGTCGACGGACCCGAAGCACGCCGACCTCAAGCAGTTCGCGGTCGGGCTGGCCAACGCGAGCTTCTACCCGTTCGGGGACCCGGCGTGGGGCGAGGTCAGCAATCGGATCAAGGCCGGGATCGGGCAGGCCGTGACGGGCGATCCGAAGCAGGTGCTCGGGGGGCTGCAGGACGCGGCGGTGAACGAGGCGACGCGGGTCCGCAAGTAGCGTCCGGCCGTGGGGCCCGGTCCCGGGGGTTCCGGGGCCGGGCCCCTGCGCGTCCGCGTCCGCGGGGGGAACGCGCTCGGGGGAACGCGTCCGGCGGGAGCGTGATCAGGGGGAGCGTGGTCAGGGGGAACGCGCTCAGGGGAGCGTGATCGCGTAGGCCTTGCGGAGGGTCTCGTGGACCGTCCAGGTGGTGCGGTCGCCCTCGCGCAGCACCGCACAGTCGCCCGGACCGACCTCCAGGGTCGAGCCGCCCTCGACCTCGATGGTGGCCCGGCCGCTGAGGACCACGAACATCTCGTCGGCCTCGACGTCCGTGACCACGCCGGGGGTGATCTGCCAGATGCCGCGCAGCTGTCGGCCGTCGGCGGACTCGGAGAGGACCCGGCCGGTGACCTCGGGCGTGCCGGAGACGATCTGCGCGGGGTCGAGCGGGTCGGGTTCGAGGTCGGCGGCGGGGATGTGCACGGCGAAGCTGGGCGTGGTCATGGGGATGACGCTAGCCGGGCCGGCGAAGCGGTGGGGCGAGCACTGTGTGTCGGGGTCGCGCGGGAGAATGACACTCCGTAGTGGCGGGCGGAGGTGTGCGCGGTGGGCGAGCTGAGCGAGCGGGATCGGGCGGTGCTGGCGCTGGAGGGGCGGCAGTGGCGGACGGCGGGGGCCAAGGAGCGGGCGATCAGGGAGGAGCTGGGGCTTTCCTCGACCCGGTACTACCAGCTGCTGAACGCGCTGCTGGACCGGGAGGAGGCGCTGGCGCACGCCCCGGTGCTGGTGAACCGCCTGCGGCGGGTGCGGGCCGCCCGGCGGGAGGCCCGCTGACGCGGGCGTTCGACGCGGGCGTTCCGTGCCGGGACCGGGGGTAAGGGCCTCGGTATGGGATTCGAAGAGACGTGGGTGCCGGGGACCGAGGCCGGGCGGGACGGGGTGCGGGCGATCCTGCGGGCGCCCCGGGACACCGTGATCGGCCTGGACTTCGACGGGACCCTGGCACCGATCGTGGCCGACCCGAGCCTGGCCCGCGCGCACCCCGGGGTGGCCGGCGCGCTGCGGGTGCTGGCATCCGAGGTGCGGGCCGTGGTGGTGGTGACGGGACGGCCTGCGGCGCTGGCCGTGGAGTACGGGGGACTGGCCGGGGTGCCCGGGGTCGTGGTGCTGGGACACTACGGCGCCGAGCGGTGGGAGGACGGTGAGCTGACGGCGCCTCAGGTGCACCCCGGGGTGGCGGGTGCGCGGGAGGCGTTGCCCGGGGTGCTGGCGCGGTCCGGGGCGCCCGAGGGCACCGGCCTGGAGGACAAGGGCCGTTCGGTCGCCGTGCACACCCGGCGGACGGCGGCGCCCGAGGAGGCGCTGGAACTGCTGCGGGCGCCGGTCGGGGCGCTGGCGGCCGAGCACGGACTGGTGGTGGAACCCGGCCGGCTGGTGCTGGAACTGCGGCCGCCGGGCGTGGACAAGGGGGCGGCGCTGACCGGCTTCCTCCGGGAACGGGCCGCCGGATCGGTGCTGTACGCGGGGGACGACCTGGGGGACGTGGCGGCCTTCGCGGCGGTGGAGAAGCTGCGGGGCGAGGGGATGGCCGGGCTGCTGGTGTGCAGCGCGGCGGTGGGGGACGCACCGGTGCGCGAACTCGCCGACCGGGCGGACCTGGTGGTCCCGGGCCCGGCCGGCGTGGTGGAACTGCTGGAATCGCTGGGTCAGGCGCTCACAGCGCGTTGAGCTGGTCGAGGAACCACTGCTGCGGGGGGAGCGCGGTGGCCGCCGCCGCGAGGCGCTTGGTCCGGTCGGCGCGTTCCGCCTCGGGCATGGTGAGGGCGGTGTGCAGTGCGTCGGCGGTGGCGATGACGTCGTACGGGTTGACCGTCAGGGCGTCGTCGGCGAGTTCCGCGTAGGCGCCGGCCTCCCGGGAGAGGACCAGGGCGCAGCCGCGGTCGGAGACCACGGGGACCTCCTTGGCCACCAGGTTCATGCCGTCCCGGATGGGATTGACCAGGGCCACGTCGGCCAGGCGGTAGGCGGCCAGGGAACGCGGGAAGTCGTCGTCGACGTGCAGGATCAGCGGCTTCCAGGTGGGGGTGGCGAACTCGGCGTCGATCTCCCCCGCGAGGCGCCGGACGGCCGCCGTGTAGTCCCGGTACTCGGCCAGGTCGGTCCGGGACGGGTAGGCGAACGCGATGTGGACCACCCGGTCGTGCCACTCGGGGCGGGTGCGGAGCAGGTGCCGGTAGGCCTGGAGGCCGCGGACGATGTTCTTGCTCAGCTCGGTGCGGTCGACCCGGACGATGGTGCGGCGGTCGCCGACGGCCTCGCGCAGGATGGCGAGGCGCTCGTCCACGTCGGGCCGGCGGGAGCGTTCGCGCAGGAAGTCGGCGTCGGCACCGAGGGCGTGCACGCCCAGGCGGGTGGTGCGGCCGTCGTGGGTGACGGTGAGCGCCTCGTGGTCGACGGCGGCGCCGAGCAGGTCCTCGCAGCAGGCGGCGAAGGCGCGGGCCCAGCGTTCGGTGAGGAAACCGGCCCGGTCGGCGCCCAGGATGCCGGTGAGGACGTCACGGCCGACGTCGTCGGGCAGCATCCGGTAGTACTCGGGCGGGGCCCACGGGGTGTGCGAGAAGTGGCCGATCCGCAGGTCGGGACGGGCGGCGCGGAGCAGGGCCGGGGCCAGGGAGAGGTGGTAGTCCTGCACGAGCACCGCGGCGTCCGGGGCGGCTTCGGCAGCCAGCGCCTCGGCGAAGGCCGCGTTGTAGGCCCGGTAGGCAGCCCACTCGGTGCGGAACCCGGCGTCGAAGGCGGGCGCGGTGGGGGTCGCGTAGAGCAGGTGGTGGACGAACCAGAGGGTGGAGTTGGCGACGCCGTTGTAGGCGCGGGCGAAGGTCTCGGGGTCGATGTCCAGCATCCGGACGGCCTGCCCGCCGACGTCGTGGCCGGCCAGGTCGAGGCGGCCGTCGGGGGCCTGCGCGGCGGCTCTGCGGTCCGCGGCGTTGAGGGCCGCGCAGACCCAGACGGCGTTCGGGTCGTCGATCGCGGAGAGGCCGGACACCAGCCCCCCGCCGCCGCGCCGCAGGGTCAGCGTGCCGTCGTCGGCGGTGCTGAAGGACACCGGTCCCCGGTTGGAGGCCACCAGGACGGGGGCGGTGCCGGTCGCACTCGAACGTTCGGTCGTGAGATCGCCCATGGTTGGGATGTTGCCGGGGCTCCGGCGTGGCAAACCCCTCAGTGCCGGGTGGCGTATTCGGGGACGGTGTGCATCGGGGGGCGTTCCAGGGCGGTGATCTCGTAGGTGCGGGGGGTGAAGATGGGGGTGTCCCCGGCCGGGGTCCGGGGGCGGGGGTCCGGGTCGCGGGTGAACTGGGTGAGCTGGGGGTGGACCAGGTCGGCGGAGGCCTTGAGCCGGTGGGCGCGGTCGAGGCGTTCGAGGGCGGTGCGGTAGATGGTGGCGGCCATCCGGCCGAGGGCCTGGCCGTCCTGGTGGCGGTGGTGCCGGACGCCGACGTCCACCTGGGCCAGGGCGTCCAGGCCGACCAGTTCCAACGCGTCTACCAGCAGGCCGAGTTCGACGCCGTACCCGGTCGGGAAGGGCAGCCGTTCGAGCAGTGAGCGGCGGGCCGCGTACTCGCCGCCGAGGGGCTGGACGAACCCGGCGAGCTCCGGCCAGTGGAGGTTGAGGAGGGGGCGGGCGACGAGTTCGGTGACGCGGCCGCCGCCGGCCGGGACGACGGCGCCGGACTCCGTCTCCAGCGGGCGGTCGTACATGGCCTTGACCAGGTGGATGGACTCGTCGGTCAGCAGGGGGCCGACGATGCCGGAGACGAAGGCCGGGTCGAACTCGCGCAGGTCGGCGTCCACGAAGCAGACGATGTCGCCGCGGGTGACCAGCAGCGAGCGCCAGAGCACCTCGCCCTTGCCGGGGGCGGCGGGCAGCCGGGGCAGGATGGCGTCGCGGTGCTCCACCCGGGCGCCGGCCTCGGCGGCGACGGCGGCGGTGGCGTCGACGGAGCCGGAGTCGACCACGACGAGTTCGTCGACGAGCGGGAGGCGTTCCATCAGTTCGCGGCGGACGGTGCGGACGATGTCGCCGACGGTGGCCTCCTCGTCCAGGGCGGGGAGGACCACGCTGACCGTGCGCCCGGTGCGCTCCTTGGCCGCGAGGAGGGTGCGGACCGGCCGGTCGGCGGCGCTCCAGGAGCGGCGGCGCAGCCAGGACGCCGCCTGCGGGAGCAGTGCGGGAGTCGGTTCGGCGGGCACGGAAGTCTCCTCGGCGGGTCGGGTGGGACGGGTCATCTCGCGTGGCGGACGGTCCCGTTCAGGATTGACGCCTTCGGATACAGTCTTCGTACAGCGGTCGGACCTTTGCACGCCGGGGTCACCGCTGAGCGCCACCACAATTTCACAAGCTCATCCAGAGGGACTGAGGGAACGGCCCGTTGACGTCCCGGCAACCTTCTCGCGCGGCTGTCGTCATACAGGCCCCGGCGGGACAGGTGCCAATTCCGGCCTGTGGCGCGACCGCGCTACGGGGAAGATGAGGAGAGAGGCCTCGCCATCATGGCTATCGACACTGTCGCACCCTCCCCCAGCCTTCGGCCGGGGGGACCCCGACCCGTGGACCTCGGCCCGGCCGCCGCGCTGTCCTGTCGCGAGTGTGGCACCCGCTTCCCGCTCGGTCCCAGCTTCGCGTGCCTGGAGTGCTTCGGCCCGCTGGAGATCGCCTACGAGTTCGGCAGCGAGGGCGCGGAGGAGCTGCGCAAGCGGATCGAGGCCGGTCCGACGTCCGTCTGGCGCTACGCGCCGCTGCTGCCGGTGCCGGCCGACGTGGCGTCCAAGCCGAACCTGAACCCGGGCTGGACCCCGCTGGTGAAGGCGGACAACCTGGGCCGGGAGCTCGGCTTCACCGCCCAGCTGCACATCAAGGACGACTCCGGGAACCCGACGCACTCGTTCAAGGACCGCGTGGTGGCGTGCGCCATCGAGGCGGCGCGGGCGTTCGGCTACACCACGCTGTCCTGCTCCTCCACCGGCAACCTGGCCGGCGCGGTGGGCGCGGCGGCCGCCCGGGCGGGGTTCCGGTCCTGCGTGTTCATCCCGCACGACCTGGAGCAGGGCAAGGTCGTCATGGCCGGGGTGTACGGCGGCGAGCTGATCGGCATCGAGGGCAACTACGACGACGTGAACCGCTTCTGCTCGGAGCTGATCGGCGACCCGGCGGGGGAGGGCTGGGGCTTCGTCAACGTCAACCTGCGGCCGTACTACGGCGAGGGTTCCAAGACGCTGGCGTACGAGATCTGCGAGCAGCTCGGCTGGCGGCTGCCGGAGCAGATCGTGATCCCGATCGCCTCGGGCTCGCAGTTGACGAAGATCGACAAGGGGCTGCAGGAGCTGATCAAGCTCGGACTGGTCGAGGACCGGCCGTACCGGGTCTTCGGCGCCCAGGCGGAGGGCTGCTCGCCGGTGTCGGCGGCCTTCAAGGCCGGCCGGGACGTGATTCGGCCGGTCAAGCCGGACACCATCGCCAAGTCGCTGGCGATCGGCAACCCGGCCGACGGCCCGTACGTGCTGGACATCGCCCGCCGCACGGGCGGCGCGGTCGAGGACGTCACGGACGCCGAGGTCGTGGCGGCGATCCGGCTGCTGGCGCGGACGGAGGGCATCTTCGCCGAGACCGCGGGCGGGGTGACCGTCGGCGTGCTGAAGAAGCTGGTCGAGACCGGGCAGCTGGATCCGGCCAAGGAGACCGTCGCGATCAACACCGGCGACGGCCTGAAGACCCTGGACGCCGTCTCCGACGCCGGGATGACCGCCGTCATCCGCCCGACGCTGGACTCCTTCCGCGCCGCCGGCCTCGTGTCCGCCTGAACCTCCCCCGTCCCGGCCCCGCCACCCGGGGGCCCGCCCCGCAAGGCCCCACCCCGCTAGGAGAGCCATGAGCGCCAACGTCCGCATCCCCACCATCCTGCGCACCTACACCGGCGGCGCCGCCGAGGTGACCGCCCAGGGCGCGACCCTGGCCGAGGTCATCGCCGACCTGGAGAAGAACCACGCGGGCATCGCCGCCCGCCTGCTGGACGACACCGGCAAGCTGCGCCGCTTCGTCAACGTCTACGTGAACGACGACGACGTGCGCTTCGCCGAGGGCCTGGCGACCGAGATCAAGGACGGCGCCGGCGTCTCGATCATTCCGGCGGTGGCCGGCGGCTGCTGAGCCGCGAATCCCCGCCATTCGGCCACCCGTGCGTACGGAATTCCGTTCTCCGTGCGCACGGGTGGCCGGTTGCATTCCGGCTGGAATCTTTCCGAGTCGAGTCGGAGTAGAGTGTCGCTCGGTTGGGAACAGGGGTTCCCTCTCGACCGCCCGCGCCGTTCCGCCCGGGCGCGTCCGGCCGGTGAGACCGGCCCGGCAATCATGTCAGGCCGATGTCAGAATTACCGCGGGGATTTGGGTAATTCGTCCGCTATGTCCGGCGTGAAATGCCGATATTTTTCCGATTCGGCCCGTCCTGTCCCTTGATCGGGCAGTGGAATTACCGGCGGTTGACCCTGTTGCAGAGGGCGTCGGTCCGGATACATTCAGCGGCGGTCGACGCAGTCACCCGCTCACCGGACGCCGTTCGGCGCCCCGCGCGGAGGGCTGCGGCGTGCACGGCTGCGCCCAGGGGGGGTTCCCCGGGCCGGCCTTCAAACCAACCCGGGCCCGCGACCTGCGGGCACGTGAAGGGCCAGCACAGCACTAGGGGAGTTCGGAATGGCTCAGGGCACCGTCAAGTGGTTCAACGCGGAGAAGGGCTACGGCTTCATCGCGGTCGACGGTGGTGCGGACGTCTTCGTCCACTACAGCGCGATCCAGATGGACGGCTACCGCACCCTCGAGGAGGGCCAGCGGGTCGAGTTCGAGATTTCCCAGGGACAGAAGGGCCCGCAGGCGGACATGGTTCGCGCGGCGGTCTGACCCCTTCCGACTCCAGGAGCTCGGCCCGGCCCAGGGCTGGTGACCACTCGCTTCTCGACGGGCCCGCACGACAC
This sequence comes from Kitasatospora sp. NPDC059577, assembly GCF_042735475.1. Lineage (NCBI taxonomy): Bacteria > Bacillati > Actinomycetota > Actinomycetes > Kitasatosporales > Streptomycetaceae > Kitasatospora > Kitasatospora sp. NPDC059577. The sequence goes on along the minus strand of NZ_JBHWBZ010000056.1, from coordinate 58,984 downwards.
GCGTCGTGCGGGCCCGTCGGCGTTCCCGGGTGTTCCCGGCGTGTTCCCGGCGTGTTCCCGGCGTTTCCGGCCGTTCCCGGACGGCCCCGGGGCGGGCTCCGCGGCGGCTCGCGGGTCGGCGGCGGGGCTTGCACTCGACCACCCGGAGTGCTAATCATTGGCGTTAGCACTCACAGCGTGAGAGTGACAGCGGACCGGGTCGGTGAGGCCCCCGGGAGCGGTAGGGGAAAAGACCCCCGCACACCAGGGCCGTCCGTCGCGGGCACCCCTTGGTCCGAGCAGTCGACCGTGTCCCGGAGGACCACTTCTGATGGCCAAGATCATCGCCTTTGATGAGGAAGCTCGCCGCGGCCTTGAGCGTGGCATGAACCAGCTCGCCGACGCGGTGAAGGTCACGCTCGGCCCCAAGGGCCGCAACGTCGTGCTGGAGAAGAAGTGGGGCGCCCCCACGATCACCAACGACGGTGTCTCCATCGCCAAGGAGATCGAGCTCGAGGACCCGTACGAGAAGATCGGCGCGGAGCTCGTCAAGGAGGTCGCCAAGAAGACGGACGACGTCGCGGGTGACGGCACCACCACCGCCACCGTGCTCGCCCAGGCCCTGGTTCGCGAGGGTCTGCGCAACGTCGCCGCCGGCGCCAACCCGATGGCCCTGAAGCGCGGCATCGAGAAGGCCGTCGCCGCCGTCTCGGACCAGCTGCTGGCCCAGGCCAAGGACGTGGAGACCAAGGAGCAGATCGCCTCCACCGCCTCCATCTCCGCCGCTGACACCCAGATCGGCGAGCTCATCGCCGAGGCCATGGACAAGGTCGGCAAGGAAGGCGTCATCACCGTCGAGGAGAGCAACACCTTCGGTCTGGAGCTTGAGCTCACCGAGGGCATGCGCTTCGACAAGGGCTACATCTCGGCCTACTTCGCCACCGACCTGGAGCGGATGGAGGCGACCTTCGAGGACCCCTACATCCTCATCGCCAACTCCAAGATCGGCTCGGTCAAGGACCTCCTGCCGCTGCTGGAGAAGGTCATGCAGAGCGGCAAGCCGCTCGTCATCATCGCCGAGGACGTCGAGGGCGAGGCCCTGTCGACCCTGGTCGTGAACAAGATCCGCGGCACCTTCAAGTCCGTCGCCGTCAAGGCCCCGGGCTTCGGCGACCGCCGCAAGGCCATGCTCGGCGACATCGCCATCCTCACCGGTGGCACGGTCATCTCCGAGGAGGTCGGCCTCAAGCTGGAGAACGCCGGCATCGACCTGCTGGGCACCGCCCGCAAGGTGGTCATCACCAAGGACGAGACCACCATCGTCGACGGTGGCGGCGAGAGCGACCAGGTCGCCGGCCGCGTGAACCAGATCCGCGCCGAGATCGAGAACAGCGACTCGGACTACGACCGCGAGAAGCTCCAGGAGCGCCTCGCCAAGCTGGCCGGCGGCGTGGCCGTCATCAAGGCCGGCGCGGCCACCGAGGTGGAGCTCAAGGAGCGCAAGCACCGCATCGAGGACGCCGTCCGCAACGCCAAGGCCGCCGTCGAGGAGGGCATCGTCGCCGGTGGTGGCGTCGCCCTGCTGCAGGCCGGTGTCGCCTTCGACAAGCTGGAGCTGGAGGGCGACGAGGCCACCGGTGCCAACATCGTCAAGGTCGCGCTGGAGGCGCCGATCAAGCAGATCGCGACCAACGCCGGCCTGGAGGGTGGCGTCGTGGTGGAGAAGGTTCGCAACCTCCCCGCCGGTCACGGCCTGAACGCCGCCACCAACGAGTACGTCGACCTGGTCGCCGTGGGCATCATCGACCCGGCCAAGGTCACCCGCTCCGCGCTGCAGAACGCCGCCTCCATCGCGGCGCTGTTCCTCACCACCGAGGCCGTCATCGCCGACAAGCCGGAGAAGGCCGCTGCGGCCGCCGGCGGCGGCATGCCGGGCGGTGACATGGACTTCTGATCCTGATCGTTCCGATCGGATCGGTGGTACCTCGTCCGCGTGGGCGGTTCCCTTCGGGGGGCCGCCCACGCGGCGTTTCGGCGTTGCGACGGGTCGACGGAGAATGGACGGATGGCTGCTGACGACATCGAGACCGCCCTGCACAACGCGCGGGCACTGATCCTGGCCGACCTCACCGCGCGGGACGTGGCGGACGCCGCCGTCGTCTCGCTGGTGGAGCAGGCCGTGACGCACCGCCGCTGGTGGCTGGAGCAGTGGCCGGACGGCACCGAGTACGTGCTCGGACTGGTCGCCCAGGACGTCCAGGACGCGCTGCTGGAGGCGTACGGGCGCTGGCCGCTGTGCAGCGAGTGCGCGGCCGACGGGGACCCGCACGCGCTGGGCGTGGAGCCGGAGCTGGGGCCCGATCCGCACTGGGTGTGCGGCAAGCAGGGCGCGGTGGTGGCGCCGGTCGGGAAGCTGCCCTAGTCCTCCAGCCGCTGGAGTTCGGCCGTCAGGTTGGCGCGGGCGGCGTCCGTGAAGCGCTCGTGGGCGGCGGGGGTGCGGTAGAGCGCGGGCAGGGCCAGGAGCCCGCGCAGGACGGCGGCGCGGCCGGCGCGGAAGTCCGGCTCCGGGACGAAGCCGTACTCCTCCCGGACGGCGGCCGCGTACGCCGCGTACGCCTCGGGGGTGCCGCCGAGGACGGCGAGGTCCGCGTCGCAGAGCACCTCGCCGTCGCGGTCGCCGGGGGCCGGGTCGTGGCCGACGGTGAGCAGGACCAGCCGCTCGACCTCGGCGACCCGGGCGGCGGGCAGGCCGGCGGCGGTGAGCGCGCGGACGGCCAGGGCGGCGCTGCGCTCCTCGTTCTCGGTGCGGTCGGGGCGGTAGACGGCGTCGTGGAACCAGGCTGCGAGGCGGACGGTGTCCGGGTCGCAGGCGTGCCCGGCGAGGTCGTCGACGTGCCGTAGGACCGCGCTCAGGTGCTCGGCTGTGTGGTAGCGGCGCTGGGGTTCCGACCAGCGGCGCAGCAGTTCCCGGCCGTACGGCCCGGGGTCGTCGGCGGCGCCGCAGCGGTGCAGCAGGGCGGTCCAGGCGGTGAGCAGGTCGGTCTCGGTGGTGGGCGTGTGCGTCGGCATGCGGGCCATTGTGGCGGGTCGTTCCGGTGGACGGGATGTGCCGGTCGGCGATATATGTAGACGTATGACTGAACGCTCCATGCAGGAGCCGACGCTGCTTCTGCTCACCGCGCTGGCCGATGCCCCGAGGCACGGCTACGCGCTCATCCAGGAGATCGCCGCGATCTCCGACGGCCGGGTCAAGATGCGCACCGGCACCCTCTACGGCGCCCTCGACCGGCTGCTGGGCCAGGGCCTGATCGAGGTCGCCGCCGAGGAGGTGGTGGACGGTCGCGCCCGGCGCACCTACGCGCTGACCGGCGCCGGGCGGGAGGCGCTGGCCGCGGAGGCCGGGCGCCTGCGGGCGGTCGCCACCGAGGCCGAGCGCCGGCTGGCGAGGATCCGGGCGATGCTGCCGGGGAGTGCCGGGTCGCAGGGGCGGCCCGCGTCGGGAGGAGGACTCTCATGACCATGCCGGTGATCGGTGCCGCGCCCTCGGTGGTGCTGCGGGCCGCGCTGCAGCTCTACCCGGCGCAGTACCGCCGGGAGCGCGGCGAGGAGCTGACCGAGGTGTTCGCCGACACGACGGCGGAGGGCGGTCGCGCGGCGGTCGCCCGGGAGGTGCTCGGCCTGGCCGTGTACGGGCTGCGGGTGCGGCTCGGGCTGACCGGCGCCTCGGCGGCCGGCCGGCTGCTCGCCCTGGCCGCGCCGATGATCGCCGGCGCGGTGGTCGGCGCCACGATGGTGCCCTGGCTGGCCACCGTGGACCGGACCACCAGCTGGCTCGCCTGGGACGACTCGTTGGGGAACCAGGTCCGGGCGTTCGCCCCGCCGGTGGCCGCGCTGCTGCTCGCGGTGGCGGCCCTGCTGGGGCGCTGGACGGCGGTGCGGGCCACCGCGCTGGTCCTGGGCGTCATCGGGCTGCGCCAGCTGGGCGAAGCCGTGCTCACCTCGCACTTCGACCTGTGGTGGGTCGGATACGTCGGGATGGCCTCGCTGCCCTTCGTGGCGGCCGCGCTGCTGCTGGTCGCCGCGCCGACCGACCTGCTGCCCCGGCCGACCGGGCGGACGGCCGGGCTGGTGCTGGCCGCGGCGGTGGCGGGCGGACTGCTGGAGGCGGCCCAGAACTGGGACGACACCACCTTCCCGCTGGACCGGGGGTGGGTGGTGGTGATGCTCGTCGCGCCGCTGCTGCTGACCTTCGCCGGGCTGCGCGGCCGGACGGTGCCGACGGCCGTGGGGGTGACGGTGCTGGTGGTGACCGGGCCGGGGTGCCTGTTCAACATCTGGCGTGAGGCCCACGGGGTCTCGAACCTGCTCCCGGTGGCGGTGCCGGCGCTGGGACTGCTGGTGCTGGTGGCGTTGGCGGTGCACCGGTCCGGCCGGCGGCCGGCCGTCGCGGCGGCCCACGGTCCGGCCTGACGGGGGTTGTCGGCACGGACGGCGGGGGTTGCCCGGGGCCGGCGCGGCGGGGACGCCGACCCGGTACGGCCGGATCGGGGTGCGGTCTCGCCGGGGCCGGCGGCATGTGGCAACCTACTGATATGTCTAGACCAATTTTCGAAGTCATCGCGCTGACGCCCCAGGACGCCCAGGCCGCCGAATCGGGTGGCGCCGACCGGCTCGAACTGGTCACGGACATGGCCGCCGACGGACTCACCCCGTCCGTCGAGGACTTCGCCCGGATCCGGGCCGCCGTCGGCATCCCACTGCGCGTCATGCTCCGGGTCCGGGACGGCTTCACCCCCGGCGACCTGGACGAACTGTGCGCCCGGGCCGCCGCGTTGCGGGCCGAGGGCGCCGAGGAGTTCGTCCTCGGCTTCCTCGACGCCACGGGCGCCGTCGACCTCGCCGCCACCGCGGCCGTCGCCGAGGCGGTGGCCGGCTGCCGCTGGACCTTCCACCGGGCGATCGACCACAGCGCCGACCGGGCCGCCCTGCGGGCCGCCGTCGGCGCACTGCCCGGGCTGGACACCTTCCTCACCTCGGGCTCGGCCGCCGGGGTGGACGCCGGGCGCGCCGTGCTGTCGGGCGAACTGGCCCGGGCCGGCGAGCCCGGGTACCGGCAGCGGATCCTGATCGGCGGCGGCCTGCGGGCCGAACACCTGAAGGAGCTCCGGGCGGAGGGCTTCGACGCCTTCCACGTCGGCGGCGCGGTGCGGGCCGACGGCTGGCGCTCGCCGGTGGATCCGGCCAAGGTCGCCGAGTGGCGGGCTTCGATCGACGCCTGAGCGCCCACCGGTGGGGCCGGTCCCGCGGCGCGGGACCGGCCCGTCGTCGTCAGCGCAACCGCTCGGGCAGCGGTTCGCTGTGCAGCACGGTCAGCCCGGAGACGGCGCGGGTCAGCGCCACGTACAGCCGCCGCAGTCCGGTCCGCTCGTCCGGCTCGCCGGCGATCACCGCGGCCGGCTCGTCCAGCACCACGTAGTCGTACTCCAGACCCTTGGCCAGCGAGGCCGGGACGAGGGTCAGTCGGGCCTCGGCGCTGGTCTCGGTGCCGGGGGCGAGGTGCGGCAGGCCCGCCGCGGCCAGTGCCTCGGCGAACACCGGGATCCGGGCGTCGGCGGCGATCAGGCCGGTCGAGCCCTCGTGCTCCAGTGCCTCCCGGCAGGCGGCGACGACCGCCTCGACCGCGTCGGCCGGCTCCCCTTCGGCGATCCGGCGGATGGTCAGCGAACCGGGAGTGTCGCGGACCGAGGTGGCCGGGGCCAGGCCCGGAGCGATCGCCGGGAGCAGCCGGGAGGCGTACGCGATGACCTCCTCCGGCACCCGGAAGCCCTTGGTCAGCTCCTCGACGTGCGCCTCCGGCTTGCCCAGGTGGTGCAGGGCGTCCGGCCAGCTCGCGGTCGCCCACGGGGTGGTGCCCTGGGCGAGGTCGCCGAGGACGGTCGCCGAGCCGGTGGTGCAGCGGCGGCCGACCGCGCGGTACTGCATCGGGGAGAGGTCCTGCGCCTCGTCCAGCACCACGTGGCCGAGCGAGGGCGTGCGCTGCACCAGGTCGTTCGCCTCGTCCACCAGGACGGCGTCGGCCTGCGTCCAGCGGGCGGTCTTCACCGAGCGGCCGGGCTTGGGCCACAGCACCGCCTGCTGCTCCTCGGGCGTCAGCACGCCCTCGGCGCAGGCGGCCAGGAACTCCGGGTCGGAGAGCAGCCGCAGCACCAGCTTCGCCGGGTCGACGGCGGGCCAGCACTCCTTGACCACCGCCTTGACCGCGGTGTTGCGGGCCACCGCGTCCTGCACCCGGTCGTCCGGGGCCTCGCCGCCCTGCTCCATCTTCAGCAGCACGGCGTGCGCGATGCGCTGCGGCAGGGCGTCCCTGGCGGCGCCGTAGCGGACCTCACGGTCCTTCAACTCCTCGATGATCTCGACGAGTTCGTACACCGGGACGCGCCAGCGGCGGGAGCCGCGGACCACCACGCAGGGCTCGGTGGGCAGCGCGATGCCCGCCCGCACGGCCCGGCGCAGCACCTCGGCCATCCGGGCGTCGCCCTTCAGCCGGGCCGACTCCGGGCCGTCCTCGCCCCGGACCTCGACGTGCCCGACCAGCTGCTGCACGGTCGCCTGGGCGACGTCCAGCTCGCCGAGGGCGGGCAGCACCTGCTCGATGTAGGACAGGAAGGCGTTGTTCGGCCCGATCACCAGGGTGCCGGTCCGGGCCAGGCGTTCGCGGTGCGCGTACAGCAGGTACGCGACGCGGTGCAGGCCGACGGCGGTCTTCCCGGTACCCGGCGCGCCCTGGACGCAGATGGTGCCCGTGATGTCGGAGCGGACGATCTCGTCCTGCTCGGGCTGGATGGTGGCCACGATGTCGCGCATCGGGCCGACGCGGGGCTTCTCGATCTCGGCGGCGAGCAGGGCGGAGGAGGTGTCGGTCTCGGCCGGGTCGGTGAGGTGCTCGTCCTCGTAGGCGGTGAGTTCGCCGCCGGTGTAGCCGAAGCGGCGCCGCCGCTCGACGTCCATCGGTTCGGTGCGGCTGGCCCGGTAGAACGGCTGGGAGACCGGCGCCCGCCAGTCGATCACCATCGGGTCGCCGTCGGCGTCGTGGACGTGCCGACGGCCGATGTAGAAGTTCTCCCCGCCCCCGCCCTCGGAGAGCTCCTCGCTGATCGGGTGCAGGTAGTCCAGGCGGCCGAAGAACAGCGGGGTGTGGGAGAGGTCGGCCAGGGCGGCGATCCTCGCCTCGATCTGGTTGTGGAGGACGGCGGCGGACACCCAGGTGCCGGTCACGTCGCGCAGGTCGAGCGACTCGACGTCCTCGCGCATCGCTCGCAGCGCGGCCCGGGACGAGGCCAGGTGGTCGCGTTCGCGCTGGAGGGGGTCGGTGGTGGTGGGGGTGGCGGGCACAGCGAACCTTTCCGGCTGTCCCGGTGGCGGGCGCAGCGGATCGATGGAGCTCACGGTGGGGTACGGCCGACCGTCCCTCCTTGCCCGACGACGGACAGGAGGGGCCCATCGTGCGGTCGGCGCCTCCCCCGGCTGCCTGCGGGACTTCAGCAGGTACCACGGTTCGGGAGGGGGCAGACGGACGATCTTAGACCTGTCGGGCCCGGTGTTCCAGCTCCGCAGGTCAGGGTCGGGGGCGGGCGGCCTCGGGGTTCGCCCTCCGGGATCCCCGGGGGCGCCGTACATCCTGAGGACGAGCCCCGCCGCGGCGGATACGGCCTTTGGAGTGATGCCGGCGGCCGGTCGGGTGCCTACCGTTGAAGACATGAGCACCCAGAACAGAAACCCCCGGACCGGCCCGGCCGGCGCCACCGCCGCCGCCGGGCGTCACCACAACCGGCTGAGCACCGCCGTCCGCAACGTCGGCATCGCCCTGGACACCGCCGCGCGCGTGATCTTCCTCGGGCGCGACGGTGTCCGCTACTGAGCGTTCCCCCGGTTACGGCGCGTCGGCTACAGCACGTCGTCCGCGTCGATGATCCGGTACGCGTAGCCCTGCTCGGCCAGGAAGCGCTGCCGGTGGGCGGCGAAGTCCTGGTCCACGGTGTCCCGGGCGACCACCGAGTAGAAGTGGGCCGAGTGGCCGTCCGCCTTGGGGCGCAGCACGCGGCCGAGGCGCTGGGCCTCCTCCTGGCGGGAGCCGAAGGTCCCGGAGACCTGGATGGCCACCGTGGCCTCGGGCAGGTCGATCGAGAAGTTCGCGACCTTGGAGACCACCAGGACGCCGATCTCCTTGTTCCGGAAGGCGTCGAAGAGCTTCTCGCGCTGGGCGTTGCTGGTCTCGCCCTTGATCACCGGGGCGTCCAGGGCCTCACCGAGTTCGTCCAGCTGGTCGATGTACTGGCCGATGATCAGCGTCTGGTCCTTCTCGTGCTTCTTGACCAGCGCCTCCACCACCCGCCGCTTGGTCGCCGTCGTGGCGCAGAAGCGGTAGCGCTCCTCCGGCTCGGCGGTCGCGTAGGCGAGCCGCTCGGAGTCCGTCAGGGTGACCCGGACCTCGCAGCAGTCGGCCGGCGCGATGTAGCCCTGCGCCTCGATCTCCTTCCACGGGGCGTCGAAGCGCTTGGGACCGATCAGGCTGAACACGTCGCCCTCGCGGCCGTCCTCGCGCACCAGCGTCGCCGTCAGGCCGAGCCGTCGGCGGGCCTGCAGGTCGGCGGTGAACTTGAACACCGGCGCGGGCAGCAGGTGCACCTCGTCGTAGACCACCAGGCCCCAGTTGCGGGCGTCGAACAGCTCCAGGTGCGCGTAGACGCCCTTCCGCTTGGTGGTCATCACCTGGTAGGTGGCGATGGTGACCGGGCGGATCTCCTTCCTGGTGCCGCTGTACTCGCCGATCTCCTCCTCGGTGAGCGAGGTGCGCTTGACCAGCTCGTGCTTCCACTGGCGGGCCGAGACGGTGTTCGTGACCAGGATCAGCGTGGTCGACTTGGCGTGCGCCATCGCGGCCGCGCCGACCAGCGTCTTGCCGGCACCGCAGGGCAGCACGACCACGCCGGAGCCGCCGTGCCAGAAGCCCTCGACGGCCTGCGCCTGGTACGGGCGCAGCTGCCAGCCGTCCTCCGCCAGGTCGATCGGGTGGGCCTCGCCGTCCACGTACCCGGCGAAGTCCTCGGCGGGCCAGCCGAGCTTGAGCAGCACCTGCTTGATCTGTCCGCGCTCGGAGGGGTGCACCACCACGGTGTCCGGGTCGATCCTGGCGCCGACCAGCGGGGCGACCTTCTTCGAACGCAGCACCTCCTCCAGCACCGGCCGGTCGGTGGTGGCCAGCACCAGCCCGTGCGTCGGGTGCTTGAGCAGCTGGAGCCGCCCGTACCGGCCCATGGTGTCGGCCACGTCCACCAGCAGTGCGTGCGGCACCGGGTAGCGCGAGTACGTCACCAGGGCGTCCACCACCTGCTCGGCGTCGTGCCCGGCCGCCCGGGCGTTCCACAGCCCGAGCGGGGTCACCCGGTACGTGTGCACGTGCTCGGGCGCCCGCTCCAGCTCGGCGAACGGGGCGATGGCGCGACGGCAGTCGGCGGCCTTGGGGTGGTCGATCTCCAGGAGAAGAGTTTTGTCGCTCTGGACGATGAGCGGTCCGTCGTTCACGCGGGGGAGCCCTCCACTGGCTGACATGGTGGTTTGACGCAGACCCTCCAGTGTCGCGCATTCCGCCGCCGTCGTGGAGGGACCGTGTGGAAGGGCCGTGTGGAAGGGCCGTGCGGACGGGCCGTGTGGACGGGCCGGTGTGGGGCTACTTCCACTCGTAGAAGGTGCCGGTGGACTTCCCGCTGGCGTCGGTGTCGAACTCGAAGACGCCGGCGACGCCGTTGAGGCGTTCGAGGGCGGGGGAGACGGTGGCGAAGAAGAGCGCGCCGCGGAAGCTGGTGCCGCCGTCCTTCGTCATGTGGCCGACGCCGCTGCCGTGCCAGGTGACGGTGTCGCCGTCGGCGGTCATGTCGATGCCCTGGCCCTCGCCGTAGAGCGTGCCGTCGGGCCGGGCCTCGGCTTCGTAGGTGCCGAAACCGCTGACCGCGGTGCCGAAGTAGTCGCCGGTGCCGCGGAACGAGACCTCGACGGTGACGTGGCCGTCACCGGCGGAGAGGACGCGTCGGCCGGTCTCCTGGCTCGCTGTTTCGCCGATCTTGTCGCCGAGCATGGGTTTCCTCCTGTCGGGATCCCCCTGTTCCAGCCTGCGCCGGGCGCGGGCGGCGGGCAACGGCGCGCAGTGACCACCGTGCGTGCTCGCTCGTTGAGCAGGTCATGAAGAAGTCGAAGCGCGTTCTCACCGCACTCGCCCTGATGGGCACGGCCTTCGCCGCCACCGCCTCCTCCGCGGGCTCCGCCCACGCCCTCGCGGGCATCGGTGAGGGGCCCGGCGGCCTGCTCGCGGCGCCCGGGTTCCTGATCGCCGACCAGGTCGGCGGCGGCTCGCTGCCGATCGGGCAGGGGGAGATCGGCAGCCTGGCGGACAAGGCGGTCCAGGAGAAGATGAAGGAGTCGAAGGGGCACTGACGCCCCGTCATCACCCTTCCCGTCGTCCCGTCGCCCCTGCGCTCCGGTGTGCGTCGGCTACTCGTCGAGTTCCGCGACGCCGGTGATGCGGTGGAGGGCGAAGGTGCGCAGTTCGTCGGCGTGGTGGGGGTAGGGGGGTGGGGAAACGCCGAAGTCCTTGACCGGGTGGGTTATCTCGGTGCGGGGGTATACCGCCGCGGTGTGTTTTGCGCATCACA
>NZ_JBHWBZ010000056.1:37574-48289 GCF_042735475.1 Kitasatospora sp. NPDC059577 | reverse complement strand
GCTACCGGGCCTCGTCCGCGCCGGGGGTGGGGGGGGGGGGGGGCTAGGGGGGGCTGTGGGGCGGGGGGGTGGTCGCGGGGGGCCCCCCCCCCCCATCCCCCCTTGACCGGGTCGATGATCCGCTGGCTGGCGATGCCCTCGGCGTTGAGGTAGCCGATCCACATGCGCTCGCCGAGCAGGACGGCCGTCTGCAGGGAGGCCAGCGTCTCGGCGGCGGCGGTGCGGGGGAGTTGGCGCGGGTCGGCGGTGGGTTCGCGGCGGGTGGCGGTGGCGGCGCGGTCGCCGGCCCGGATGGCCTTGACGGCGGCGGCGAGGAGCACGTCGTCGGGGGTCGGCGGGCCGTCGGGGACGGGGACGGGCGCGCTGCGGGGCGGGGTGCGGTGGCTGTCCGGGCGGGTGATCAGCACGTCGCCCTCGGCGGACTCGGCGGCCGGTGCGTAGCCCATGGTGCGCAGGGTGGTGAGCAGGACGTCGGGGGCGGCCTGGGCGGCGAGGACGGTGGGGGCGAGCAGCCGTAGCCGCAGCTCGGCGGAGCGGCGGTCGGCGAGGACCTCGTTCAGCAGCGACGGGTCGTCGCAGCGCAGGTAGGAGGAGGCGGAGCCGACCCGCAGGATGCCGTGCCGGCGGGCGACGTCGTCGATCAGGTACGTGAGCGGCTGGGGGACGGGCGTCCGGCTGTGCTGCTCCAGGAAGGTGCGCAGGTCGGCGGCGGTGCGTCCGGCGTCGAGGGCGCGGCGGACGGACACCGGGGTGAAGCGGTAGACGGTGGCGCCGCCCTTGGACTCGATGTCGGCGCACAGCGCGAGGGCGTGGGCGAGCGGGGTGAGCAGCGGGCCGGGGGCGACCGCGGTGAGGTCCGGCTGGAGGATCACGTGGTCCAGCGGCCGGGGGAGCAGTGGGGCGAGCACCGCGGCCGGGTCGGCCTCGGCGGTGAGCAGGGCGCGGGCGGGGGCGGCGAGGGCGCCGCGGCCGGTGACGCCGAGGAGTTCGGCCTCGTCGAGGGTCCAGGTGGTGAGCTCGTCGCGCAGTTCGCGGCCGTCCGGGCCGGTCGGGCCGCCGCGCAGCGGGCGCTGCCACCGCAGGGTGGGGAGCAGTTCCGCGGCGGTGGCCGGGGTGCCGGGCGGGAGTTCGGCGAGCAGGGCGAGGGCGGCGCGGCGGACGGACGGGGCGAGGGTGCGGTCGAGTTCGGGGCCGAGGGCGGCGCGCGCCCTGCCCTTGCCGTCCGGGGTGCCGGCGAGGGCGGGGACGCGGGTGGCGGCGAGCCAGGCGGTGGCGAGGACGGTCCACCGCTCGGCGGTGTCCAGCTGCAGCCAGGCGTCGTACCCGGGGGTGGGGGCCCAGCGTTCGTCCACCTCGCCGTCGGGGGCCAGCAGGCCCGCCGTGTAGGCGAGTTCGAGCCAGAAGGCGACCTGCTGCTCGGTGGTCTCCAGGGCCTGGGCGGCGCGCTTGAGGTCACGGACGCCGAGGCCGCCGGCGCGCAGGGTGAGCGGCGGGGTGAGGCCCCAGCCGTCCAGCAGTTCCTCGACGGTCCGGACGGCGGTGTGGGCCTGGCCGGCCGCGGCGCCGTCCACGGCCTGTGGATCGCGCGGGGCGGCGGCGGGCTCGGGCTCGGGCTGGACCGGTTCGACGGTGCGGTGGGTGCGGCCGCCGCGCAGGTGGAGGGCGAGTTCACGGGGCAGCACGACACTGCCGGGGCTGGTGGGCAGCAGCAGGCCGCGGGCGAGCAGCCATTCGACGGGGCTCTGCGCGTCCTCGGCGGTGACCGGGCGGGCGGCGTCCGGGACGGTGCCGGTGGGCGGGCCCCAGACCAGCCGGTCCAGCAGCCGCAGCGCGGGCTCGGGGGCGGTGTCGAGCAGGGCGGCGCAGCGGACGCGGTCGGTGAGCAGCGCGGTGAGCGCGGCGATCGCGGTGACCGGGTCCGGGGTGGGGGGCTGGCCGGCCGAGGCGAGCAGCTGCTGCAGCCGGGCCGGGGACATGCCCACGGTGGCGTCGGCGAAGGTCGGGCCGAGGCCGGTACGGCCGGGGTTGGCCGCCGTCGGGGCGAGCGCCTCGCGGACGGCGAGGACCAGCCGCAGGCCGTTGTCCGGGCCCCAGAGCAGCGACCGGTCGCGCAGGGTGGCGATCGCGCGGGGCAGCGCGGCGGCGACGGCGGACCGGTCGGCCGGGGTGAGCGGGGTCGCGCCGGGGTGCGGCCTGACCTTGGCCGGGCCGGTCAGCAGCGAGCGGACCGTGCTCACGGAGGTGCCGTCGGGGGCGGTGGCCAGCGCCTCGGCGGCCTGCAGGGTGAAGCGGTCGAGCCGCTCCAGGGCGCGCAGCGCGGAGGCCCGGGAGGAGAGCCGGGCGGACAGCTGGGTCAGGTCGCCGGGGACGGGGTTCAGCAGGTCGGGACGGGAACGGAGCAGGGCGGCGAGCGCGTCGTCGGGACGGGCGCGCAGCTCCTCGGCGAGGGTGCGCGGGCCGGTGGCGGACCTGCCCCGGCGTTGGGGGCCCTGCTGTGTGGTCATTCGACCTAGGTTAGTCGGGCGGGCGGACGGCGAGGTGTCCTCGTGCCGCCCGGGACGGGCCCGGTGTCCGGGGCGGGCCGCCGACCAGCGCCGGTCGGCCCTGCTCCGCCCGGGGGCGGCTCTGCTCCGGTCCGCCCTGCTCCGCCTCGCTCCGCCCCGCCCGTCGGACTCGCGTGGTCGGGGGCGGGGTGGGTAGCGTCACGCCGAGGGCGGTTCGGTGGGCGGCCGCGCTCTTCATGGGCGGGCCGGGCGAGGCGGGGTGTCGGTGATGACGGACGGCGAGTGGTGGCGCAAGAGCGGGCCGTGGAGCGAGCGCTCGGTCGGGGGCGCGGAGGACGGGCCCGCGCGCGGCGGCGCCGTGCACGGCGCTCCGACGGGCGCTCAGGACACCGCGGGCGCCCCGTCCGTGCCTCCGGCGCCGTCGGCACCGCCCTCGTTCGTCAAGGACCCCGACAGCGTGTACGACCCGCCCGCGCCGAGTGCGGGTGGGATCCCCTCCGTCCCGTTGAACCCGCCGGACGCGGTCGACGCCGAGGCGCGGGCGGCCGCGATCCCGCCGCCGACGGTGAGCAGCACCGGCCCGTGGACCATGACGGTGTTCGACTTCTCGGACGGGCCTGAGCCCGCGCCGCAGCCGGTCCCCGAGCAGCGTGCGGGGGAGGCGGCGGCCGTGGCCGGTGAGGCGGGCGGGACCGCCGGGCAGTCGGTGCAGCCAGGGGCGGACCGGAAGGCCCGGGGGAAGTCGAAGAAGCTGCGGAAGGCCAGGGGCAAGGCGGCTCCCGAGGCCCCCGCCGCCGGGGCGAAGGGCGCGGCAGGGAAGGGTGCGGCAGGGAAGGCCGGGGCAGGGAAGGGGGCGACGGGGAAGGGCGCGGCCGGGAAGGACGCCGGGGCCCGCAAGCCTTCCCCGCTGATCCTGCTCTCCAGTGCCCTGTTGGTCGGCGGCGCCGTCTCCGGCTTCTTCCCGGTCATGCTGGCGGGCTGGGGTCTCGGCTATCTGTCCCGCCAACTCTCCGACCTGACCCGCAAGTTCGTGATCCTCGGGATCCCGCTGATCACGATGAGCGCGACCACGCTGATGGCCATGCAGCACGCCAAGCAGGGCGGTGCCCAGGGCGGCGGACTGCAGTCGGGTTCCCCGCTGGGGCAGATCGGCTGGTCGTCGGCCCCGAACGTGTTGCGGGTGTCCGCGGTGATCTCCGCGGTGGTCCTGCTGTTGCTCGGGATGCGCCGCCGTCCGCCGCAGCAGGGCTGAGGTGGACGGCGGCGGGCGGTCGTCGGTCCCGCGTCTCAGCCGTCGGCGAGGTGGACGAGGCGGCGGAAGGTGTCCGGGTCGCCGAGGTGGTCGGTGATCCAGCGGGCGACGGTGGCCCGGGTCGCCGTGCCGGCGCGGGGGAGCGGCCGGTCGTAGGAGATCTGGGGGTTCGCGGACGGTGGGCCGTCCTTGAGCATCGGGACGCGGACGACCGTCCAGGCGATGTCCGACTCGGCGAGCATTGCCTCCATCCGGGCCAGGTCGTGGTGGATCTCCCGGTACAGCCGTTCGACGACGAGCCTGGTCACGACCCGCTGGGCGAGGGGCAGCCGCCCGGTGTCCAGGCCGGCCGAGCTCATCGTCACCAGGTGTCGGGCGCCGCCGGCCCGGGCGGCGGCCGTCAGCGCCCGGGCGCCGTCGGAGAAGACGGTGGTGGCCTGGCGGCCGGTGCTGCCGAGGGTGGCGACGACGACGTCCTGGCCGTTCAGCGGCCCCTGCAGGGTGTCCGGTCGGTGGACGTCGGCGGACTCGGTGCGGGGGGTGCCGTGCGCGAACTCCGGTAGCCGGTCGGGGGTGCGCGCGACGGCGGTGACGGTGTGGCCGGCGGCGAGTGCGAGGTCGACCACCAGGCGGCCGGTGCGGCCGGTGGCGCCCACGACTGCGATCCTCATCGGTTCCTCCTCGGGTCCGGCACGCCCGTGCCGGCTCTTGTGATTCATTCAGACGGACTGTATGAATGAAATCAGTGAACCACAGCACACCGTGAGAGCAAGCCGGAGAGCAAGACCGGAAGCCGGACCGAAGGAGTGATGGGACATGGGAGTTCGACAGGCTCGGTACCCCGACCTGAACGGCAAGATCGTGGTGATCACCGGCGGCAGCCGGGGCATCGGCGCGGAGACCGCCCGCGGCTTCGCCCGCCAGGGCTCGGCCGTCGCCGTCCTCGGCCGCGACGAGGCGGCGCTGGCGAAGGTCGCCGGGGAACTGCGCGCGGACGGCGCCAGGGCGCTGGGGCTGGTCGCCGACTGCACCGACGCGGCGGCGCTCGGTGCCGCCGCCGACCGGATCGAGCGGGAACTCGGCCCGGTCGACGTCCTGGCCGCCTTCGCGGGCGGCGACGGCTACCCCGTACCGACCGTCCGCGAGACCGAGGAGCACTGGCGGGCCGTCCTGGACGGCAACCTCAACGCCACCTTCCTCACCGTCCGGGCTTTCCTTCCCGGGCTGTTGGCGCGTCGCAGCGGTTCGGTCGTGACCATGGCCTCCACCGCGGGCCGGCTGCCCAGCGGCTCCTCCGCCGCGTACGCCGCGGCCAAGGCGGCCGTGCTGATGTTCACCCGCCACCTCGCCGTGGAGGTCGCCGGCGAGGGCGTCCGGGTCAACGCGATCGCGCCCGGGGCCGTCCGCACCGAGCGGACCGCCGCCCACATGCCGCCCGAGGTGCAGGCCGCGGTCGCCGCCGCCCACCCGCTGGGGCGCCTCGGCGAACCGGAGGACCTCGCCGCGGCCACGCTGTTCCTGGCCTCCGAGGCGTCGTCCTGGATCACCGGGCAGACCCTGGACGTCAGTGGCGGCCGGGTCATCCTCTGAGCGCGGCGACGGACCGGCCCGTGTGAACCGACCGGCCCCGGCCCCGGCCCCGGCTGCGGGGTGGTGCCGGGGCGCGCCGGCCCCGGAGGACCGATCGGCGATACTGCCAGTTCACGCGGAACCGCCGGTTCGCGCGGACGGTCGACGCGGAGCGAGTGGAGGCGAGCGGGATGAGTCCCCGGGGCTACCGGATGGGACAGCGGCAGGCGGAGGTCGACGAGACCCGGGCCCGGATCGTCGCCGCCGCCCGGGCCCATCTGGCCGAGACCGGCGCGGTGTCGCTGGACGCGGTCGCCCGCCGCGCGGACGTCGCCCGGGCCACCGTCTACTACCAGTTCGGTTCCAAGGTGGGCTTGCTGGAGGCGGTCTGCGACGCCCTCGCCGCCCAGGGCGGCATGGCCCGGCTCGCCGAGGCGTTCACCCTGGCCGACCCGTGGGCGGCGGTGGACCGCTTCGTCGAGGTGATGGGCGGCTTCTGGGCGGTCGACCGGGTGTGCACCCGCCGGCTGCGCGCCCTCGCCGCCCTCGACGACGAGGTCGGCCGGGTCATCGCCGACCGTGACGCCCGCCGTCGCGAGGGTGCCGCGGTCCTGACCGGGCGGCTGCCGGACGCCCCGGCCGACGCGGCGAGCCTGCTCTTCGTGCTGACCGCCTTCGAGACCTACGACGCCCTGGCGGCTGAGGCGGCGGCCGAGCCGGAGGGTGATCTGACCGCCGCCGTCCCCGCCGTCACCGGCCTGGTCCGCGCCGCCCTGGGTGCGGACCGGGCGGGGGCGTAGGGCCCGCGGGCCTCAGCGCAGCGGGAGCGCCTTCACGCCGGAGAGCAGCGGGATCAGCTGGTAGTTCCCGTCCCCGGCGCCGCAGGAGGGCTTGGTGTCAGGGGTGTCGGAGATGTTCGTCCCGGCCTTGAACCGACCGTCCCCGCTCGCGGTGAAGGTCGTGAAGTGGTCGTGGAAGCGGTCGAAGTAGTACATGCACTGGTGCAGGTTCAGGTACCGCCCGGCGGTCAGGTCCAGGGGCGTGGCGCTCGACAGCAGCGGAACGGAGTGGTCGACGCCGCCGCCGTCACCGCAGCTCGGGGCGGTGTCACGGGAGTCGGAGACGTTGGTGGAGGCGAAGAACTTGTAGTCCGTGGTCCCGACCGTCGTGGTGAGGTGGTCCTGGTCGTAGTCGCTCCAGAAGACGCACTGGTGCAGGTTCAGGTAGCGCCCGGCCGTCAGGTCGTAGCCCTCGGCGGCGGTGTACACGTTGCGCTCGTAGTTCCCGTCCCCCGCGCCGCACACGGCGGCGGGCACGGGCGTGTCGGAGACGTTCGTCCCGGCGCTGAACCGTCCGTCCTGGCTCGGGACCAGGGTGGTCATGAGGTCGAAGCCGGCCGACCAGAAGGCGCTGTAGACGCACTGGTGCAGGTTCAGGTAGCGGCCCGCCGGGGGCGGCGGGGTGGTGTCGGCGGTGGCGGCGGGGGCCGGGCCGACCAGGGTGGTGACGGTCAAGGCGGCGCCGGCGAGTGCGGCGCGGGAGCGGGGGGACAGGCGCATCGGGGGAGTCTCCGTGGTGCGGTGCGGCCGCTCTGAGCGAGCGGCCGTCACGCACGAGGCTTCCCCGGGTGCCCGGCGCTCCCGGCCGGCGCTCCGGAGGTTCACCTGAACGACCGGCTGCCCTGACGCGCTGTGTTGGCGTCGAGGTCAACTGGCCTGTCCGGTGGTGGTGCTGAGGATCCCGGCGAGGACGGCCGCCGGGTCGTCGGTGGGCAGGGCGTGCCCGGTGTCCGGGACGAGGTCGACCCGGGCGGCCGGGGCGAGGCGGTGCAGCCGGGCGGCGACTTCGCGGGCGTCGTGCAGGGCGCTGCGCTCGCCGAGGAGGAAGAGGGCGGGGGCGCTCAGCCGGCCGAGTTCCTCGTCGGTGAGGGTGGTGGCCAGGGGCAGTCGGCGGCGGAAGCCCATCGAGGCGCGCATCAGGGTCATCAGCTCGGTGTCCAGGATCGCGCTGTTGCCGACGAGTCCGGCCAGCCGGGGCCGGAGGGGGCGCGGGGCCAGGGCGGCGAGGCCGCCGGCGATGAGCCAGGTGTAGAAGCGGCGGCCCGGGTCGGCCAGGCCCGCCGGGTCGACCAGGGTGAGGGTGCTGGTCCGCCCGGGGTGGTGGATCTGGTGGTTGAGGGCGATCCAGCCGCCGTAGGAGCAGCCGACCAGGTGGACGGCGGGCAGGTCGAGGGTGGTGAGGAGGTCCTCCAGCCAGGCGGCGGCGTCGCGGCCGTCGCGGACGGGGACGGTCTGCACGCTGGCGCCGGGTTCGCCGATGGTGTCGACGGCGATGACGGGGTGCCGTCGGGCGAGGGCGTCGAGGTAGCCGTGCCACATCAGGGCGTTGCCGCCCGAGCCGGGCAGCAGGACGATCGGCTGCCCCTCGGCGGGGCCGGTGCGGTGGACGCGGGTGGTGCCGAAGCCGGTGGGGACGTCGACCGAGGTCCGCGCCCCCGGCCACAGCTGGGTCAGCGCGCGCTCGTAGGCGGCGTGGAAGCGGGCTTCGGCCTTGCCGTTCCTGAACTCGCTGATTCGCATGGTACATGTGTATCACAGGCATGATACGGGTGTATCAGGAAATCGGGCCCGACCGCGGGCCCGGTCAGGGAGGCCGGAACCATGACCGCGAAGGTCGACCACGAGGAGCGCCGACGGCAGATCGCCGAGGCCCTGCTGCGCATCGCCGACACCGAAGGGCTGCAGGCGGCCAGCATGCGGGCGGTCGCGACGGAGGCCGGCGTCTCACTGCGGCTCGTGCAGTACTACTTCACGACCAAGGAGGGCCTGCTGCTGGACGCCCTGGCCAGGCTCGGCGCCCAGCTCCAGACCCGGATGGAGCGCTGGATCGGCGAGGAGCGCGCCCCGCGCGAGGTGGTCACCGCCATCCTGTCCTGCATCCTGCCGACGGACGCCGAGAGCCGCCGGATCACGAGGACGTACGCCGCGTACTACGCGCTCGTGCTCAACGACCCCGCGGTACTGGAGAAGCAGGCCGCGCAGCCGCCGGTCGTACTGGAGGGCTTCCTCGCCAAACAGCTCCGCGCGGCGCAGGAGGCCGGTCGGATCGACGCCCGCCGGGACGTCGGGGCGGCCGCCGCCGGGCTGCTGGCCATGGTCAACGGACTCGGATCGAGCGTCCTGGGCGGTCAGCGCAGCGGCGAGGAGGCACTGGCGGTCCTCACGTACCACCTGGACGAGCTGTTCCGGGTGTCGTGAGCCCGGCGGCCCCGCGCGCTCGTCGGCACGAGGGGCCGCCGGTGCGAGGAGCCGCCGGTGCGGCCTACAGCCGGTCGGCCAGGGCCCGGTGGATCCGCTGCCAGGCGTCGGCGGTGGCGGCGGCGTCGTGCCCGTCGGCCCGGTCGGCGGCGAAGCCGTGGCCGGCACCCGGGTAGGTGACCAGCTCGTGGGCGACCCCGGCCTCGGTGAGCTTTTCCTCGACGGCCTTCCACTCGTCGAGCGGCAGGATGTGGTCCTGGTCGCCGTTGAAGCCCAGCAGGAACACGCCGTTGGCGGCGATACGGTCGGCGGTCTCCAGCGGCGGCACCGGGCCGACGAGCGGGAAGCCGGAGTTGAGCATCCAGCCCGGGTAGAACACGGCGGCCAGCTCGAAACGCAGCTCGGTGGCGGCGCGGACGGCGATGTGACCGCCCATGCTGGTGCCCAGGAACGCCACCCCGTGGACGCCGGCCGCTTCGCGTGCGGCGGCCAGCGCGTCGGTGGCGTCGGCCACCAGTCGGTTGCGGTCCAGGGCGCGCATCAGGACGAGCCCCGCCTCCCGCTCCTCGGCGCTGTAGCCGAGTTCGGTGCGACGGGCGTCGCGCCAGTAGAAGTCCGGTGCCAGCGCGACGTACCCGAGGGCGGCCAGCTCGGCGCAGATCCCGCGGACGTAGGCGTTGACCCCGTACAGCTCGGAGCAGACGACGACGGCGCCGCGCACCTCGCCGTCCGGGTGGTGGACGTAGGCCTCGATGCCGCCCGACGCCCCGATCTCCTGCCACTGACCTGTCATCAAATCCCCCGTGGTGTGGGCCGGATGGGTCCGGCCGGATGGTGTCGGCCGACATCGTAGACGGTCGCCGCGCACGGGCCGGCCCCCCGCGCGGGCCGGGGGTTAACACCCGTACGGGACGGGTGCTTCCCCCGTTCTCCGAGGCCGCGTGCCGGACCAGACTCGGGGCATGCCCACACAGACCGTGACGACGGCCGTCGCCCCCGCCCCGCAGGTGGAGCGCAGCGCCGGCAGCGACTTCGCCCGACTGAGCCGCCGGATGGCCGCCGAGGGCCTGCTCGACCGGCGCCCCGGTTACTACGCCGCCCGCATCGCCCTGGTGCTCGCCGCGTTCCTCGGCGGCTGGTACGCGGTGTTCGCGCTGGGCGACACCTGGTGGCAGCTCGGCCTGGCGGCGGCGATGTCCGTCGTCTTCGCCCAGGTCGCCCTGCTGTCGCACGACCTCGCGCACCGCCAGGTCTTCAGCCACCGGCTGCCGAGCGAGATCGGCGGCCGGATCGCCGCGAACCTGCTGATGGGCATGAGTTACGGCTGGTGGATGAACAAGCACACCCGCCACCACGCCAACCCCAACCACGAGGAGCGGGACCCGGACGTCGCGCCCGACCTCCTGGTGTGGTCCCAGCGGCAGGCCCGGCAGGCGAACGGGATCGCCCGGTTCATCGGCCGCCGGCAGGCGTACCTGTTCCTCCCGCTGCTCCTGCTGGAGGGCCTCAACCTGAGCTTCAACAGCTTCCGCGCGCTGCGCAGCCCCACGATGAAGCGGCCGGTGCTGGAGGGCGTGCTGCTGGTGGTGCACTTCGTGGCGTACTTCGGCCTGGTGTTCACGGCGCTGCCGACGGGGAAGGCGGTCGCGTTCCTGGCCGTGCACCAGGCGCTGCTCGGGGTGTACCTGGGCTGCGTCTTCGCGCCGAACCACAAGGGCATGCTGATGGTGACGCCCGAGATGAAGCTGGACTTCCTGCGCCGCCAGGTGCTGACCTCGCGCAACGTGCGGGGCGGTGCGGTCATCGACGCGGTGATGGGCGGCCTCAACTACCAGGTGGAGCACCACCTGTTCCCCAGCATGCCGACCCCCGCGCTCGGCCGGGCCGCCCGGATCACCCGGGAGTTCTGCGCGGAGGAGGGGATCCCGTACTACGAGACGGGCCTGCTGCGGTCGTACCGCGAGGTGTTCGCCCACCTGCACCGGACGGGGGAGCCGATCCGCTTCGGCGAGTGAGGCAGGGGGACGGGCGCGGGGGCGGGCGCGGGCGCGGGCGCGGGGACGGGGAGTGGGAGCGGGAGTGGGAGCGGGAGTGGGAGCTGGGGTGGGGCGCCGAAACCCCCCCCGAGGGGGC
>NZ_JBHWBZ010000056.1:29814-37566 GCF_042735475.1 Kitasatospora sp. NPDC059577 | reverse complement strand
GTGGGGGGGGGGGGGGGGGGGGGGGGGGGGGGGGGGGGGGGGGGGGGGGTGGGGGGGCCGGGGGGGGGCCCCCCCCCCCCACTCCGGTTGGTGACTTCAACCCCGGCAGGGCACCGGGTTGTCCGGGGAGTCCAGCCACACCGTCCGGCCGTCGGGCGTGACGGTGAGACCGAAGCGCTCGAAGCCGGGGCGGCCCCGGTCGTCCCACCAGCGCCAGGCGGACCGCACCTCGTCCCAGAGGCTGCGGGGGCCGGACTGGACGACCTCGTACGCGGTGCGGCCGGGCTCCCAGTCGACGGTGGCCCAGGACGTCACGGCCGTGTCGTGCAGCCAGAGGGTGTAGGAGCCGTCGCCGTAGCGCTCGACGAGCGGGAAGGCCCCGGGCACCTGCGCCCCGATGGCGAACATGGCCGCCCAGCCGCCGACGTCCTCCGGAGAGAGGTCCGTCACCGAGGCGGTGCCGTCCGCCGGCCACGGCCCGGACAGGTACTCCAGGCTGCCGGGGCGGGCGGCGCGCTGTTGGCGCAGTCGCATGAAGGCGGATGATCCGACGAACCGGCCGCTCGCCGTGCCGTCGTCGCCGACGGTGAGCCGGACGACCGCCTCCCCGCCGTACTCGGGCCCCCAGGGGGCGACGATCAGCCCGCCGGGGCGGGTCTGCTCGATCCAGGCGGACGGGATGCGGCCGACCGAGCACGTGGCGATCACCCGGTCGTACGGCGAGCGGGGCGGGTGCCCGATCGCTCCGTCGCCGACCACGAGCGTCGGCGAGTACCGGGCACGTTTCAGCCGGAGCTGTGCTTCGGCGGCGTTGTCCCCGTCCACCTCGACCGACACGACGTTGCCGGAACCGAGGCGGTGGGAGAGCAGCGCGGCGTTCCAACCTGTGCCGGTGCCGATCTCCAGCACCCGGTCACCGGGCTCGGCGTCCAGGGCGGCGAGCATCGAGAACACCATGGTCGGCATGGAGTTGGAGGACGTGGGGGTGGTGCCACGGCCTTCCCCGGTGTGGTCGCCGTCGTCCCACTGCGTGGTGAGCGGGATGTCGGAGTGGACGGCACGCCACCAGTCGGCCGGATCGGCGTGCCTGTTCACCGCGTCGCCCTGGCGGACACCGTCGCCGTTGCCGGGCCAGACGAGGTCCGGGACGAACCAGTGACGGGGGACGGCGTCGTAGGTGGAGAGCCAGTCCGAGATGAGCGACCCGTTCGCGATCAGCGCGGAGGCCAGCCGGGCCCGGCCGGCCTCCGCATCCTGCTGCTCGATCACGCGTCAGTCGCCCGACGCAGGGCCGCTGCCGTCCGAGGTGTTGCCACCCTCGTCGCTGCCGCCGCCACCGTGCTTGTTGCCGCTGCTGCTGTCGTCCTGCTGGCCGCCGCCGCTGCCGGAGCCGGACCCGCCGCCGTGCTTGCCGTTGTCGAACACGGGCATGTGATTCCCCTTTCAACGGCGGTGTCGAATACCGCCGTTGAGAAGTACGGTAGGGCGGCGGAGCGGGCGGGACGGTGGGCGATTCTCGAATATTCCGGACGCGGGCCGGCGGGGTTCGCGAGGATTCTTCAGAGGGCGCCGAGCGCCCGGCGACAGCGGGTGATCACCTTGTGGGCGTCCGCGCCGTAGACGGCGGAGGCGGCCAAGGTCTCCCAGACGCGCAGGTAGAGGGACACGTTCTCGGGCTGGTCGAGCCCGCGAATAATCGAGAATCACCTCTGACGGAACGTCACGTGGAGCCGATGATGGGATCTTCCTGACTGTGGGAGAAGGGAGAGCCATGGCAAGGCGGCTGCGGGTCATGGGAAGCACCTCGGGAGTCGGTGACTGTCCGACGTTGTACGAGGACGTGGACACCGGCGAGGTGGTGGTGCAGGGGTACGCCGTGACGGAACCCGAGGAGGTGGCGCAGCTCAAGTACGTGAAGGACGATGAAGGCTTTGTAGTCGTTCCCCGTGAACTGCTCGTGAGGTTCGCGCCGAAGGAGTCAACGCCCGTGCCCGAGTTCGTTCCCCAGCAGAAGATCACCGAGTTCATCAACGACGGATTCGAGCACACCGCCTGGCGGTTGGAGACCAGGACCGGATACCTCTCCGACAAGCAGATGCCCTCCTACGCGGAGTTCTTGCGCACGGGGGACACCGCTGGCGAGGTCGGGCACCCGTGGTTCGAGAACGTGCGCCGCATGGTGAACAAGGGCAAGAGGTTCGAGCGGGTGCGCCTGGTGGACAATCCGCCGACCGAGGGGCAGCGGTATCTGCTGGCGTGTGCCCGGACCAACGTGGCCGCCGGTGAGGACATCCGGTGCATGTGGCGGTCGGACGCCGAGTCGGCGGGGCTGGCCGGGCTTTCGGACTTCTGGCTCTTCGACTCGCGTACGGTCGCGCGCTTCCACTTCGAAGGGGAGCGCACCGTGGGAATGGAGCTGGTCACCGACCCGTTGGAGGTCCTGCGAGCCTGCCAGGCCCGTGATGCCGCTTGGCACCACGCAACGCGCTACGAGGAGTTCAGGGCTCAGGTACCTTCCGGCATGTGAGCTCCGAATTTCGACATGCGCGGTCTGCTCTCGGTGCCCGGATGCGCGAGCTTCGCGCCGAGAGCGGCCTGTCCGGCCGCGTCCTGGCCGCGCGGCTCGGTTGGCCGCAGTCGAAGGTCAGCAAGGTGGAGAACGGGAGGCAGTCGCTTACCAGGGCCGATGTGGTCGCTTGGGCTGAGGGTGTGGGCAGGCCCGATGCCGCAGCGGAACTGGTGGGCAGGCTAAGGACGGTAGAGACGCAGTACCGGTCGTGGCGGCGCCAGCTTGCTGGCGGTGTGAGGCCGGTGCAGGAGACGCATGCCGCACAGGGGAAGAGAACCAGTGACCGTCGGTCATTCGATCCGACCTTGATTCCAGGCCTGCTTCAGACAGCCGGGTATGCCCGTGCGGTGCTCACCCGCTACGCCGGAATCCATCCGTCGATCCGTGACGTCGAGGCTGCAGTGGTCGCCCGCATGGAACGGCAGAAGGTGCTCAAGGATCGGTTTCGATCGTTTCACTTCCTTGTGTGGGAAGGGGCGGTCGTATCCCGTCTCTGCCCTCCGACTGTGCTGGCCGACCAGTTGGAGCGGCTTGTTCCATGGTTGGCGGACGGGAACGTACGACTCGGGATCGTGCCCTTCGGCGCTGATCTGCGAGTTCCCGTGGGAGTGGGATTCTCGATTCACGACGACACCTTGGTCGTGACTGAGTCCTGGCACGCGGAGATGTGGTTGGACGATCCGGCGGATGTTGCGCTTCACGTCCGGGCATGGGAGGCGCTGGCGGAGAGTGCCGTTTACGGCCCGGCTGCCCATCGCGTGATCGTCAGGGCCGCCCGCGCGCTTCGCGAGGCGCATTGAGGATTCCGTCCGGCGCCGGATGTGGTGTTGAGGTTCCCTCGCGCGGAGGTGCGCGAGGGGACCTCTGGGGTTCAGGTGTGATGGTCGAATTCGCCAGCCTTGACGCTGTGGAGGAGGTCGGCGAGGGCGGCGGGGGTGGTGCGGAGGGTGATGTGGCCGTCGTCGGACTCGCGGAGTTCGACCGCGCCGTCGACGGCGCGTACCTCCACGCACTCGTTGTTTGCTGCGCTGTAGCTCGACTTCTGCCACTGGATGTTAGGCATGATGCCCCCGGGGGGTTGGGTGCAGGTGGCACGCGCGTCAGACGTAGTGGTCGAATTCGCCGGCCTTGATGCCCTGGAGGAGGGTGGCGAGGGCGGCGGGGGTGGTGCGGACGATGAGGTGGCCCTCGTCGGACTCGCGGAGTTCGACTGCTCCATCCGCAGAACGGACCTCGACACAGTTCTCGGCGTTGCCGCTGAAGGAGGACTTCTGCCACTCGCTGTCGGTCATCGTGGGCCTTTCAGTGGGGGAGCCGAGCTACTGTGAGACGTTCGCCAACCTGCTGGGGCGGGAGGGGATCAGCCTCGTCAGTGGGCAAGGTAAGGCTGATCTTGCGGCCCCTCGCGCGAAGTGGGCGCGAGGGGCCGCCGGGGTTCAGGCGTGGTGGTCGAATTCGCCGGCCTTGACGCCCTGGAGGAGCGCGGCGAGGGCGGCGGGGGTGGTGCGGAGGATGAGGTGGCCCTCGTCGGACTCGCGGAGTTCGACTGCTCCATCCGCAGAACGGACCTCGACACACGCGTTGCTTGATCCGGAGTAACTGGACTTCTGCCACTGGACGTTAGGCATGATGCCCCCCCGGGGGTTGGGTGCAGGTGGCACGCGCGTCAGGCGTGGTGGTCGAATTCGCCGGCCTTGACGCCCTGGAGGAGCGCGGCGAGGGCTGCGGGGGTGGTGCGGAGGATGATGTGGCCCTCGTCGGACTCGCGGAGTTCGACCGCTCCGTCGACGGCACGGACCTCTACGCAGTTCTCGACGTTTCCGCTGAAGGAAGACTTCTGCCACTCGGTGTCCGTCATATCCGGCCCTTTCACAGGTTTCGCGCGATCTTGCGGATCAAGTCGCGAGAGGCATCCTCGCTCAGCGCTGATGCTTCGGTCCGTTCGAAGATGGCCCGGTAGCTGGTCAGCTCAGCGACCGCATCGAGGTACTCAGGGCCGTGGGAGGACTCCCGTTCGACGGTGTCGAGTTCAGGCACCGCGCCGAACGCGTACGTGAGGTTCTCGGCTGGCCCGGGGAAGGTCTCGATGTCGAACGGTACGACGCGAATGGTCATCCAGGGCAGCTCGGAGTCTTTGAGCAAGGATGAAAGCTGGTCCTTGAGGGTTGGTGTGCCTCCGAAACGTGTCCACAACACCGACTCGTAGATGAAGAAGGTCAGGGGCTTCGGGTCGCGGCGCAGTTCAGATTTGCGCTCCATCCTGAACGCGGTACGAGTCTCCAGCTCGTGTTGAGGTAGTGGTGGAAAGACGCGCCCGAAGACGGCTGAGGCGTAGTCGAGGGTCTGGCAGGGGCCGGGCATGTGAGTCAGGAGCCACATCATGAGCTCGCGGGAGGTCTTCTCGAACTCTGCGTTCTCAAGGACGCCCTCCGGGACCGCGCCCCGGTACTTTTCCCACCAGCCCTTGGAGCGGTCTTGAGCCATGGCTTCCAGGGCTGCGATCAAGGGTGGATTCAGGCACTTGCAGGCGGCTGAGAAGGACCGGAGCCGATCGACGTTGACGCTGGTCTTTCCGTTCTCCATCTGGGTCACCTGAGCAGCACTCACTCCGAGCGCGCGGGCAAGCTGGCTGCCGCCGAGGCCGCTCTGCTCGCGCATCTTTCGCAGTTCGGCGCCCAGGCGACGCTGACGGAAGGTTGGGTTCTGGCGACCAGGCATGGGCTCAGTCTGCCTCGATGGCGCCCGATGGGGCCATCCGTCCCTCGGGAGGGGGAACCATTGCCAGAACTACCTAAATTTAAGTAGTTCTGCGCTATCGTCGTCCTCACCTCGATCCGACGGATCGTCAGTAACGCCTGCTAGCAAGCACCGCAGAGCAGCCATGCCCATCTTCCTGGCCTGGCTCACGGCGACATGTGTTCCGCCGGTTCTTCCCTCACTCACGCCTCGGGAGAAGTCCCATGCGTCACCTCAACACGCCCTCGATCGCCATCGCCCGTCAGTCCCTCGGCGACACCATGACCCGCGTCGGCTGGTCCCCCTCCACCATCTTCGACGCGCAGCTCGCGCTCGTGGAACTCCTGGTCAACGCCTGGCGGCACGGCGCGACCCCCGCGCCGATCGTCCAGATCATCTCCGTCGACGGCTCGCTCCGCGTCTCCGTGACGGACGAGAGCCCGGCGGTTCCGAGCCCGCAGGCGCGGGGCCTCCTCGCCGAGTCCGGCCGGGGCCTCCAGCTGGTCGCCGGCCTCACCCATCGCTGGGGTGTCGACCCGCAGGGGCGCGGCAAGTCGGTCTGGTTCGAGCTGGACGGTGCCGCGTGAACCGTCACCCCATGAAGCCGACCGACCCGCGGATCCGCAACTACACCGACGACCACATCCGCACCCTCCTGGCCGAAGTCCAGGAGCGCGGCAAGAAGTTCGGCCTGATCTGGCCCTCGGCCGGCACCGACAGGACCCTCGACGGCCGGGTCCTGGTCCGCTTCGGCACCGCCCCGGCCTCGACCCTCCTCAATCTCCTCACCCTCCTCCTCGATGCCGACCGCGAGACCTGGTGCGATTCCTGATCGGTACGGCATTCGCCGTCCTCCTCGCCCTCGCCTTCGCGACCGTCGCGCTGGGCGTGGTCACCGCCCTCCGCGCGACCCCGCCGGACGAGGACGTGTAGGAACACGCAGAGGAGGGCCGTCGTCACCCCCGTCGACCACGGCCCTCCTGCTCCCCAAGCTCGCTCTCGCTCTCTCCCCGCTCAGCTGTTCTTCTCGAATCCGGCGAGCAGGGCGCGCGGGTCGAAGGTGACCCGGATCCGGGCGATCTTCCCGTTCTCCACGTGCATCCAGTTCACCGTCGGGGTCGGCTCCGCGATGCTGGTGTTCAGCTCGAACCAGGTGATCACCTCGTCGCCCTCGGCGAGCCGCATCTTCACGTCGATCTTCTCCAGCACCCGCCCGAGCCCCTGCAGCCCGGCCAGTGCCTGCTCCACGCCGGTGGCCGTCCCCAGTGCCCCGACGAAGTCGACGTCGTCGGCCAGCAGTCCCCGGAGGGTCTCGAAGTCGCCCGTCTCCCAGGCGGTGAAGTAGGTCTCGGCAAGCTCGCGTGCGTTCTTCGTCGTTGTCATGCCTCCATCCTTCCGTCGCCCGGTCCATCCGTCCAACAGATGGATCGAATGCCAGCTATCATCATCAGATATGGAGATGCACCAGCTGCGGTACTTCGCCGCCGTCATCGACGAAGGCTCCTTCACCGCGGCCGCAGCCCACCTGCACGTCAGCCAGTCCGGCGTCAGCACCCAGGTCGCCAAGCTGGAACGCGAGTTGGGCCAACAGCTGCTCGACCGCACCGGCCGCCGGGTCCGGCTCACCCCGGCCGGCGAGGCGATCCTCCCGCTGGCCAAGAGCGCCCTGGCCACGCTGGACGCCATCCGCCACACCGCCGCCGAGTACGCCGACGCCGTACGCGGCCGGGTCCGCCTCGGCATGATCATGGGCTGCTCGATCCCGCCGTTCCTGGACACCGTCGCCGACCTCGGCCGCACCCACCCCGGTATCGAACTGAGTCTGCACGAGGGCCACTCCGACCTGCTCCAGGCGCAGGTCCTGTCGGGCGCCCTCGATCTTGCCCTGATCGGCTACGCGGGCGAGGCGGCCACGGGCCTGGACGTCGACATCGTCATCGACGAGCAGGTCGCCGCCGTCGTCCCGGCCGGGCACCCGCTCGACCGGCCCGGACTGACCCTCGCCGACCTGCGCGGCGAGAAGATCCTCTGCCTCTCCCGGGGCACCGGCATCCGCGCCGCCTACGAGCAGTCCTGCGCGCAGCAGGGCCTCGACCCGCGCGTGGACATCGACGCCAGCTCCCCGGCGACGGTCCTGCGCCTCGCCGAACGCGGCGCCGGCGTCGCGGTGCTCAGCCCCTCGTCCGTCGAGGGCCCCGGCCTGTGCACCGTCCCGATCGCCGACGCCGCCGTCCGTTCCTGCCTCGGCCTCGTCGGCCGCCCCGGCGAGCAGTCCCCGGCCGTCCGCGTCCTGCGCGCCAAGCTCTCTGCCGCGCTGGGGAGTTCCCAGCGCCCCTGAGGCCTGCCCGGCGGATCTCGCCGGGCCGGCGCCGCCGGCAGGTGCCGGCCCAGGCCGAGCCCGGTCTCGTATCCCCAGCGGAAGCGGCCGACGCAGAGAGAGGGGTAGG
>NZ_JBHWBZ010000056.1:1666-29804 GCF_042735475.1 Kitasatospora sp. NPDC059577 | reverse complement strand
GCCGCCCGCCCCGCGGGGCCCGGCCCCCGCCCCCCACTCCGGCCGGGGGGGGGGCGCGCCCCCCCCCCCCGGCGCGCGCCCCCCGCGGGCCCCCCCCCCCCCCCCGACGCCGGCAGGTGCCGGCCCAGTCCTAGCCCTTCCCGTGCGGGTCGCGGCCGGAGGCGGCCAGCGCGCGGTCCCAGGCGGGGGCGTCGTCCGGCAGTGCCACCGCCCCGGCGAAGCCCTCGTACTGCCGGTACAGCTCGGCGTTCTCGGCGACGATCTCGCCGACCAGGACGGCGAGTTCCTCGTCGACCTCGATCTCCACGCCGGTCGCGCGGGCGACGTCCCACCCGTGCAGGAGGAGTTCCAGGACCAGCATCCGGGCGATCCCCACCGCCGGCACCGGGGAGCCGCCGAGGTCGACGTCCCCCTCCCAGGCGGCCGGGTCGGCCCAGGCCGCGACGGCGCGCTCCAGCTGTGCCGCGTAGTCGGCCGACCAGCCGGGCTCGGCGGCGAAGTCGCGCTCGACCAGTTCCTTCGGCAGCTCGGTGCGCCGGGCGCGGTGCTCCAGGCCGTGCGAGGTGTAGAGCACCCAGTGGTTGATCAGCGCCCGGGTGTCGAAGTCCGTGCAGGGCGTCGGGGCGTCCAGCGGCCGGTCGGCCGGGACGGCGGCGGCGACTCCGGCGGCGGCGGTGGCGGCGCGGGCCAGGAAGGGGTGCATCGGGTGGACGTTCATGCCCCCGATCGTCCGCCGCGCCCCGCTCCCCGGTCTTGAAGAAACGCGACGCTAGCCTGGCCGTCATGGACTCTGCGGACTCTCCCGATCTCGGCCGCGGCGTGCTGCACCCGGCCCGGGCGGCCGAGTTGATCGGCGTGGAACGGCCGGCGCCCGATCCCGGGGTGGCGCGGTTCGTCGAGAACTACTGGCTGGTGCGCTGGGACCTGCGCGGCCTGCCCGCGTACGAGCAGAAGGTGCTCGCCTACCCCAACGTCCACCTGGTGTTCGAGGCCCCGCGGGCCAGGGTCTACGGGGTGGACCGCTCGCTCTTCGTCCGCCGGCTGGAGGGCGCCGGGCACGTGCTGGGCGTGAAGTTCCGCCCGGGCGCCTTCCGTTCCTTCGCGGGCCGCCCGGTGAGCGCGCTCGCCGATCGGTCCGTCCCGGCCGCCGAGTTCTTCGGCGCCGCCGCAGACCGTCTCAACGCGGCACTGCTGAGCGGCGACGCGGGCGACCCGGCGGCCCTCGCGGACGGCTTCCTGCTGCCCCGGCTGCCCGCCCCGGACCCGGTCGCCGAGGAGGTCGCCGCGATGGTGGACCGGATCACCGGCAGGCCGGACCTGTGCCGGGTGGACGACCTGGCCGGGGAGTTCGGCCTCAGCGTCCGCCGCCTGCAGCGCCTGTTCGCCGAGTACGTCGGTGCCTCCCCGAAGTGGGTGCTGCGTCGCGCCCGACTGCACGAGGCGGCGGAACGGGCCGGTCGCGGCGGCGAGTTGGACCTGGCCGCACTCGCCGCCGAACTGGGCTACGCGGACCAGGCCCACCTCACCCGCGACTTCACCGCGGCCGTCGGCGAGCCCCCGGCCCGTTACGCGGCGGCGGGCTGAGCGGCCTCCGTCGCGGCGGCGGCCTCGGCCGCGGCCCGGCCCTTCGCACTGGCCCGCTTGGCGTAGGCGATGGTGAAGTAGACCAGCCCACCGAGCACCACGTACGGAAGGATGTTGTTGACCGTCACCACCGTGCCGTGCGACAGGGTGTAGACCAGCACGATCCGCAGCACGGCCTCCAGGACGAAGGCCACGCCCCAGACGATGGTGAGGTTGCGCTGGACCTTGCGGAAGCCCGGGTACTGCCACATCGAGTTCCACCAGGCGACCATCTCCGGCGTGCCGTCGGTGGCGAACTTGCGCCCGAAGTAGAACATGATCGGCTTCGGCGCGGCGAGCGAGACCAGGTAGAGCACGCCGAGCAGGCCGGAGACGAAGGAGTCCTTCGCCAGCAGCATCTTCGGGTCCTGCGGGCCGACCAGCGCGACGACCAGGGTCAGCGCGACGAAGACCAGGGAGACCACGGCGAACTCGTCGATCCGGCGGTGCCAGGCGAGGTAGATCACGGTGTCGATCACCGGGCCCAGGCCGGAGAGCAGGATGGCGGCGGATTCGCTGTAGCCGTGGTCGTGCAGCTGGTTGTAGATCAGGATCGGCGCGACGACGTTGAAGCCGATGCTGATCATCCAGCCGAGGGCGGCGGCCTTGCCCTTGCGGGCAGGAGCCTGTGGAGCTGCGGTAGTTGACACTGTGTCGTCCCCCGGGGAGTGAGCGGTGATTTTTCGGCTCATTCTGACGGAGCGGCAGGTCAGGCGCCTAAGCCGGAGCCGAATCGTGATCGATCGTGCCCGAGCGGGCAGCTGATCAGGCCCTTGACCGGGTCCTCGTCCGGGCCGCCGGTCACGCCCTCGACCGGGTTCCCGGTCAGGCCCTCCACCGGGTTCCCGGTCGGGCTGCCGCCGCTCACGCCCCGAGGAAGCGCTGCAGTTCGTCCAGCACGTAGTTGGCCCCGGTGTAGCCGATCCCCTGGAACCACAGCTGGTCGTCCACCGGGAACGCCCGGTGCGCCCGGACCGCCCCCAGTGCCTGCCAGCCCGGGCTCGCCAGCGCGGCGTCGAGGCCGGACTGCTCCGGGTCGCCGTAGGCCGCGTACAGCAGCAGGTCGCCGTCCGCCTTCCCGATCTGGTCGAGCGGGACCTCGAAGTCCGACTGGTCGACGTTCTGTGGGTCCGGCCGCCCGACCTGGGCGTCGGCGAGCACCGTCCCGGGGAAGCTCTGCCGGCCGTACAGCCGGATCCCGCCGCCCTCCACGAACCGGACCAGGCTCACCTTGCGCCCGGACGGCTTCGCGGCCGCCAGCGCCTGCGCGACCTGCCCGGCGTGCTTCTGGTAGGCGCCGACGAAGGCCGCCGCGGCGTCCTGCCGGCTCAACGCCTGGGCGTGCAGCTGGAAGTTCGCCTTCCAGGGGGCGCCGGTGGTCTGGGTGAGCACGGTCGGGGCGAGTTCGCGCAGCTGGTCGTACCGGTCGCCGTCGCGCGTCTGGTTGGAGAGGATCAGGTCCGGCCGCAGGGCCCGGACGGTCGGCAGGTCGGGCGAGCCGGCCGGGCCGACCAGCCGGATCCCGGCGGTCCGGGTGGCCGGCCAGTAGTCGGGGTAGCGGGTGTCGCGGGCCGGGAGGGCGGCGCCGACCGGGGTGATGCCGAGGGTCAGTGCGGAGTCGAGCGCGTCGGTGTCCAGCACGACCACCCGCATCGGCCGGCCCGGCACCAGCACCGGCCCGGTGGCGGTGTTCACGGTCACCGGCGGTACCGGCGGGGCGGTCGGCGAGGCGGTGGCCGACGCGGTGCCGGCGTCGAACCCGTCGGCGGTGGCCGGAGCCGGGGGGCGCGTGGCGCCGCCCGTGCACGCCGCGAGCGCGGCCCCGCCGAGGCCGGCGAGCAGGGTACGGCGGGCGATCCGGTGCATCGGCGATCCTCGGGAGGCTCGGTGAGCGAGGCGGTCGGGGTGCCGTCGATTATGTCCGAAATGGTGGCTTCGGTGACGTCGTGCCTGCCGTCAGGCGTCCACCACCGCCGTCGCCGCCCACGGGGCACCCGGAACGACCAACGGCGTGCCCGTCACCGGATCCGGCACCACCACCGAGTCGAGGCCGAACACGTCCCGCACCAGCTCCGCCGTCACCACCTCGCCGGGCGCGCCCTGCGCCACCACCCGGCCGTCCCGCATCGCCACCAGGTGGTCGGCGTACCGGGCCGCCTGGTTGAGGTCGTGCAGCACGGCGACGACCGTCCGCCCGCGCTCGACGTTCAGCCGGCGCACCAGGTCCAGCACCTCCACCTGGTGCGCGATGTCCAGGTAGGTGGTCGGTTCGTCCAGCAGCAGGATGTCGGTGCCCTGGGCGAGCGCCATCGCGATCCAGGCGCGCTGGCGCTGGCCGCCCGACAGCTCGTCCATGCTGCGCTCGGCCAGGTCCGCGGTGGAGGTGCGCTCCAGCGCCTCGGAGACCGCCGTCTCGTCCTCCGACGACCACTGCTGCCACCAGCTCTGGTGCGGCTGGCGGCCGCGCGAGACCAGGTCGGCCACCGAGATGCCCTCCGGCGCGGTCGGCGACTGGGGCAGCAGTCCGAGCCGCTGGGCGATCCGCTTGGTCGGGATCCGCGCCAGCTCCTCGCCGTCCAGCAGCACCGCGCCCCGGACCGGCTTCAGCAGCCGGCCGAGGGCCCGCAGCAGGGTCGACTTGCCGCAGGCGTTCGGGCCGACGATCACCGTCACCCGCCCGTCGGGGATGCGGACGTCCAGGCCCTCGACGACCGTGCGCGCCTCGTAGGCCAGGGTGAGGCCCCGGGCCTCCAGACGGTGAGCGGACATCAGGAACCTCCACGACGGGATCGGATCAGCAGCCACATCAGGTACGGCGCGCCGACCATGCCGGTCACCACGCCCACCGGCAGTTCGGTCGGCGCCAGCAGCCGCCGGGCGATCAGGTCGGCGAGGACCACCACCAGCGCGCCGGTCAGGGCCGAGCAGAACAGCGGGACCTGCGCCGACCGGGCCAGCCGCAGTGCGATCTGCGGGGCCATCAGCGCCACGAAGTCGACCGGCCCGGCGGCCCCGGCCGCGCAGGAGGCCAGCACGATGCCCAGCAGCGCCATGCCGAGCCGGATCCGGTCCAGCCGCAGCCCGAGGCCCACGGCGGTCGCGTCGTCGAAGGAGATCGACCGCTGGGCGCGCGCCGCCCACAGCGCGACCGGGAGGGAGGCGAGCAGCACCCAGGCGAGCCGGCCGGCCTGGTCGTAGCCGGAGCCGTTCAGGCTGCCCGTCATCCAGACCTTGGCGGCCTGGGCCTGGAAACCGTCGCCCTTGGTGAGGAACACCGAGGTCAGCGAGGACAGGGCGACGCTGATGCCGATGCCGATCAGCACGAACCGCTGGGCGTGCAGGCCGCGCCGCCAGGCCAGCGCGTACACCAGCAGCCCGGCCGCCAGGCCGCCGGCCACCGCCGCGTACGGCGCCTGGCCGGTCGAGCCGACCACGCCGTACGCCGTCAGGCCGACCACCGTGGCGGTCGCGCCCCAGGTCACGCCCACCACGTCGGGGCTGGCCAGCGGATTGCGGGCGACGGTCTGGATCAGCGCCCCGGCCAGGCCGAGCGCCGTGCCGACCAACAGCCCGACCACCACCCGGGGCAGCCGGAACTCGCCGACCACCAGCTGGTCCGGGCTCGGCTGCCCGAGCACCACCCTGACCACCTCGGCCGGCGACACGGTGGACTCGCCCAGGCACAGCGAGGCCACCGCCGTCCCGGCGAGCGCCACCAGCAGCCCGAGGGCGACGAACGCCGAGCGGCGGTGCAGCAGGAAGGAGGCCCGCCCGGCCCGCACCGCGGAGTAGCCGGGCAACGACACCCCGCGGGTGCCGGAGAAGGAGGCGTTCATGCGGCGACCACCTTCCGCCGGCGGACCAGGGCCACCAGCACCGGGACGCCGACCAGCGCCGTCATCACGCCCGCCGGGACCTCCGACGGCGGGAACAGGACCCGGCCGAGGGTGTCGGCGAGCAGCAGCAGGGCCGGACCGAGGACGGCGGAGAACGCCAGGACCCAGCGGTGGTCGGCGCCCGCGACGGCGCGGGCCGCGTGCGGGACGGCCAGGCCCACGAAGGCGATCGGGCCGGCCGCCGCGACCGCCGAGCCGGTGAGGACGGTCGCGCCGAGCGCGCCGGCCGCCCGGACCAGGCCGGTCCTCGCGCCCAGCCCCTTCGCGGTGTCGTCGCCGAGCGCCAGTGCGTCCAGCCCGCGCGCCACCGCGACGACCAGCACCGTGCCGACCGCCAGGAAGGGCAGCAGCTGCCAGGCGACGTCCGGGGTCCGCCCGGAGAGCGAGCCGACGTGCCAGAAGCGGAACCGGTCCATGGTGGCCGCGTCGGTGGTCAGCACCAGGGTGTTGAGCGAGGCGATGAACGCGGACGTCGCCGAGCCGGCCAGCGCCAGCTTGATCGGCGTCGCCCCGCCCCGGCCGCGCCCGGCGAGCCCGTGGACGATCACGGTGGCGATCACCGCGCCCGCGAAGCCGAACCAGACGTACCCGGTGAGGGTGGAGACGCCGAAGCCGGCGATGGCGACCACCACGCCCGCCGCCGCGCCCTGGGAGACGCCGAGGATGCCCGGGTCGGCGATCGGGTTGCGGGTCAGGCCCTGCATGACGGCCCCGGCCAGGCCGAGCGCCGCGCCGACGGCCAGGCCGACGACGGTGCGCGGCACCCGCAGCTCGCGGATCACCACGGCGTCGGCGGTGTCGCCGCCGTGCAGCAGGGCGTCCAGGGTGTCGCCGAACGGGACGTTCCGGCTGCCGACCGCGAGGCTCAGCAGCACCGCGACGGCCAGGACGGCCAGCGCGGCGGCGAGCCACACTATTCGGTGCCGCGGCGCGCGGTGCGGCGCGCCGGGGGGTGCGGTGGTGTCGTCGGTCATGGGCCCTCTCCGCAGACAACTCAGGCAAACCTAAGTTCCGCCGCGAAGGCGGGGCAAATTGCCTCGTGGTCCCGGCCGTCCGTTGGATAGCCTGGCGACATGCCCGAGACCCCGAAGGCCCCGCTCACCGTCGGTTTCGACCTCGACATGACGCTGCTGGACACCCGGCCGGGTATCCGCGCCACCTACCTGGCGCTCTCCGCCGAGACCGGCACGGCCATCGACGCCGACCTGGTGGTCACCCGCCTGGGCCCGCCGCTGCTCGACGAGATCCGCAACTGGTTCCCCGAGGAGGAGGTCGAACGGGTCGCGACGCGCTACCGCGAGCTGTACCGCGACCACGCCTTCGCCCCGACCGTGGCCCTCCCCGGCGCGCACGCCGCCGTCGAGGCGGTCCGCGCCCACGGCGGCCGGGTCGCCGTGATCACCGGCAAGTACGAGCCGAACGCCCTCCTCCACCTGGAGCACGCCGGGATGAAGGCCGACACGGTGATCGGCGACCTCTGGGCGGAGACCAAGGGCGAGGCGCTGCGCGAGCACGGCGCGAGCATCTACGTCGGCGACCACCTCGGCGACATCCGGGGCGCCCGGCACGCGGACGCCCTCGCGGTCGCGGTGGCCACCGGCCCCTACGGCGCGGACGAGCTGCGCGAGGCCGGGGCGGACGTGGTGCTGGCGGACCTCACCGGCTTCCCGGACTGGCTCGCCCGCCACCTGGCCGGCCAGTCGGCCGGGCCCCGTCCGGCCTAGGCCTCGACCCGGCGGCGCTGGGCGCGCGCGTTCAGCAGCAGCCCGGTCAGCGCGGCCAGGAAGCCCGCCGGCATCAGCATGCTCAGCCAGTACGCGGCCGTCGGCAGCGGCGTCAGGTGCAGGAACAGCGGGACGAAGGTGACCAGGGTGGCGAGTGCGCCGAGCCCGAAGACGACCGCTCCGGCCTTGACGTACACGTCGCCGGGGTCGGCGCTCTGGCTGCTCACGTCTGCTCACTCCTCGGGGCGGGGCCGGACCGCACCCAGTCTGGCAGAGCGCGCCGGCGGACCGTCCACCGGAGCGGCTTCGTCACGTTGTGCAGTTTCCCGGCAGCTCAACGTTTTGATCCCTGCTGGGCGGGGGTATGCAGGGGGTGCCGAGGGGCGCCGCAGGTGCGCCCCGTGTCCTCAGACCCGGGGGTGTGAGCCGATGGACAGCGCAGCGACGCGACCCGGCCGTGCCAGTACCGGGTCGCCCGTGACCGCGAGATCCCCGCATCCCACGGCCCCCGGCGGGCCCCGGAACGCGGATCCCTCGCGGAACGCGGACGAGACAGTCACGGACCGTTAGTCTGCTCCTGACAGCGTGCCGACCGTGAGCGCCCGCGGGCGTCGAGCCGAGGTCGCCCGCATCTTTCCCACCACCCAGTGATCCCCGGCCAGGGCCGGGATCCCTCACACCCATTCGAGGACTGTTCGAGATGCCCACCGGCCAGGTCAAGTGGTTCAACGAGACGAAGGGCTTCGGCTTCCTGTCGCGCGACGACGGCGGCGACGTCTTCGTCCACACCAAGGCGCTGCCCGCCGGTGTCACCGTGCTGAAGCCGGGCCAGCGGGTCGAGTTCGGCGTGGTCGCCGGGCACCGCGGCGACCAGGCGATGGCCGTGCAGCTGCTGGAGGCACTGCCCTCGGTGGCCGCCGCCCAGCGCAAGAGCGCGGACGACATGGCCCCGATCGTCCAGGACCTGATCACCACCCTGGACGCGGTGCTGCCAGGCCTCCAGCGCGGGCGTCACCCGGCCAAGCCGACCGCCCAGAAGCTGGCCGGCCTGCTGCGCGCGGTGGCCGACCAGTTCGACGTCTAGGCCTGTCCGGCCCCGGGCCCCGTCCCGGGACACCGACCGTTCAGGACACCGGCGAGGACTGCCCGAACGCGAGCGCACCCGGGTCGAGCGGGGGCACCAGCCCCTCCGCGGCGGCCCGGGTGAGCAGGGCGCGGACGGCCGCGTAGCCCTCCTCGCCGAGGTCCTCGGTGAACTCGGTGACGTACAGCCCGATGTGCTGCTCCGCGACGTCCAGGTCCATCTCCTGGGCGTGCTCCAGCACGTACCCGCGGCTCGCCGCCGGGTCCGCCCAGGCCTGCCGGACGGAGGCGCGGACCGCGTCGGTGACCGCCCGCAGCCGCTCGGCGCCGAGCGAGCGCCTGGCGACGATCGCGCCCAGCGGGATCGGCAGCCCGGTCTCGGCCTCCCAGGCCTCGCCCATGTCGGCGAGGCTGTGCAGGCCGTACTGCCGGTAGGTGAAGCGAGCCTCGTGGATCACCAGGCCGGCGTCCACCCGCCCGTCCCGGACCGCGGGCATGATCTCGTGGAAC
Organism: Kitasatospora sp. NPDC059577; assembly: GCF_042735475.1. Lineage (NCBI taxonomy): Bacteria > Bacillati > Actinomycetota > Actinomycetes > Kitasatosporales > Streptomycetaceae > Kitasatospora > Kitasatospora sp. NPDC059577. The sequence continues at coordinate 20,968 of NZ_JBHWBZ010000056.1, read as the reverse complement.
GGCAGGACGACGATCTCGCCGAAGCCGCCGGGCACCGCCTTCGCCGCCCACAGCCGGAACAGCAGGTACGCGGTGGAGCGCTCGGAGGGCACCGCGACGGTCTTCCCGGCGAGGTCCGCGGGGGACCCCACGCCCGGCAGGGTGAGCACCAGCGGGCCGCAGCCGCGCCCGAGCGCGCCGCCGCAGGGCAGCAGGACGTACTCGTCCAGGACCCACGGCAGCGCGCCGTAGCTGATCTTCAGGACGTCCAGCTCGCCGCGCTCGGCCATGCCGTTGGTGACGTCGATGTCGGCGAAGGTCACCTCGGGGGCGTCCGCCCCGGGCACCAGGCCGTGCGCCCAGGCGTGGAAGACGAAGGTGTCGTTCGGGCAGGGCGAGTACGCGATGCTCAGCCGTTCAGCCACGGCCGGCCTCCTTGATCGGTTCGTGCGGCGCGGCCGGGTCCGGCACGCGCAGCGCGGCCAGTTCGTGGACGGGCAGCGCGGCGAAGGCCCGCTCCAGGGCGGCCAGCGCCTCGCCGATCCGCCACGCGGCCCGGTCGCGCGGGCCCACCGGATTGGACACGGTGCGCAGTTCCAGGGCCGGCACGCCGTGCCGGGCGGCGGCCTCGGCCACGCCGAAGCCCTCCATCGCCTCGGCGGCGGCGCCCGGGTGGCGGGCGGCCAGCACGGCGGCCCGCTCGGCGCTGCCGGTGACGGTGGAGACGGTCAGCACCGGGCCGGTGACGGCGCCGGCCAGCGCCTGCGCGACGAGCGCGACGGCGGCCGGGGGCGGGGTGTGCCGGACGGTGCCGAAGCCCAGTTCGGTGACGTCGGCGAAGCCCTCGGGGGTCTCGGCGCCGAGGTCCGCGGCCACGACGGCGTCGGCCACCACGGTGGCGCCGACCGGGGCGTGCGGGGCGAAGCCGCCGGCGATCCCGGCCGAGACGGCCAGCGCGTACGGGTGGGCGGCCAGCGCGGCGGAGGTGGCGGCCGCGGCGGCGGCCGGGCCGACCCCGGCGGCCAGCACGTCCACCGGAGCGCCCAGGGCCCGCTGCAGCGTGCCGCCGGGCAGCGGGACGGCGGCGGACCCGCCGGGCAGGCCGCGCAGCACCGCCTCGGCCTCGGCGGCCACCGCGACGACGACGAGCAGCCGGGCCCGCGCGGGGCCCGGCTGCCCGTGGTCGCCGTCGACGACGGCGTGCGCGGTCATCGCGGGACCGTCAGCTGTCCTGGGTGTTCAGCTGGAAGTACCAGACGGCGATCGGGTTGTCCGAGTTCTTGTCGCCCTCGACGACGGTGACCAGGGTCTTGCCGCTGGCGTTGAGCACCCGGTTCGCCTGCTGGGCACCCGACCAGGTCGAGCCCTTGGCGTACGAGGCCAGGCTGGTGCGCCCGCCGCTGCTGGACGCGCCGCCGTTGGTGAAGGCCCACCAGCCCGACTTGGCCACGTTCGGGGAGACCCCGACGCCGACCTGGTCGCTCGCCACCACGTCCGAGGTGGGCAGCGTGCCGTTCTTCAGGGCCTCGGTGGCCTTGTCCTGGCACTCCTGCTGGAGGTCCTCGGTGATCGCGCTGCCGCCGTTCCAGCACAGCGGCTCCGCGAGGATCGAGGAGTTGCCGACCGTGAGGGTGGCCTGGTGGGAGATGTGCGCGGTCTGGCCGGAGGCCACGGCGACGGAGGTGCCCACCGTGGCCGCGCCGACCACGACGACGGCGCCGAGGGCGGCGATGGCACGGGAATTGAGGCTCATGCGTCAGAATCTACCGGGCCCGGCCGATCACGCTACGCGGGGGTCGGCCACCGCGTGTTGCCGCGCCCCGCCGGGTCACGCCACCCGGGGCGCCGCCGGATGCCGCCGCAGGCCCACCCGGAAGAGCGAGCGGAGCGTCCACAGCAGCACCAGGCCGACCACCCCGGCGGCGATCGACAGGCCCAGCTTCCCGTTCAGCGGCAGCAGGATGCCGACCGCCCCGCCCGCCACCCAGGACAGCTGCATCAGGGTCTCCGAACGGGCGAAGGCGGAGGTCCGCACCGCCTCCGGGACGTCCCGCTGGATCAGCGCGTCCAGCGCCAGCTTGCCCAGCGAGGCCGCCATCCCGGAGACGCCCGCGACCAGGACCACCGTCACGACGCCGTACCAGAGCGCGGCCGCCGCCGTCACGCACGTCGCCAGCAGCAGCATCGAGGTGACCGTCGCCTCCGGGCCGCGGGTGCGCAGCCAGGAGCCGAACACCGAGCCGAGCGCGTTGCCCGTCCCCGCCGCCAGCGCCACCAGGCCGAGCGCCACCGTCGGCTGCAGACCGCCGATCGGCTCCTCCCGCAGCAGGAAGGCCAGGAACATCACCAGGAACCCGACCAGCCACTTCATCGCCGACATCGCCCGCAGCGCCAGGATCACCGACGGGCCGACGGTGCGCAGCGAGGCCTTGACCGGCGGCGGCTTGTGGTGGATCAGGTGCGAGCCCTCGCCGTGCACCTCGGCGTGCAGGACGGCGCGCTGCTCGCCCTTGGCCGAGTCCACCTTGTGCGGCAGGTGGAAGGCCATCAGGGTGCCGATCACGAACACCAGGAAGGCGCCGCGCAGCGGCCAGCCCGGGCCGATCAGGTGCAGCAGCCCGCCCACCGCGGCGGCCACGCCGGTGGCCAGCAACCCGGCCAGGGTGACCCGGGAGTTCGCCTTCACCAGGGAGAGCCGGCTCGGCAGCAGCCGGGGCACCACGACGCTGCGCACCACCCCGTACGCCTTGGACGCCACCAGCACGCCGAGCGCCGCCGGGTAGAGCGCGATGCCGCCGCCGGTGATCACCCCGGCCATCGTCCAGGCCAGTACCGCCCGCGCCAGCATCGACATCGCCATGGCCGCCCGGCGGCCGTGCGGCAGGCGGTCCAGCAGCGGGCCGATCACCGGCGCCAGGAGGGCGAACGGGGCCATCGTGATCAGCAGGTAGAGCGCCACCCGGCCGCGGGCCTCGCCGGTGGGCACCGAGAAGAAGATGGTGGAGGCCAGCGCGATGGTGATCAGCATGTCGCCGAAGGAGTTGAGCGCGTGCAGCTCGATCAGCTTGGCCAGGCCGGACTCGCCCGCGCCCTCGGCCGCGGTGGCCCGGCGGATCCGGCGGCCGGTGCCCTGCACCACCTTGCCGGTGCCGGCGCCGGCGGCGGAGGCGGTGCGGACCAGGAAGTGGCGGCGGGGCTCGGGGACCTCCTCCTCCTCCTCCTCCAGGTCCTCGTCCAGGGCGGCGAGCCGACGGGCGTGGGCGCCGTCCGGCCCGGGGGCGCCGTCGGCTGCGGCTGCCTCGCCGGCGGCGGCCGGGGGCGCGTCGGCCGGGGGTAGGTCGGCCGGGGGGACGTCGGTGGCCGGGGGCGCGTCGGCCGGGTCCGGGGGGTCCGTGGCCGTCTTGACCAGGCTCACGCGGGCGGCGGGCGCCCCGGCTCCGCCCGCCGGCTGCGGTTCGTCCGCGCCGGGGACCGGAGGCTGCTGTCGCGGCACAGCGTTCGCCTCGTCGGGGCTGCCGGGCTGCGAGGGGCGCAGTGCGTGCTGCGACGGGTTGTCATCCGCCACAAGCCCATCCTGCCCCAGAATCGCCGCGCCGACGCGGGATTGCGCTCCGCTCGGCGCGGTCGTTCCGGGCCCGTGGAACGTCCGCGTCCGCCCCGGACTGTGCCCGGGCGCCGGGCGGCGGGTAGCCTGCCCAAAGTCCGCCCGCCGGGACGCCGGGGCGCCGGCAGGCCGGTCGAGCGGCGCGGCCGGTACCCGAGGGGGCCTCCGGTCCCGCAGAATGGACGAGGGACTACCGAGCCGCGACGGGACAGGCAACACGCCGTGGGCGACAGAAGAACTGGGAGAGAATCGACGCCGTGAGTGCTGCGATGCGAAGCCGTACCCCCGACCGGCTCTGTGCCGAGGCCGTCGAACTCGCCCGTCAGGCAGCCGAGGAGGCCGTCGGGCCGGAGGCCGTCGGGCCGCACCTCGGTGTCCAGGCGGACGCCGACCGCGTCGTCACCCACACCTTCGAGTGCCTGGACGCCGCCTACCGCGGCTGGCACTGGGCGGTCACCGTCGCCCGCGCCCCGCGCGCCAAGAACGTCACCCTGGACGAGGTCGTGCTGCTGCCCGGCCCGGACGCCGTCCTCGCCCCCGAGTGGGTGCCGTGGAGCGAGCGCCTGCGTCCGGGCGACATGGGCCCCGGCGACCTGCTGCCGACCGGCGCCGACGACCTGCGGCTGGAGCCCGGCTGGAGCGGCGAGGACGAGCCCGCGCCGAACTCCGCGGTCGCCCTCGTGGACGACGAGGACCTGGTCGTCACCGACCCGCACGTCCAGCCCGCCCCGGCCCGCGCGCAGATCAACGCCGTCGCCGAGGAGCTCGGCATGGGCCGCAGCCGGGTGCTCTCCCGGCTCGGCCTGCACCTGGCCGCCGAGCGCTGGGAGAAGGCCCACGGCCCGCAGACCCCGATGGCGCAGGCCGCCCCCGCCTCCTGCGGGAGCTGCGGTTTCCTGATCCCGATCGGCGGCTCGCTCGGTCAGGCTTTCGGTGTGTGCGGCAACGAGTTCGGTCCGGCCGACGGTCAGATCGTCTCCTTCTCGTACGGCTGCGGCGGGCACTCCGAGGCGGCCGTCATCCCGGCCCCGCCGGCGCCGTCCGAGCTGATCCTGGACGAGCTGGTCGTCGAGCCCCTGCAGCTCCACCCGGACCGCACCTCCGGCTCCGTCGAGCCCGACGCCCCGGCCGAGGAGCTCGGCCACTCCTGATCGCCTCCGCACGGCCCGCCCCGGTGACGCTCCGGGGCGGGCCGTCGGTGTTCCCGGGCGAAGGGTGCCGGTCCCGCCCGGTTCCTCCCGGACCTTCCCCGTCACTCCCCGTCATTTCCGGTCGCTCCCGGCGCCGGCACCGCGCGCGGTCGCCGGTCGGCGACGCCGCCGGTGCGACGGTCGCCGCGGGGGTCGTGGTCGGGAGCAGTCGGTGGGGCAGGGAAGAATGCCCTACGACGTACAGGGCGGCGGAAGGTGGCAGGTCCCGTGGAACCTCGGATCATCGGCAGCGGCACGGACGAGCACCCCGCGGACTCCTTCGGGACCGCCGCGCTGCGGCACCGGGTGCTGGACGCCTGGGCCGCCTCGCCGGCCCGGTTCCGGGAGGACGCCAACGCCGAGGAGGAGCTCGCGCTCGGCGGCTACCGCGACCGCCTGGTGGTCGAGTTGGCGCAGAACGCGGCCGACGCGGCGGTCCGCGCCGGCCGCGGCCCCGGACGGCTGCGGCTGACCCTCGCCGACGGCGTGCTCGCCGCCGCCAACACCGGCGCCCCGCTGGACGCGGCCGCCGTCGAGTCGCTGTCCACCCTGCGCGCCTCCTCCAAGCGCGGCGAGCAGCCCGCCGTCGGCCGGTTCGGGGTCGGTTTCGCCGCCGTCCTCGCGGTCACCGACGAGCCCGCCGTGCTGAGCGCCACCGGCGGGGTGCGCTGGTCGCTCGGCGAGGCCAGGTCGCTCGCCGAGGCGCAGTCCGCGCTGACCGACGAACTGCGTCGCCGGGACGGCCACGTGCCCTTGCTGCGGCTGCCGTTCGCGGCCGAGGGCCCGGCCCCCGACGGCTACGACACCGTGGTCGTGCTGCCGATGCGGGACGCCTCAGCCGAGGACCTGACCCGCCGTCTGCTGGCCGGGATCGACGACGCGCTGCTGCTCACCCTGCCCGGCCTCGCCGAGGTCGTGGTGGAGACCCCGGACGGCACCCGGACGCTCACCCGGGCCGCCGCCGAGACCCGCCCGGACGGCGTCACCGAAGTCACCGTCACCGACGACGCGGGCGGGCGGCTGCGGCGGACGCTCTGGCAGACCGCCGGCGCCTCCGGCAGCCTGGACGCCGAACTGCTGGTCGACCGGCCCACCGAGGAGCGCGCCCGCCCGTACTGGACGGTGACCTGGGCCGTCCCGGTCGGCGCGGACGGCGCCCCGCAGCAGCCCGGCATCGCGTCCGTGCTGCACGCACCGACCCCCAGCGACGAGCCGATCGGCCTGCCCGCGCTGCTGATCGCCTCCTACCCGCTGGACTCCACCCGCCGGCACGTCGCGCCCGGCCCGCTGTCCGACTTCCTCACCGAGCGCGCCGCCGACAGCTACGCCGACCTGCTGCGCGCCCGCGGCGCCGACCTCGGCTCGCTCGGCCTCGTCCCCGGGCCGCTCGGCCAGGGCGCGCTGGACAACGCGCTGCGCGCCGCGGTGCTGTCCCGGCTGCCCGGCACGCCGTTCCTGCCGCACCCGGCACCGGTCGAGGTGGGCACGCCCGCGCTGCGGCCCCGGGACGCGACGCTGCTGGAGGGCGCGGACGGCTCGGTGGTCGAGGCACTCGCGCCGATCTTCCCCGGGCTGCTGCCCGCCGGCCTGGAGCGCCGCACCGAGCTGCGGGTGCTGAACGTGCGCCGGGTGCCGCTGGCCGAGGTGGTGGACCAGCTCGGCGGCCTCGACCGCGAGCCCGGCTGGTGGCGCAACCTGTACGCGGCGCTCGGCGGGGCGGACCCGGAGGCGCTCGGCGCGCTGCCCGTGCCGCTCGCGGACGGCCGGACGGTGACCGGGCCGCGGCGCGTCCTGCTGCCCTCCGGGGACGCCGACTGGGCGGCCTTCCCCGGCTACCCGGAGTCGCTGGCCGGCGCCCTGGCCGCGCTCGACCTGCGGCTGGCCCACCCCGAGGCCGCCCACCCGCTGCTGGCCAAGCTCGGCGCCGGCACCGCCACCCCGGCCGGGGTGCTGGACACCCCCGAGGTGCGGGCCGCCGTCGCCCGCTCCTACGAGCTGGCCGAGGACGACCTGGACGCGGCGCTGGAACTCGCCGACGCCGTCCTGGCCCTGGTGAAGGCCGCCGCCCCGGAGCCGGGCGCGCACCCCTGGCTGGCCCGGCTGGCACTGCTGGACGACGAGGGCGAGCCGGCCCGCGCGGGCGAACTGGTGCTGCCCGGCAGCCCGTTCGCCACGCTCGCGCGCGAGGAGGACGCCGGCTGGGTGGACGACGAGCTGCTGGAGCGCTGGGGGTCCGAGGTGCTCGCCGCGGTCGGTGTGCTGGCCGACTTCGTGCTGGTGCGCGCCGAGGACGTGGTGCTCGACCCGGACGACCTGGAACGGCTCGACCCCACCGTCCCCGCCGACCGGGCGGCCGGAGGCCACCCCACCGGCCTGCTGGACGAGGCACCGGACGGGTTCGCCGACTGGGCCGAGGACGCGCTGGAGGCCCTGCAGGCCGACGAGGCGGTCGGCGTCCCGCCGGTGGCCGCCGAGCTGCTCGCCGTGCGCGACCTCGACCTGGTGGACGACGACGCCTGGCCCGAGGCGCTCGCCGCGCTGGCCCGACCGCCGTACCGGGACGCCGTGGTCAACCCGGTCCGCACCCTGCTGCCGGACGGCACGTACGCCGACCTGCCGCCGTACACCGCGTGGTGGCTGCGCGACCACCCGGTGCTGGCGGGCCGCGAGCCCGCCGGGCTGCGCGCCGCCGGGGCCGACCCGCTGCTGCGCGGCCTCTACGACGAGGCGCGGACCACCCTGGACGACCAGTTCCTGCACGCGCTCGGGGTGCGCACCACGCTCGCCGCGCTGCTCGCCGAACCGCACGGACCGGACGAGGTCCTGGACCGGATGACCGACCCGGCGGTCGACCTCGGCCACCGCCAACTGCACGGCCTGCACACCGCGCTGGCCCGCGTGGAGCGCGAGCGGATCGAACCGCTGGACGTGGTGCGGGCGCTGCCGCCGCTGGACCCGGCCACCGGTCGCCGGCCGGCCCACACCGTGGTGGTGGACGCCACCGAGGCGGTCGTCGCCGACGCCCCCGACCTGGTCCAGCTGCTGCACCCGTACCCGCTGCTGCCGGTCGCCCCGGCGCTCGCGGCCGACCTCGCCGAGCGGCTGCACGTGTCGCTGGCCAGCGAGGTGGCCGGCGGCCGGGTGCTCTCCGAGGGCGTGCTGCACCGCGTCCCGGCCGTGGTGCGCGAACTGCTGCCCGGCTGCCCGGTCGCGTACGAGGAGCACGAGGAGCTGCTGGTCGTCGGACCGGACGGCGACGAGGCCGCGGTGGACTGGCGGTGGGACACCGGCGCGGACGCCCCGGAGCCGCCGTACGACCCGGAGCAGGCCGAGGCCGACGACGAGGACGACGAGTTCGAGGTCCCGCCGGTGGCCGGCCTGCTGCACGCGGCCACCCCGGAGGGCCTCGCGGCCGGGCTCGCCTGGTCGGTCGGGCAGTGGCACCGGCGCTTCGAGGTGCTGGCCGCGCTCAGCGAGCCCGACCGGGCGTACGAGCTGTCGGCGGCCCGGGACTTCGAGGGCTGAACTCAGCGGGCGCGGGCCCGGAGACGGCCGTAGACGGTGACGGCGACGGTCAGCCAGACCGCCCCCAGGGTCACCAGCGCGGCTCCCCGCAGCGCGGGCGTCGGTCTGATCGCCAGGCCGATGCCCGCCATCGCCAGTGCGGTCAGCCCGACCGCCAGCAGCCCGGCCAGGAAGGCGATGAACGCCTCCAGGTCCCCACCCTTGCGCGCCATTCGGCACCCCCTCCCGGGGCCCATCATCGGGGTTCGGTGCGGGGGCTGTCACTCATCCGGCGGCGCGTGTCACTCCGTACGGCTCAACCGGTGGGTCTCGACCGGTGCGTCTCGACCGGCCGCGTCTCGCCGTGGGCGGCTCACCCCGGGTCGCTCACTCCATGCCGTGGCGCTTCAGGTAGCGCCAGGTGATCTCCAGGGCGATGCCGCAGACCAGGGCGATGGCGACGCCGATCAGCGGGTCGCGGACGCCGACCAGGGAGAGCTCGAAGAAGTCGGACAGCGCCGGGACCACCAGGACCAGGGCGAACGCTCCGCCCATGGTGGCGATCAGCAGCAGCCGCCACCAGGTGTACGGGCGGGCGACGATGGCGAGGACCCAGATGGCGATCAGGAAGAGCGTCAGGGTGGCCACGCTGGTGTCGGCCTTGAGGTCGGTCGCGTGGTCGGTGCGGGCCAGCGTGTAGGCGACGAAGGTGCCGGTCCCCGCGATGACGCCGGCGGGGACGGCGAGCCGCAGCACGCGTTTCACGAAGCCGGTGCGGGCCCGCTCGTTGTTGGGGGCGAGGGCCAGGAAGAACGCCGGGATACCGATGGTCAGTGAGGACAGCACGGTGGAGTGCCGGGGCAGGAACGGGTACGGCGAGTGGGTGAAGATCACCAGCAGCGCCAGGAGCACCGAGTAGACCGTCTTCACCAGGAAGAGCGACGCGACCCGCTCGATGTTGCCGATCACCCGGCGGCCCTCGGCGACGACCGACGGCAGGGTCGCGAAGGAGTCGTTCAGCAGCACGATCTGGGCGACCGCCTTGGTCGCGTCGGATCCGGTGCCCATCGCCACGCCGATGTCGGCGTCCTTGAGCGCCAGCACGTCGTTGACGCCGTCGCCGGTCATCGCCACGGTGTGGCCGCGGGACTGCAGCGCCCCGACCAGCAGGCGCTTCTGCTGCGGGGTGACCCGGCCGAACACGCTGGTCCGGTCGGCGGTCTCGGCGAGCTCCTCGGGGTCGGTCGGCAGGGTGCGGGCGTCCAGCGGGCGGTCGGCGCCCGGCAGACCCAGGTGGCCGGCTACCGCGCCGACCGAGACCGCCGCGTCGCCCGAGATGACCTTGGCCCGGACCTGCTGGCCCTCGAAGTACCGCAGGGTCTCGGCGGCGTCGCCGCGCAGCCGCTGCTGCAGCACCACCAGCGCGAGCGGGATGAGCCCGGCCGCCGGGTCGGGGGAGTCCAGCGGGACGGGCGAGCGGCCGAGCAGCAGCACCCGCAGGCCCCGCGCGCCCAGCTCGTCCACCTCGGCCAGCGCCGGGTGCCCGGCGGGCAGCAGCACGTCGGGGGCGCCGAGCAGCCAGCTGGCCTCGCCGCCCTGCGGCTCCAGCAGTTGCACGCCGCTCCACTTGCGCGCCGAGGAGAACGGCATCGCCTCGAGGACCCGCCAGCCCTTGCGGCCCGCGGCGGCGCCCGGCACGCCGCCCGGGGACGCGCCCGGTGAGCCGTCGCCGTCGTCGCCGCGGCCGTACGCGTCGATGACCGCCTGCATCGACGGGTTGGGGCGGGCGTCGGCGCCGGCCATCAGGGCGAGCGCGTGCTTGACGGTGGCCGGGTCGACGGCGGCGGGTTCCCCGTCGGAGAGCACCCGCAGGTCGATCACGTCCATGCCGCCCTCGGTGAGGGTGCCGGTCTTGTCGAGGCAGACGGTGTCGACCCGGGCCAGTCCCTCGATCGCCGGGAGCTCCTGGACCAGGCACTGCTTGCGGCCGAGCCGGATCACGCCGATCGCGAAGGCCACCGACGTCAGCAGCACCAGCCCCTCCGGGACCATCGGGACGATGCCGGCCACCATCCGCCGCACGGCCTCGCGCCAGTCCCGGCCCTCGACGGCCAGCTGGCTGATGATCAGGCCGATCGCGGTGGGGATCAGCAGGTAGGTGATGAACCGCAGGATGCTGTCGATGCCGCTGCGCAGCTCCGACCTCACCAGGGTGAACTTGCTGGCCTCCTCGGCGAGCTGCGCCGCGTAGGCCTGGCGGCCGACCTTGGTGGCGGTGAACGCGCCCGCGCCGGCCACCACGAAGCTGCCGGACATCACCTGGTCGCCGGGCTGCTTGAGGACGGGGTCGGGCTCGCCGGTGAGCAGCGACTCGTCGATCTCCAGGCCGTCCGCCTCGGTGACCTCGCCGTCCACGATCACCTTGTCGCCGATGCCGAGCAGCACGGTGTCGTCGAGGACGATCTCGGAGACGCCGATCTGCTGGGCGGCGCCGTCCCGGCGGACCTGCGGGCGGGCCTCGCCGATCAGGGCCAGGCTGTCCAGGGTCTTCTTGGCGCGCAGCTCCTGGATGATGCCGATCGCCGTGTTGGCGACGATGACCAGGCCGAACAGGCCGTCCTGGATCGGGCCGACCACCAGGATGATGCCGAACATCACGCCGATGATCGCGTTGAAGCGGGTGAAGACGTTGGCCCGGACGATCTCCCGGGTGGAGCGGCTGGAGCGGACCGGGACGTCGTTGACCTGTCCCTTCACGACCCGCTCGGCGACCTCGGCGACGGTCAGGCCCCCGCGCCGGCCGGGCAGCAGCCCGAGGGGGTGGGCCCCGTCCGGATGGTCTCCGCCGGTCGGCCGCTCTTCCGCTGGCTGGGCAGGCTGCGTCATGGCACCGACTCTACGGGCGCCTTATGTCCGATGCGTGCTACTAAAGGACCGTTCAGTCCGACCGGGTGGCCGGGTCCTGACCGTTGTCGTCCACCGTCCGCCCGTCCGCCCCGGTGGCGCGGCTGCGGGCGATCGCGTCCCGCCGGGCGCGGCAGTACCAGAGGCCGATCAGGCCGAGCAGGCCGCCGGAGAGGCAGATCCACGGCCAGGTGCCGTGACCGTGCTCGGAGAGCGTGCCCTGGAAGGGGAGCAGGGCGAGGAAGGCGACGAACCACACCACCGTGCCACCGCCGACGATGGCGACGTCGTTGGCCTCCAGCGGAGGGGGCGAGGGGTGCAGCGGCGTCTTGGGCATGGGGCCTAGCGTACGGTGCGGCGGGGCCCGGACGCCGCGTGGAGGCCGCCGGGCGGACCGGGTGCGGACCGGGCGCGGCCCCGGGTGGGCCCGGGTTGCGACCCCTGCGGGCTCTACGCGCGAAGATAGCGCGTGTGCGATCGGGAAACCATACTTAAAGGTCTGATCCCGGCCACCGTCGCCCCGGGTGTCACCCCCCTCTCCTCAGCTCCCCCACAGAGGACGCACGCATGCCTGTGGTCCAGCCGGCCACCGAGTCGCCCGAACCCGCCGACGCCGCTCCCGAGCCCCCCACCGGTGCGGTCGACCGCTACTTCCGGATCAGCGAGCGCGGCTCCACCCTGCCGCGCGAGATCCGCGGCGGTGTCGCCACGTTCTTCACCATGGCCTACATCCTGGTGCTCAACCCGATCATCCTGGCCAGCGCCACGGACGTGACCGGGGCCCACCTGGACAGCGCCCAGCTGGTCACCGCCACCGCCCTCACCGCGGGTCTCACCACCCTGCTGATGGGCGTGATCGGCAATGTCCCGATCGGCCTGGCCGCCGGCCTCGGCGTCAACACCATCGTGGCGCTCCAGCTCGCTCCGAAGATGACCTGGCCGGACGCCATGGGCATGGTCGTGCTGGCCGGTTTCGCGATCATGCTGCTGGTCGCCACCGGGCTGCGGGAGCGGGTCATGAACGCCGTCCCGCTCGGCCTGCGCAAGGCCATCGCGATCGGCATCGGCCTGTTCATCACCCTGGTCGGCCTGGTCGACTCCGGCTTCGTCAGCCGCATCCCGGACGCCGCGCACACCACCGTCCCGCTGCAGCTCGGCGGCAACGGGCACCTGCTCGGCTTCCCCGTCCTGGTCTTCGTCGTCGGCCTGCTGCTCACCCTGATCCTGGTGATCCGCAAGGTGCCCGGCGCGATCCTGATCAGCATCGCGGTCTCCACCGCGCTCGCCGTGGTGATCGACAAGGTGGCCGACGTCCCGGCGCTCAAGTGGGGCCTCACCGTTCCGACCTGGCCGGGCAACCCGGTCGCCGCACCGGACTTCGGGCTGGTCGGCAAGGTCAGCCTGTTCGGCGGTTTCGAGAAGGTCGGCGTGCTGACCGGCGTGCTGTTCGTCTTCACCGTGCTGATGTCGTGCTTCTTCGACGCGATGGGCACCATCCTCGGCGTGGCCGACGAGGCCCACCTGCTGGACGAGAAGGGCGACCTGCCGGGCATCAACCGGATCCTGATGGTCGACGGCATCGCCACCGCGGCCGGCGGCGCCACCTCCGCCTCGGCCAACACCTGCTTCGTCGAGTCCACCGCCGGCGTCGGCGAGGGCGCCCGCACGGGCTTCGCCTCGATCGTCACCGGCCTGCTCTTCGTGGTGGCGCTCTTCCTCACCCCGCTCGCCACCATGGTCCCCGCCCAGGCCGCCACCCCGGCCCTGGTCACGGTCGGCTTCCTGATCCTGGCCAACTCGATCAAGGAGATCGACTGGGCCGACTACACGATCGCGATCCCGGCCTTCCTGACCATCGTGATGATGCCGTTCACCTACAGCATCACCAACGGCATCGGCTTCGGCTTCATCGCCTTCTGCGTCCTGCGCCTGGCCGTCGGCCGCGGCCGCAGCGTGCCGGTCCCGCTGTACGCGGTGGCGGCGGTGTTCGCCTTCTACTACCTGATGCCGGCCTTCGGACTGCTCTGACGCCGTACGGTCCCCGACGCCGTACGCCGCGGGGGGGGCGCCCCCCCCCGGGGGGGGGGGGGCCCCGCGGGGGGGGGCCCCCGGGGGACGCTGTTGCCGGCCGGGCGCAGTGGACGCAGAACACCTTGGCCACCCCGTCCCCCCCCCGCCGCGCGCCCGCCCCCCCCCGCCGCGCCCCCCCCCCCCCCCCCGCGCGCCCCCCCCGCCCCCCGGGGGGGGGGGCCCCCCCCCGCGCCGTGTTCCGGGCCGGGCGGACGGTGTTCCGGGCCGGTCTCAGTGGACGCAGAACTCGTTGCCCTCCGGGTCCCGCATGACGGTCCACGCGCCGCCCGGCTCCGCGACGTCCCGCAGGACGGTGGCGCCGAGGGCTTCGAGGCGGGTGACGGTGGCGGCGCGCCCGCCCGGGCCGGGGTGGAGGTCCAGGTGCAGGCGGTTCTTGGCCTGCTTGGGCTCGGGGACGGCCTGGAACAGGATGCGGCGGCCGAGGCCGGTGTCGGAGTCCGGGTCGTACGGGTCCTCGGGGTGGCGGACGGCGGCCAGCGTGCGCCAGGCGGCGTGGCCGTCCACCTCGGTGGTGGCGTCCGGGCCGACCGCGCCGGCGGCCAGCAGCCGGGTGACCAGCGGGCCGTGGTCCTCCAGTGCGTACTCCAGGGCGGCGGCCCAGAACGCGGCCTGGCGGTGCGGGTCGGCGCAGTCGATGACGAGCTTCCAGTGCAGCGGCATGCAACCGGTTGTATCGGTGACCCGTCCGACGGGCAATCGCCGGCAGTCGGAAGGTGTCAAAAAGGTGCCTGTGTAGCCCAGTTGGCGGCGGGAATACTGGCTGGACGGAGAAGGGGGAGGGGACTCGACCGATGGTGCAACAGGATCCGCCCGGGGGTGTCGAGGCGCAGTTGCTGCCGGAGCTGTTCCGGACGGCGGACAACGCCTCGCTGGAGGGCCAGCGCGAGACGCTGCGCTGGTACCGCGGCCTGATCGCGATGCTGGTGGTCGCCGCGCTGATCGGGTCGTTCCCCGGCCCGGACCACGAGGGCGACTTCGACGTCTGGCCGCTGTTCTCGGTGGCCGCCTTCCTGGTCGCCGGCTACTTCTGGTCCCGGCTGCGCCGCAGCAACCCGCAGGGCCGCTGGTACGAGGCCCGGGCGGCGGCCGAGTCGGTCAAGACGCTGGCCTGGAAGTACACCGTCCGGGCCCGCCCGTTCGACGGCGAGGCGGAGTCCGCGGACGTCGACCGCGGCTACCTGCTGCAGGTCGAGGACGTCATGCGGGCCTTCGAGGACCCGGAGATCGTGCCTCCGGACACCGTCGCCGAGATCACCCCGGAGATGCGGCGGCTGCGCGCCGAGAGCCTGACCGCCCGGCGCACCCTCTACCTGCGCACCCGGGTCGAGGGCCAGCGCACCTGGTACCGCTCCCGGGCGGAGTCCTGCGACTCGCAGGCGGTCTCCTGGGGGCTCGGCATCGCGGCGCTGATCATCCTCGGTGCGGCGGCCGCCATCGCCCAGGCCACCGGTGCGCTGCAGGTGCACGTCTTCGGGGCCAGCTCGGCCGCGGCCGCGGCGATCATCGCCTGGACGCAGCTCAAGCAGCTCCGCCCGCTGGCCGCCGCCTACCAGCTGGCCGCGCGCGAACTGGAGAACGTCGGCAACCAGCTCTCCGACCTGGACGTCCGGGCGCCGGACGCCGAGGCGCGCTGGGCCCGGCTGGCCGCCGAGGCGGAGGACGCGGTCTCCCGCGAGCACACCACCTGGCGGGCCCGCCGGGCGTTCCCGCGCTGAGCACCTCGCGACAGCGGGCCCCTGCCGTGCCGCAGGGGCCCGCGCCAGTCCAACTCGGAGAAGGGACTGGGGAGATACCGCGAAGCGCGGGCCACGCCGGGACCACAGGTGTGCGGGGTGCGTGAGGGTAGAGCGGCGAGGTACGGACCGTAATCGTTACGTGTCCATGCCCTGGTTTCATCGCCTCCGCGCGACCCCTGTACCGCCGGAGGCCCCCCTTGCGCATTCTCCTGATCGCCAGCGCGTTCAACAGCCTGACCCAGCGCGTCCACACCGAGCTGCGCGAACGCGGCCACCAGGTCGCCGTGCAACTCGCACTCGGTGACGAGCAGATGAGGGACGGGGTGGCACGCACCGATCCCGAGCTGATCGTCTGCCCGATGCTGACCAAGGCCGTCCCGCGGGACATCTGGTCCACCCGGACCGTCCTGATCGTGCACCCGGGGCCCACCGGCGACCGCGGCCCCTCCTCGCTGGACTGGGCGATCACCGAGGGCGCGGAGCGCTGGGGCGTCACCGTGCTGCAGGCCGTCGAGGAGATGGACGCCGGCGACATCTGGGCGTCCGTCGACTTCCCCGTCCCCGACTGCGGCAAGAGCGAGCTGTACCGGGGCGAGGTCGCCGACGCCGCCGCGGAGGCCGTCCTGCTGGCCGTCCAGCGCTACGAGGGCGGGCTGTTCACCCCCGAACCGCTGGACTACGGCCGGCCCGACGTGCGCGGCGAGCTGCGGCCGCTGCTGCGCCAGGAGGCGCGCCGGATCGACTGGGAGCACGACGACACCGCCACCGTGCTGCGCAAGCTGCGGGCCGCGGACTCCCAGCCCGGCGTGCCGGACGAGCTGTACGGACGCGACTTCTTCCTGCACGGCGGCCACCCCGAGGACGAGCTGCGCGGCCCGGTGCCCGGCGCCGTGCTGGCCACCCGGGACGGAGCGATCTGCCGGGCCACCGCGGACGGCGCGGTGTGGATCCCGCAGCTGCGCCCGCGCCGCACCCCCGGCGGGCCCGCCACCTTCAAACTGCCCGCCGCGACGGTGCTCGCCGACGAGCTGTACCGGGTCCGCGAGGTGCCGGTGAGCCCGGCGTCGGCCGCCCGCCGCGACACCTGGTCGGAGCTGCGCTACCGCGAGGAGGGCGACGTCGGCTACCTCGAATTCGCCTACCCGGGCGGGGCGATGAGCACCGAGCAGTGCCGCCGGCTGCTCGCCGCCTACCGGGAGGCGGCCGACCGGCCCACCTCGGTGCTGGTGCTCG
The DNA here is from genome assembly GCF_042735475.1 of Kitasatospora sp. NPDC059577. NCBI lineage: Bacteria > Bacillati > Actinomycetota > Actinomycetes > Kitasatosporales > Streptomycetaceae > Kitasatospora > Kitasatospora sp. NPDC059577. The sequence continues at coordinate 4,727 of NZ_JBHWBZ010000056.1, read as the reverse complement.
GAGCGCCCCGGGACTTCTACTCCAACGGGATCCAGCTGAACGTCATCCAGGGCTCGGCCTTCCCGGCGCTGGAGTCCTGGGAGAACATCAACGCGATGGACGACTTCGTCGAGGCCGTCCTCACCACGACGGACAAGGTCACCGTCGCGGCCCTCGCCGGGAACGCGGCGGCCGGCGGGCTGATGGCGGCGCTCGCCGCCGACGAGGTGTGGTGCCGCGACTCGGCGGTGCTCAACCCGCACTACCGCCTGATGGGCCTGTACGGCTCCGAGTACTGGACGTACACCCTGCCGAACCGGGTCGGCGCCGAACGGGCCGAGCGGCTCACCACCGAGGCGCTGCCGGTCGGGGCCGAACACGCCCGCCGGATCGGCCTGGTGGACCGCACGTCCGGCGGGGACGCGGCGGAGTTCCGCCGCTGGGTGGTCCGGGAGGCCGCCGGCATCGCCGCCTCACCGGAGCTCACCGGGCGGCTGGTGGACAAGAAGCGCCGCCGCGCCGCCGACGAGGACGCCAAGCCGCTGGCCGAGTACCGGGTGGAGGAACTGCGGCGGATGCACGCCAACTTCTACCGGGCGGGCGAGCCGTACCACGGGCTGCGGCGGGACTTCGTGCACAAGGCGTGCCCGGCGGCCACGCCGGAGCACGTGGCCGGACTGCTCGGGCGGCCCGAGTAGGACGCGCCCGGGCCGCCCGGGCAGGATGCGCGCGCACGGTGACGCCCGGCCGGGGTGGGGGCCCGGCCGGGCGTCCGCTCGCGTGCCGCCCGCCGCTCAGCGCCGGACGTCGGCTCCTCGCAGCCTTTGCTGCGGGACCAGGGGTTCCCGCGGCGGCCGGGGTGCCCGGGGCGCCCGCGGGGGCAGCGGGGCGGCCGGACCGGCCAGCAGGGGCTGCGCGTCGGGGCGGCTCGGGGAGACGGCGAAGGCGAGCGAGCCGAAGAAGACGTAGCAGCCGAGCCCGACCCCGAGCGGGAAGATGAACTGCAGCGCCATCACACCGTCCTGCGTGGAGTGCGAGAAGTCCACCTGGACCGACAGCGCCGCCATGCCCGTGTAGTGCATGGCGCAGACCGCCACGCCCATCACCGGCGCGGCCGCCAGGACGGCGAGCGTGCCCCGGATGTTCAGCGCGGCCCAGAGCGCGGCCGTCGCCGCGACCACGGCGATGGCGACCGAGAGCGCCACCGTCACGTGGTCGTAGCCGAGTTGACCGGGCAGGACCATCGCGGCCATGCCCAGGTAGTGCATCGCGGCGACCCCGAGGCCGGTGGTCAGCCCGCCGATCAGCAGGGCGAGCGCGGGGCGCCGGCGCCAGTACCCGACGGTGAAGAGCCCGACGCCGACGAAGGCGACGGCGACCAGCAGGCTGAGCACGGTCAGCCCCGGCTGGTAGCTGATCTCGACGCCGGTCACGGAGAAACCGAGCATCGCGATGAAGTGCATGGACCAGATTCCGGCGCCGAGCGAGGTGGACGCGAAGAGCAACCAGACGGCCCGGGTGCGGCCCGTCGAGACGAGCGACCAGCGGGCGCTGCGCAGGGCCACGAAGGCGCCGAGGCAGGCGACGAAGTACGAGACCGCCGGTGTCACCCAGCCGTGGTCGGCATGGTGGATCTCACCCAATTGAGCTCCCTGGAGGCGGGGTTGAGGGCGCCAGGGCTGGGGCGGACGCGGGTCGGCCGGGGGCGGCCGGGGAGGGCGTGCGGAAACGGGCACGCGAACGGGTACGGGGTCCGCCGAGGGGAGCCTGGCGTGTGGTGCCCCTGACAACGGGGGAGAGTAGGCCACTGCCCGGCGGTCGCACAATGTTCGTGGTTTTCGTGAAATCCCAGGTCAGGATGGACCTTTACGGCGCCTGCATGATCTTGGCACCAACCCCTGACACCGCCTGCGCACGGCCCCCGGGCCCGTTCGTGCCTTACTCCAACGGCGCTAGCCCGAACGGGTGGCCCGCCGGGTCGATCAGCACCTTGAGCGTGCGCCCGTGCTGGTACGCGGGCTGGGTGGCGCCGAGCGCGAGGGCCTTCGCCGTCGACTCCTCCAGGTCGTCCACGTAGAAGTCGAGGTGGAAGTGCTTGCTCCCGTCCGGCTCCGTCCACGGCTCCGGCCGGTACCCGTTCACCCGCCCGAAGCCCAGCGGGCTGCCGCCCTCGGGGTTGTCGAGGATCGCGAAGTTCTCGTCCACGTGCCGGGTCTCCCACCCCAGCAGCTCGCCGTAGAACGACGCCAGCGCGACCGGGTCGGCGCAGTCGATGGTGACCATGGCGAGCCGGGCGAACCCGGTGTCGCCCTGCCCGGGCTGTCCGGACTGCTCGGACGGCGCGGACTGCTCGGAGACGAGGTCGGACATGGCTGGTCGGCCCTTCTGGGAGTCGAGACCTGAGGCCCATCACCAATATGTCACCGGGCCGAAGCTCCGGCGCGGCGGCGGATCCCATTTTCCTTAGCGAGAGTAATGACGTAAGCTAAAGAGATGCCCGAGATGTCCGAGCAGGACCTCGCAGCGATCAGTCAGCTGCGGTCGTCCACGATGCGCCTCTCCCGACGACTCAAACACCAGCGGGTGGAGGAGTCGCTCAGTCCCACCGAGATGGGAGTGCTGGGCACCCTCGCCCGGTGCGGGAAGGCGACGCCGGGTGAGCTCGCCCGGAAGGAGCACGTACAGCCTCCTTCGATGACCAGGATCGTCGCGATGCTGGAGGAGAAGGGGCTGGTGCGGCGGGAGCCGCACCCCGAGGACCGCCGTCAGGTGGTCGTCAGCAGCACCGAACAGGCCGAGACGATCCTCGCGGAGAGTCGCCGGCGCAGGAACGTCTGGCTCGCCGAGCTCGCCCAGGGGCTCGACGAGGAGGAATGGGCCGTCCTCCGGGAGGCCGCACCCGTGCTCTACAAGCTCGCACACCTCTAGGCACACCGAACCCGGCCGGCCCGGCCGGGACGGACCCCGCGGAGAAGGGACACCGCATCACCGCAGGACCGACCACCGACACCAGGAGCGGGGGGGGGGGGGCGCCCCCCCGCGGCACCCCCCCCGCGCGCGCCCCCACCCCCCCCCCCCCCCC
>NZ_JBHWBZ010000056.1:0-1656 GCF_042735475.1 Kitasatospora sp. NPDC059577 | reverse complement strand
TCTTTGTTTTTCTTTCACTCTCTATTCTATCCCGTCCTCCTTCCCCTTCTTGGCTCCTCTTCCTCCCCCCGCGCCCCCCCCCGCCGCGAGGGGAGACCACAGTGACACCGCCGGCCGCAGCCAGCGCCGCCGCCATCCGTACCGACGACCCGACCAACGACCCCGCCGCGGACCGCGCCGGGGCCGCCGACGCCCAGGCACCCGCCCCCACGGGGCTGCCCGGCAGCGGCGACGACGACCCCGACGAACGCACCGCGGCGGACTCCGCCGCTCAGGGCCGGACCCACCCGGCCGCATCCCCGACAGGCGCCCGCTTCACCAGGCCCGGGGGGATGTTCTCCTCCCTGCGTGTTCGCAACTACCGCTACTACTTCGCCGGCCAGGTGGTGTCCAACACCGGTACCTGGATGCAGCGGATCGCCCAGGACTGGCTGGTGCTGAGCCTCACCGGCAGCCCGCTCGCGGTCGGCATCACCACCGCCATGCAGTTCCTGCCGATGCTGCTGCTCGGCCTCTTCGGCGGCGTGCTCGCCGACCGGATGCCCAAGCGCCGGCTGCTGATCTACACCCAGGGCGCGATGGGCCTGCTGGCCGCGGGACTCGCCGTGCTGACCGTCGGCGGCGTGGTGACGCCCTACTACGTGTACGCCTTCGCCCTGCTGCTCGGCCTGGTCACCGTGGTGGACAACCCGACCCGGCAGGCCTTCGTCTCCGAGATGGTCGGGCCCAAGGACCTCGCCAACGCGGTCAGCCTGAACGCCGCCAACTTCCAGACCGCCCGCCTGGTCGGCCCCGCCGTCGCGGGCCTGCTGATCGCCGCGGTCGGCAGCGGCTGGGCCTTCGCGGTCAACGCGCTGTCCTTCGTGGCCGTGATCGGCGGACTGCTCGCGATGCGGGAGGGCGAACTGCGCCCGACCGAGCCGATCGCCCGCGAGAAGGGGCAGCTGCGCGAGGGCCTGCGGTACGTGAAGGAGCGGCCCGAACTGCTCTGGCCGATGGTGCTGGCCGGTTTCATCGGGACCTTCGGCTTCAACTTCCCGACGCTGCTCGCCGGATTCGCCCACGACACGTTCAAGGTCGGTGCCGGCCAGTACGGCCTGCTGAACACCGCGATGGCGGTCGGCTCGCTGGCCGGCGCGCTGCTCGCCGCCCGCCGGGGCGCGCCGAGGCTGCGCCGGCTCGTCGTCGCGGCGCTGGCCTTCGGCGCGCTGGAGGTGACCGCCGCCTTCGCACCCGGCTACTGGACCTTCGCGCTGCTGCTGACGCTGATCGGGGTCTTCGGGCTGAGCTTCAACACCTCGGTCAACTCGATGCTGCAGCTGGCCACCGACCCCGCGATGCGCGGCCGGGTGATGGGCCTGCTGGTGCTGGTCTTCACCGGCGGCACGCCGATCGGCGCCCCGGTCGTCGGCTGGGTGACCGCCTCGTACGGGCCCCGGACCGGCCTGCTGGCCTGCGGACTGGTGTCCGCGCTGGCCGCCGCCGTGGTCGGCCTGGTGCTGGCCCGCAGCGCGGACCTGCGGGTGCGCTTCGACCTGCACCCGGGCCGCGGCGGCCGCGTGGTCGCCGTCGTGCCGCGCACCGCGCCGACGCGCAAGTCCCAGCTGGCCGCCGCCTGCTGACGTGACGTCGAACCCCCCGGGCCCGCCCCGGGGG
>NZ_JBHWBZ010000055.1:0-70311 GCF_042735475.1 Kitasatospora sp. NPDC059577 | reverse complement strand
CCCCGGAGCGGGGGGACGCGCGGGCGGCCGGGGCGGGGGGACGCGCGGGCGGCCGGGGCGGGTGTGCGGACCGGGACGCCCGGTCAGGCGTGCCCGGTGGTGGCGCGCTCGGCCTTGCTGCGCTCGACGCAGAACTCGTTGCCCTCCGGATCGGCCAGGGTGATCCAGCCCGTGCCGTCCGGCCGGCGCCGGTCGGCCAGCACGGTGGCGCCCAGGGCGACCAGGCGCTCCGCCTCCTCGTCCCGGCTGCGGTCCTGCGGCTGCAGGTCCAGGTGGACCCGGTTCTTCGCCGGCTTGCCCTCGGGCACCCGGATGAACAGCAGCGCGGCGCCGGCGGACTCCACCAGGGCCTCCTCGTCGCCCGGATTGTCGTCCTCGCCCAGGGTGCCCTCCAGCGCCCCGGCCCAGAACGTCGCCAGGGCGAACGGGTCGGCGCAATCGATCGTCACATGTCGTACCAGAGAAGCCATGGGCCTACTCTGAACCGCCCCGTTCGGATCCGTCCAGCCTTTTCCGGGAGTGCCGGTGGCCGTCCAGCGGATACGGCGGGAACGCCGGGAGGATCTCCGCGAAGGCGTAGCCGCTCTTCTCCGCGACCCGGCAGGAGGCGTGGTTGTCGCCCTCGTGCAGCAGATCGATCCGGCGCAGGCCGTCCTCGGCGAAGACGGCGAAGGCCCAGGCGGTGAGCGCCTCCACCGCGCGCGGGGCGACGCCCCGGCCGCGGGCCGGACCGGCCGTCCAGTACCCCACCTCCGCGCTCTCCCCGCCCGGGGTGCCGCGCTTGAGCACGACGTTGCCGACCAGCCCGTCGGCGTCCAGCACCGCGAAGGAGTACCGGGTGCCGGCCGCCCGGCCCTCGCGCTGCTGCCCGAGCCAGTGCGCGGCCTGCTCCTCGTCGTCCACCGGGGTGCGGGTGAAGCGGCGCAGGGTCTCGTCCCGGTAGGCCTCGACCAGGGCCGGCGCGTCGGCGTCCTCGAAGGGGCGCAGCACCAGGCCCTCGGCCACCGGGTTTGCGGCTGCGGTCACTTCGCCTGCCCCTCCCAGTTCCAGCGCGGGGTCGGGCCGGGCTCGCCGAGGTCGGTGCCGGCCGGGGAGGCGGAGACGTCCTCGGCGATCTTCGTGCCCCAGTCGAAGTACTCCAGCACCCGGGCGCGCAGCAGTTCGTCCGCCGGCAGCTCCGCGCGGACGGCCTCGGCCATCAGCTCCATCCAGCGCAGCCGCTGCTCCTCGGTGATCCTCAGTCCCAGGTGGGCGCGCAACAGGGCCTGGTGGCCGCCGAGTTCGTCGGTGAAGGAGGTCGGGCCGCCGAAGACTTCCGCCAGCCAGGCCGCGACGTGCTCGATGTGGGTGGGGGTGAAGTCGGCGAAGACCGGCGCGAGCAGCGGGTCGGCGAGGACGCCCCGGTAGAAGGTGTGGCTGAGGCGGCGCAGCGCGTCGAGGCCGCCGACGGCGTCGTACAGGCTCGTGGGCCGTTGGTCGCTCATGGATGTTCTCCCCGTGGGTGCGTGACCGTGCGTCGTGACCTTCCTAGCAGGCGGACGGCTCGCCCGCCGGGGTCGCGGGCCCGCTGTTCGCGCCGGGCACAGCAAGCGGACGGCGGCGCTCCTGTCCCCCCGGTCCGGCCGCCGGCCCCGGACGTCCGCCCTCCGGTTGCGGGATCCCGCTTGACCCTGACGCCTGCGGCAGGGTCGGAAGGTGGCGTCCATGAACGAGTTCCCGCTGAACGACACCCGAAGGAACGACGCCCGCAGGTACGGCACCTGCGCGGACGTCGGACCCGTGGACGACGGACCCGTGGACGACGCCCGCGGGGGTGACTCCCGCGGGAGCGCCGGGAGCGTGCCGCAGGACCGGGTCGTGGTCGTCACCGGAGCCGGGACGGGCATCGGGCGGGAGACGGCGCGGGCCTTCGCCGCCGGGGGCGCACGGGTGCTGGCGGTCGGGCGGCGGCCGGGGCCGCTGGCGGAGACGGCCGCCGCGCACCCGTCCTCGATCGAACCGCTGGCCGCGGACGTGACCGGGCCGGACGCGCCGGAGGCGATCGTCGGGGCGGCGCTGGAGCGGTTCGGACGGCTGGACGTGCTGGTCAACAACGCGGGTGTCACCGGCGGCGGCGGGAAGCTCGGCGCGTACACCCGGGAGGGCATCGACGCCCTGCTGGCCACCAACCTGCTGGCCCCGGTCCTGCTGGGCCAGGCCGCCCTGCCGGCGCTGGCGGACAGCCGGGGCGTGATCGTCAACGTCAGCACCGCCGTCGGACAGCGCGGCTGGCCGTCCGGCTCGGTGTACGCGGCGGGCAAGGCCGCACTGGAGACGGTGACCCGCAGCTGGGCGGTGGAGCTGGCGCCGCGCGGGATCCGGGTGGTGGCGGTGGCACCGGGCGCGATCGGGACGCCCATCGGCGAGCACGCCGGGCGCAGCCCCGAACAGCTGGCGGCGCTGCGGGCCTGGCAGATCGCGCACACCCCGCTGGGCCGGATCGGCCACCCGGCGGAGGTCGCCTGGGCGATCGTGCAACTCGCCGCGCCGCAGGCCTCGTTCGTGACCGGCGTAGTGTTGTCCGTCGACGGGGGCGCGCTGGTGGGCTGACCCGCGGACGAGGCGGAGGGGGCCGAACGGGTGCGGATCGGCGAGCTGGCGCGGGCGACGGGCGCGACCGTCCGGGCGCTGCGGCACTACGAGCAGGCCGGGCTGATCGACTCCGGGCGCGAGCCGAACGGCTACCGCGACTACCGGGAGTCGGCGGTCGTCCGGGTGCGCAACATCCGCGCGCTGGTCGGCGCCGGGCTCACCCTGGACGACCTCGGCCCGCTGCTGGACTGCCTGGACGGGGACGTGCTCGCCGGCCCGCCGTCGGAACGGGTGCTCGCGGTCGCCCGGGCCCGGCTGGGGGCGCTGGAGCGCCGGATCGCCGCCCAGACCGAGGCGCGGGACCGGCTGGCGGCCGCCCTCGCCGCGGCCGAGGGGGCGACACGCGCGTGACACCCCCGATCGGGGGTGTGCAGGGGGCGGGTGGGAGAGGACAGTGGGCCCATGCAGATTCCACTCTCCGTGATGGACTTCCTCGACCGGGCCGAGCTGGTCTACGGCGACCGGGTCGGCATCGTCGACGAGCCGGCGCAGCCGGCCGAATCCTGGGGCGAGCTGAGCTACCGCCGGGTCGCCGAACTCGCCCGGGCCCAGGCGGCCGGGCTGGACCGGCTCGGCGTCGGGCCCGGCGAACGGGTCGCGATCGTCTCGCACAACTCGGCGCGGCTGCTCACCTCCTTCTTCGGGGTGAGCGGCCACGGCCGGGTGCTGGTTCCGGTGAACTTCCGGCTGAAGGCCGAGGAGGTGTCGTACATCGTCGAGCAGAGCGGCGCCTCCGTCCTGCTCGTCGACCCCGAAGTCGCCGACGCGCTCCACGGGGTGCCGGCCAAGCACACGTTCGTGCTCGGCGCCGACAGTGACGCCCTGCTGTACGACCACGACCACTCCCCCCGGCCGTACGCGTTCTCCGAGAACGACACCGCCACCATCAACTACACCAGCGGAACCACCGCCCGCCCCAAGGGCGTCCAGCTCACCCACCGCAACGTCTGGCTCAACGCGACGCTGATGGGCCTGCACTACGGCGCGAACGACCGGGACGTCTACCTGCACACCCTGCCGATGTTCCACGCCAACGGCTGGGGCCTGCCGTTCTCCCTCACCGGGCTCGGCGCCAAGCACATCGTGCTGCGCAAGGTGGACGGCGCGGAGATCCTGCGCCGGGTCGAGCAGCACGGGGTGACCTTCCTGTCCGGCGCTCCCGCCGTGGTGCAGATGGTGCTGGACGCGGCCGCCGACTGGGACGGCCCGGTGCCCGGCCGGGACCGGGTGCGGATGATCGTGGCCGGCGCCCCGCCGCCGACCTCGGTGGTGCAGCAGGTCGAGGAGCAGCTGGGCTGGGAGTTCATGCAGCTCTACGGCCTGACCGAGACCGCGCCGATCGTCACGGTCAACCGCTCGCGGGCCGAGTGGGACGCCCTGCCGGCCGCCGAGCGCGCCGAGAAGCTGGTGCAGGCCGGCGCGCCCGCACTCGGCACCCGGGTGCGGGTGGACGCCTCCGGCGAGGTACTGGTGCGCTCCAACACCGTGCTGGACGGCTACTGGCAGCAGCCGGAGGCGACCGCCGAGGCGCTGCGGGACGAGTGGTTCCACACCGGCGACGGCGGCACCGTCGTGGACGGCCAACTGAGCATCTCGGACCGGAAGAAGGACGTCATCATCAGCGGCGGGGAGAACGTCTCCTCGATCGAGGTGGAGGACTGCCTGTACGGCCACCCGGCGGTCGCCGAGGCGGCCGTGATCGGGGTGCCGCACGAGAAGTGGGGCGAGACGGTGAAGGCGCTGGTGGTCCTCCGGGAGGGCCACGATCCGGTCACCGAGGCCGAGTTGATCGCGCACTGCAAGCAGCGGCTGGCCGGCTACAAGTCGCCCACCTCGGTGGAGTTCCGGGACGCGCTGCCGCGCACCGCCACCGGGAAGCTGCAGAAGTTCCGGCTGCGCGAGCCGTACTGGACCGGACGGCAGCGGCAGGTCAACTGACCAGGCCCGACTCCCTCGCCGCGAGGGCGAGTTCGGTCCGGTTGCGGACGCCGAGCTTGTGCATCGCGGACTTGAGGTAGCCGGTCACGGTGTTGCAGGTCAGGCCCAGTCGGGCGGCGATCTCCGGGTTGGTCCGGCCGGTCGCCGCCCAGCGCAGCACCTCGTGCTCGCGCGGGGTCAACGGCCGTGCGGGGGCGGCCGGCCGGGGCTTCTCGCGGCTCCACTCGGCCGCCCCGGCGAGCGCCCGGGCGGCGGCCCCCGCCAGCGCGCCGACCGCGGATATCCGGACGTCCCCGAACGGCACGACGGCGCGCACCGAGGCGTAGACCACGCCGTGCACGGTGGCGCCGTCCATCAGCGGGACGGTGAGCATCGCGTACAGGTCGTCGGCGGCCACGGCCGCGTCGTAGTGGTGCGAAATGGTCGTCGCCGCACGGTAGTCGGGCACCCAGGTCGGCGCGCGCTCGGCGAGCGCACGGCCACCGAGGCCGAGGCCGGCCGGGACGGCCACGTTGTGCAGCAGATCGGCCCGGGTGCCCGCCCAGTGGCGCAGCACCATGCCCTCACCGCCCTTCCCGCGCCCGGGCAGCGACTCCGGCAGCCCGACCAGCCCGACGTCCACCCCGCACTCCGCCACCACCCGGCGGGCGAGGTCGCCGAGCACGGCGTCCCGCACCAGCGCGGCGGCCCGCGCGGCGACTTCGGCCTCGCCCGGTCCTGCGGCGCCGCCGTCGGGGCGTGCGGACCGGCCGGGACGTGCGGCGACGGCGTCGGGGCGGGTGGCATCGCCGTCGGGGCGGGTGGCATCGCCGTCCGGGCGGGTGGCATCGCCGTCCGGGCGGGCGGATCGGCCGTGGGGTCGCGCAGTTCGGGGGGTGTCCGCGCTTTTCATCGCGCGATTCTCACACGCGCCGGGACCGGTGGCGAGAGTCCTGACGTGCGTCTTTCGTGGAGTGGCGCGCGCCCGTGACGGCACGGGCGTAAGGTGCGGCCGAGGCTACCGGCGGGTAGCGGCCGCCGTGACCGGAGGGAAGCCGATGACCGACCCGAAGACCCCGACCCCGACCCCGGCGGACGTCCTGGGCGGGCTCCTGGAGGACCTGCGGGCCGAGAGCGCCGTCCTGGACGGACTGGTGACCGGTCTGCCGGCGGAAGGCTGGAACCGGTCGACGCCCGCCGAAGGCTGGACCGTCGCGCACCAGATCGCCCACCTCGCCTGGACCGACGACTGGACGGCGCTGGCCGCGCGCGACGCGGAAGGCTTCGGCGCGGCACTCCGCGACCGCTTCGGCGCACTGCTGGAGGCCGGCGCCGACCCGGTCGAGGAGGGTGCCCGGGAAGGCGCGGCCGCCGAGCCCGCCGCGCTGCTCTCCCGCTGGCGGGCCGGACGGGAGGACGTGCTGGCCGCACTGGCCGCCGCCCCCTCCGACGTGCGGCTGCCCTGGTTCGGCCCGCCGATGAAGCCCGCCTCGATGGCCACCGCCCGGCTGATGGAGACCTGGGCGCACGGCCAGGACGTCGCGGACTCGCTCGGCGTCACCCGTGAGCCCACCGCCCGGCTGCGGCACATCGCCCACCTGGGGCTGCGCACCCTGGGCTTCGCCTTCGGCGCGCACGGCCTGCCCGCGCCGGAGCACCCGGTCCGGCTCGAACTGACCGCCCCCGACGGCGGGACGTGGGTCTTCGGCCCGGCCGGCGCACAGGACGTGGTGACGGGCCCGGCCCTGGACTTCTGTCTCCTGGTGACCCAGCGCCGCCACCGGGACGACCTCGACCTCACCGCCACCGGCCCGGTCGCCACCGCCTGGCTCCCGATCGCCCAGGCCTTCGCCGGCGCCCCGGGCAAGGGGCGGCAGCCCGGGGCCTAGGGAGTCCGCGCCCGAGAGGGGACCGGGGGCCGGAGAGGATCGGGACCGGGGGCCGGAGGGGACCGGGGCCCGGGGCCCGGGGTGTCCGGGGCGCCTGTCGGACCCGCGGGGTTCAATGGCGGACATGAACGACCTGATCGGCCGCCTGCCCACCGTCCCCGAGCTGCGCGACCGCTGCCGCGCGCTGGCCGTGCTCGACGCGGTCCTCAGCCCGGACGACTGGGGCGGCCGGTACTACTCCTACGACTCCCGCTGGTCCGAGGACGAGGCCCTCGGCTCGATGCGCGACGGCCAGGGCAACGACTGGTTCGTGCTGTTCTCCCCCGTCGGCGTCTACGGGCGGAGCTTCGACCACGAGGTGCCCACCACCCTGAAGCCGCTCGCCGCCGTCCCCGAGGAGTTCCGCGGCTGCGTCGAGCAGTTGGGCGCCGGGGACGAGGCGGAGCCGGTCGCCACCGCCTTCTTCTGGCGGGCGCCCGGGGACGCGGCCTGGCAGGGCGACGCCGTCGACGGGGGCGCGGCGGGCCCGTTCGCACTGCTGCTGGACGTCTCGGCCGAGGCCTACCGGGACTGGGCCGAGGAGTACTTCGAGCCGGAGCAAGCGCCGTCCCTGGCCGCGATCGAGCACGTCCTGGCGCTGCGGCCGCTCACCCCGGCCGTGGTGGCGGCACTCAACCCGGACACCGACCTGGCGGAGCTCGCGGGGGACCTCGCGGAGATCGGGTACCCGCACTGAGGGATTCCCCGCCGAGGGCCGCACCGAGGATTCCGCTACCGGGGATCCCGCACCGGGGCATCGCACCCGGGCATCGGGCCCGGGTATCGGAACGCCCTCAGAGGCCGATCCTGAGCGGGGTGAGCCGGGTGGCGATCAGGTTGGTGGCGCCCCGGTCGCGCTCGATGCGGCCGTGCACCAGCAGCCCGGCCCGGTCCAGGGCGGTGCGGCGCTGGGACTCCCAGACCGGGCGGTTGCAGATCACGTTGATCAGGCCGGTCTCGTCCTCCAGGCTGAGGAAGAGCACCCCGCCGGCCGTCGGCGGCCGCTGCCGGTGGGTGACCAGGCCGCCGACCACCACCGCCGTTCCCGGTGGTACGTCCGGGAGTTGGGCGGCCGACAGGGCGCCGCCGCGCTCCAGCCGGTCGCGCAGGTGCTGGAGCGGGTGGCCGACGGCGGAGGTGCCGGTGGCCCACAGGTCGGCGATGGTCTCCTCGACCGGGCTCATGCCGGGCAGGTCCGGAGCCTCGGTACCGGGCGTGGTGCCGGGGAGCAGCTCCGCCGAAATCCCGGCGAACGCCCCGGCCGTCCACAGTGCCTGACGTCGCGTCAGGCCGAAGCAGTCGAAGGCGCCCGCGGTCGCCAGCGCCTCCAGGGCGGGCGCGGGCAGGCCGGTGCGGCGGGCGAAGTCCTCCAGGTCGGTGTACGGCTGCCCGGCCGCGATCGCCTCGGCCTGCGGGGTGCCGATGCCGCGGACGGTCTCCAGGCCGAGCCGGATGGCCGGCTGCGGGCGTCCGGCGGTCAGCGGCGGCTTCGGGGTCGGCCCCCGGTACGGCTCCAGGGTGGGCCGCGCCCCGCTGGCGTTGACGTCCACCCCGCGCACCCGCACGCCGTGCCGCCGGACGTCCGCGACCAGGCTGAGCGGCGAGTAGAAGCCCATCGGCTGGTTGGCCAGCAGGGCGCAGGTGAAGGCCGCCGGGAAGTGGTGCTTGAGCCAGGCGCTGGCGTACACCAGGTAGGCGAAGCTGATCGCGTGGCTCTCCGGGAAGCCGTAGCTGGAGAAGGCCTCGATCTTGCCGTAGACGTCCTCGGCGACCTCCGGCGGGATGCCGCGCTCGGCCATCCCGCCCAGCAGCCGCTCGCGCAGCCGGGCGACCCGCTCGTGCGAACGCTTGGCCCCCATCGCCTGCCGCAGCCGGTCGGCCTCGGCGGGGGTGAACCCGGCGCAGTCGATGGCGAGTTGCATCATCTGCTCCTGGAACAGCGGCACCCCGAGGGTCTTGCCGAGCGCGTTCTCCATCAGCGGGTGCGGGCAGCCCGGCGGCTCCACCCCGGCGCGGCGGCGCAGGTACGGGTGGACGGAGCCGCCCTGGATCGGGCCGGGTCGGATCAGCGCGACCTCGACCACCAGGTCGTAGAAGTGGTCCGGCTTGAGCCGGGGCAGGGTCGCCATCTGCGCCCGGGACTCGACCTGGAACACGCCGACGGTGTCGGCCCGGCGCAGCATCGCGTACACGCCCTTGTCGTCGTCCGGGATGGTGGCCAGGTCGTAGCGCAGGCCGTGGTGCTCCGCGACCAGCGCGCAGGCGTCGTGCAGCGCGGCGAGCATGCCGAGGCCGAGCAGGTCGATCTTCACCAGCCCGGCGCCGGCGGTGGACTCCTTGTCCCACTGCAGGACGGAACGCCCGGGCATCCGGGCCCACTCGGTCGGGCAGATCTCCCCGATCGGCTCCTTGGTGAGCACCATGCCGCCCGAGTGGATGCCCAGGTGGCGCGGCAGGCCGTGGAGTTGGGCGGCGAGCGAGAGCACGTCGGCGGGGATGACGGCGTCCGCGCCGGGGGCGGAGCGGAAGTCGGTCTGCCGGCTGAACGCGTCCACCTGCCCCTGCGGGTAGCCGAGCACCCGGGCGGCGTCGCGAATCGCCAGCCGGGGCCGGTAGGTGATCACGTTGGCGACCTGGGCGGCGTGCTCGCGCCCGTAACGGCCGTAGACGTACTGGATGACCTCCTCGCGGCGGCGGTTCTCGATGTCCAGATCGATGTCGGGCGGCCCGTCCCGGGCGGTGGACAGAAAGCGTTCGAACAGCAGCCGGTAGTGGATCGGGTCGACGGCGGTGATCCCCAGGGCGTAGCAGACCGCGGAGTTGGCGGCCGAGCCGCGGCCCTGGCACCAGATGTCCCGGTCCCGGCAGAAGTCCACGATGTCGTGCACGATCAGGAAGTAGCCGGCCAGGTCGAGGTCCTCGATCACGTCCAGCTCCTTGGCGAGCTGGCGGCGGGCGGCGGCGTTGCCGGGGCCGAAGCGGGCCGGTCCGCCGACCGCGACCAGGGCACGCAGGTGGCTGATCTCGGTCTCGCCCTCGGGGACGGGGAAGCCCGGCAGCTCCGGGTCCAGTGTGGCGAAGTCGAAGGCGCAGGCCCGGCCTAGTTCGACGGTGGCCCGCTGCACGCCCGGGAAGCGGGCCAGCCGGCCGGCCATCTCGCGGCCCGAGCGCAGGTGCGCGGTGCCGGCCACCAGGGTCCGGCCGACCGCGTCCTGCAGGGTGCGGCGCTCGTGCAGCGCGGCGAGGCTCTGCGCGAGGCGGCCCTGGGCGGGGCCGGCGTGGTGGGCGTTGGTGGAGGCGACGGTGGTCAGTCCGTGTCCGGCGGCGAGCGCGGCCAGCGCGTCGTTGCGCCGGTCGTCGCCGGGCAGCCACTGGTCGATCAGCTCGACGTGCACGTTCTCGCGGCCGAACGCCTCGGTGAGGGTGTGCAGCCGCTGCCCGGCCGTACCGTCCGCGAGGCCCGCCGGGACGCGGCCGAGGCGGCAGCCGGTGAGCACCGCCCAGTGGCCGCCGTGCGCGGCGGCCAGCGCCGCGAGGTCGTACACCGGGCGGCCCTTCGCGCCGCCGGCCAGCTGGGCGGCGGCGATCGCGGCGGAGAGGCGGCGGTAGCCGACCGGGTCACGGGCGAGGACCAGCAGGTGCTCGGTCTCCTCCGGGGAGTGGCGGAGGGTCAGCTCGGCCCCGAACACGGTGGCCACGCCGGTGCCCCGGGCCGCCTCCGCGAGCCGGACGGCGCCGTACAGGCCGTCGTGGTCGGTGACCGCGAGGGTCTCCACACCCAGCCGGGCCGCCTCGGCGACCAGGGCCTCCGGGTCGCTGGCGCCGTCCAGGAAGCTGAAGGCGGAGTGGACGTGCAGCTCGGCCCAGGGCTCGGCGGAGCCCTTCGGGGCGGCCGGGGGTTCCTCCGGAACGGGACGGCGCAGCGGGACGACCGTGCGGTCCGGCGCCGCGCCGGTCAGCCGGCGGTGCAGCTCGCTCCAGGGGACGGTGGGGTGGCTGGTGAAGCCCATCGGGGGTCGCCTTCGTCGTTCTCGTGCTCGTCCTCCCCCCTCCTCCGGGTCCGGGGCCGCCAAGCCCTTGTCCGGGCCCAGGCCCCTGTCCGGGCCTAGTCGTAGCCGGCCTCCACGTACCACGCACCCCCCTCCACGGTGAGCAGCAGCGCCCGGCCGCCACCCACCACCACCTGGAACCGCGCCCGGCGGCGGGCGAGCGACTGGTCCCACCAGTACTCGACCGCCGGCCACGGCCCGGTCCAGCCGTCCACCCGCTCCTCCCGGCCCCGGACCACGACCAGGGCCGGACGAGCCGACACCCCCGCCCGCCCGTCCACCGTGACCGGCTGCCCGGCCGCGTCCAGCACCCGCACCGGCGCCGGATCCCGCAGCACCACGGCCGGCCACACCTCCGGCAGCCGCCCCGGCCACGGCGCGTCGACCGGAACCGCCGCCTCGTACGGCTCGCCCCACGGCACCCTGACCGCCTGCTCCCCCGGGCCGCGCCCCCCGGCCGGCTCGATCCGGCGCAGCCCGGCATGCCCGAGCACCGCCTGCACCCGGGCGACCGCGCGCTCCACCCGGTCGTCGGCGACGGCCTGGCCCCACAGCGCCAACTGGCGGCCCTGGTCCGGGGAGAGACCGTCGGGGGCCAGGCGGAGCAGGGTGAAACCGGTGTCGGGGCCCTCCCCGGCAGCCGCGAAGGTGCCGGCGCCCTGCCACGCCTGGAGCTGCCAGCGGACCCGCTCGGCCAGCGCCGTCGCCGACAGCCGGCCCTCGTGCCGCCACAGCCGGGAGACCGTCCGGCCGTCCGCGCAAGCCACCTCGACCGCCACCCGGCGGCAGGTCAGCCCGGCCCCGGCCAGCCGCTGGTGCAGCGCCTCGGCCAGCGCGCGGCCGACGAACACCAACGGCTCGGCCAGCGGCTCCGGCGGGTCGAAGCGCTGCTCGACGGCGAGGTCCGGCTCCTCGTCGCGCGGCACCAGTGGACGCGGCTGCAGCCCGCGGGCCAGCCGGTGCGCGACCGTCCCGGACGGGCCGAAGCGGTCCGCGACCGCCTCGGACGGCAGCGCGGCGAACGCCCCGACGGTGGGCAGGCCGAGCCGCCCGAGCAACTCGGCCGGGGCCTCGTCGCCCAGCGCGCTCACCGGGTACGGGGCGAGGAACTCCGCGGTCCGGCCGGCCGGTACCAGCACCCCGGCGCGGGCGGCGAGCACCGCGGCGAACAGGCCGTCCGCGACGCCGACCTGGGCGTGGGGGGTGGTCGGCGGGGCCGCGCCGAGGGGGTCGGGGGTCTCGGGGGCTCCTGGGGTTCCTGGGGTTCCTGGGGTCTCGGGTGTTCCTGGGGAATCGGAGGGCTCGGGTGTTCCGGAGGGCTCGGGCGTTCGCGTTCCGGAGGGTTCGACCGCCACCGCGCCCGGGACGGCGTCCGGGACGGGCGGCCGGCCGAGGGCGTCCGCCACCGCCGTACGGACCTTGGCCGCCAGCGCCTCCTCGCCGCCGAAGTAGCGGCCCGGGCCCTTCACCGGGATCGCGCACAGGCCGGGGCGGATCACCTCCACCCGGGGCGTGAACGCCTCCACCGCCGCGACCACCGGCTCGAAGCGGCGGGTCTCCGCCTCCGGGTCGCGGTCGCGCAGCTCCAGCTCCGGGCAGAGCCGCTGGGCCAGCTTGAGCCGCTGCCCCTGCCGCACCCCGGCCGCCCGGGCACCCGCCGAACAGGCGAGGATCCGCCCGCCCTCGGTCACCGCCACCGGGTCGTCGCCGGTGACGGCGACCACCGGCCAGTCCGGGCACCAGACGACCAGCACCCGGGGGGTCCGGTCCCCGGCGGTCGCGGGCGTCCCGGTCGCGGGTACTCCACTCGCGGGTACTCCACTCGCCGGCGTCCCGGTCGCGGGTACTCCATTCGCGGGCGTCCCGCTTGTCGGCGTCCCGGTTGTCGGCGTCCCGCCCCCGGGCACCTCGCTCCCGGGCATCTCAGACCACCGCCGCGACACGGGCTGCGACCGGTTCCGTCACGGGCTGTGACTGCTCCTCGGGCGGGCCCGCCTGGATCGGACCGACCTTGATCGGATGCAGCTGGTCCGGGCGCGGCCGGAGCACGTGTTCCGGGAGCGCATGTTCCGGGCGCTCGCGTTCCGGGAACGGACGTTCCTGGAACGGACGTTCCGGCAGCGGGCGCACCGCGCCGTGCTCGTCGGGCAGCCAGAGCCGGGCAGTCAGGCCGCGCACCGCCGAGCCGCGGCCCTCGGCCACCACCTCGACCTGTCGGCCGGTGAGCTGCCCGTGGCCGTCGCCCAGCCCGAACCAGCGTCCGGACCGCACCCCCAGCCGCAGCGCCGCGCCCGGCCACGGACCGGCCACCAGGAGAACGCAGCCGCTGCGCCGCAGCACCGCCGCCAGCCGGGCGGCCAGCTTCGGCGGCACCGGGCCGTCCGGGCGCAGCATGACCAGTTCGACCGCGCCGGCCAGCACGGACACCACCTCGGCCCAGTGCGGCCCCGGGTCGTCCGCGACCAGCAGTCGGCGCAGGTCCAGCCCGTACCCCTCGGCGGCGGCCAGCCCGAGGTCCGGCAGCCCGACCGCCGCGGCCCAGCCGCCCTCGGTCTCCCGCACCCCGGCGGCGAGCGCCAGCAGCAGTCCGGTGTCCCCGCCCGCCACGGACACCGCCGTCCCGCGGCGCAGTCCGCCGTCCGGCAGCACCTCCCGCAGCGCGGACGGCACCGGCAGCAGGCCCCGGGCCTCCGCCCGTCCTTCGCCCGGCTCCCCCGGCAGGGCAGCCGGGAGCGCCACCGGTCGGAGCGTGGGGCGTGCGGGCTGCTCGACGGTGGATTCGAAAACAGATTCGAAAACGGGCACAGCTCCAGGATCGAACATCTGTTCGCAAAGATTCAAGTCCGACTCGGCAGCCCCACCCGTCACTCTCCGTGCAGGTCGGGGCGGGTGCCGCCGCCGGACGGGCGAAAGCGCTCGGCCGACCGGGCTACCGACAAACCTTTTTTCCTTGACAAATTTTTTTGTCGGCTGGAAGCTGGAGGAGTGCTGGACGTCGCTGTGATCGAAGAACCCGCCGCGGCCGAGGCGTCCCTGGACCCGATCCGGGCCCGGATCCTCGCCGCCCTGGCCGAACCCGGTTCGGCCGCCATGCTGGCCGCCCGCCTGGGCCTGCCCCGGCAGAAGGTCAACTACCACCTGAAGGAACTGGAGCGGCACCGACTCGTCGAACTCGCCGAGGAACGACGCAAGGGCAACGTCACCGAACGGGTGTACCGCGCCACCGCGGCCTCCTACGTGATCTCCCCCAGCGTCCTGGCTGCCGTCAGCCCGGACCCCACCCGCTCCCCCGACCAGCTCTCCGCCAACTGGCTGCTGGCCCTGGGCTCCCGACTGGTGCAGGAGGTCGGGACCCTGCTGACCGGCGCCGCCCGGGCCCGGCGGCGGGTCGCCACCTTCGGCATCGACGCCCAGGTGCGGTTCGCCTCCGCCGCCGACCGGACGGCGTTCGCCGAGGAACTCGCCCAGGCCGTGGCGACCCTCGTCAGCCGCTACCACGACGAGTCCGCCCCCGGGGGCCGCAGCCACCGGGTGGTCGTCGGACTCCACCAGATCCCCGCGACGGCCCGGCCCGGAGCCGAAGCACCGCAGGCCGGGACACCTCAGGCCGAACCCGGAAGCGGAGCCGGGGCCGCGGCCGAAGCACCGCAGGCCGGAGCCGAACCGAACCAGGAGAACCCGCGATGACCCACCCGTTCGAGATCGAGCTGACGACCTCCCTGCCGGCGAGCCCCGAGCAGGTCTGGGAGGCGATCGCCACCGGACCGGGGATCGACTCCTGGTTCATGGGCCGCAACGAACTGGACCCGCGCGAGGGCGGCACCGCCGCCATGGAGACCGGAGGCCACCGCGCGGAAGCGGTGATCACCGCCTACGAGCCCGGCAAGCGCCTGGCCACCCGCACGGCCACCGCCGAGGACGGCCGCTTCATGGCCTTCGAGTACCTGATCGAGGGGCGGGACGGCGGCGCCACCGTGCTCCGCGTCGTCCACAGCGGCCTGCTCGGCGACGACTGGCAGGACGAGTACGACGCGCTGCGCCGCGGCTGGCCCTTCCACCTCCACACGCTCCGCGAGTACCTCACCCACTTCACCGGGCGCACCGCCGTCCCCGTCTTCGCCGCGGCACCGTCCGCCGGGCGGCCGGACCCCGAGCTCCGCACGGCCCTCGCCGACGCCCTGTCGCTGTCCCTCCCGGTCACCGTGGGCGCACGGGCCCACGCCGAACCGGCCGGCCTGCCGCCGCTGGACGGCGAGGTGGTCTGGGCCGACGACGAACGCCTGGGGATCCGCACCGCCGACGGGCTCTACACCTTCCACCACGGCCAGGGGCTGGCGCTGATGTTCCACCACCTCTTCGGCCCCGCGACGGACGGCGCCGAAGCCGCCTGGCAGCGGTGGCTGACCGGCCTCCTCGTCTGACCGCCCACAGGCTGCCCGCCTGCGCACCCGCCCGACGTAGGCCCGATCGCCCGCCCGATCGCTCACCCGATGACCGGAAACCTCCGAGAACGAGGAACAGAGGAACCACCGATGCGCACCCTGATCAGCACCGCCTTCATCTCGCTCGACGGCGTCGTCGACTCCCCCGGCGGGGAGCCCGGCTACCGGAACTCCGGCTGGACCTTCAAGGACGTCGAATTCCTCCCCGAGGCGTTCGAGATCAAGGGCCGGGAGCAGGAGGAGGCCACCGCGATGCTGCTGGGCCGGGTCAGCTACCAGGCCTTCAGCCCGGTCTGGCCGGACATGGCGGACTTCGCCCGCTACAAGTCCCTCCCCAAGTACGTCGTCTCCACCACCCTCACCGACGAGGACCTGGTGTCGAACTGGGGCGAGACCACCATCCTGCGCTCGCTCGACGAGGTCGCCGCCCTGAAGGAGACCGAGGGCGGCCCGATCATCGTCCACGGCAGCGCCGCCCTGAACCGGGCACTCTCGGACGCCGGCCTGATCGACCGCTACCACCTGCTCGTCTACCCCCTGCTGCTCGGCGCGGGCAAGCGCCTGTTCAGCGGTACGGACAAGGACGCCCAGAAGCTGAAGCTGGTCGAGCACGAGGTCTACGGCAACGGCCTGCAGAAGCAGGTCTTCGACGTGGTCCGCTGACGGACCCTCCCCCGCAGTGGAATTGACGATTCGCCACTTCCACTGCGGGGGGCGCCGGATGAACACCTCGGTGCCCGGCCGCCGTTCCGAGAACAGGCCTGCCGGAGAGGCCCGCACGAGCAGCTCTCGGAGGTCCGTCTCGAAGGCCGGACGGCGGTCGGTGAAGAGGTGCGGGGCCGAGGAGGAGAACGGGAAGACGCCCGCGACCGTGTCGTCGACCGTACGCTCCGGCGGCTGCCCGCCCGGGACGACGATCCGCTGCGGACCGGTGAAGCCCGCCCCGGCTCCGTGCCCGGCCTCAGGTCCGATACGTGTACCAGCGCGCGGCCGGGGCGCAGCATCCGACGAACGGTCGCCGCCACCGGGTTGCGGGTCCGTCCGACGGAAGGACCGGCCGAGCGTGGCCACCGTGAAGGTGCCCAGCCCCGGGGGCAGTTCCTCGGCCCGGCGGCAGTTCCTCGGCCCGGGCCCGCACCCAGGTGACCCCGGACTGCCCGGCGCCCGCCCACCGCGCCTCGGCGATCATCCCGGCGTCCGGCTCCGCCCCCACCGCCTCGCCGAACAGGTGCGCCGGCCCCAGCGCCGGCGTCCCCGGCCCGCACCCCAGGTCGAGCAGCCGCCCCCGCCCGGCCGGCCCCAGTGCCCCGGCCGGGCGCCTCCGCCAGGCCGGGCGCGCACGGGAACGTGCCGCGCGCGTAGTGGGCGGCACGCTCCGGCAAACAGCGTCTCGTCCCGGGTCCGGCTGTCGGCCGGGTCCGTCCCTTCGTGACGGTCACCGGGTCAACGGCCTTGATCATGACACGGGTTGGCGATCGTCCTGCGCCGGAAAACGATGGACGGAATTCCTGCGATCAGCAGACTGGTCCCATGACCGTGACGGATGACAAGACCGACCTCCGGGTGTACCTCCAGGACGCCCGCGACGCGCTGCTCTGGAAGCTCGACGGCCTGTCCGAGTACGACGTGCGCCGCCCGCTCACCCCCACCGGGACCAACCTGCTGGGTCTGGTGAAGCACCTCACCGGGGCCGAGGCGATGTACTTCGGCGACACCTTCGGCCGGCCCTTCCCGGAGCCGACCCCGCTGTGGTTCACCGGCGACACCGAACCGAACGGCGACCTGTGGGCGCGGGCCGACGAGAGCACCGAGGAGATCGTCGGGCGCTACCGGCGGGCCTGCGCACACTCCGACGCCACCATCGAGGCCCTGCCGCTGGACGCGACCGGCCGGCTGCCGTTCGGCGACCGCCCCGAGCAGACCCTGCACCGGGTCCTCGTCCACATGATCGCCGAGAGTCACCGCCACGTCGGCCACGCCGACCTGGTCCGCGAACTCGTCGACGGCACCGTCGGCCAGCGACCCGACGGCGCCAACACCGCCGAGGGCGACGCGGACTGGTGGCGGGCCCACCACGACCGCGTGGAGCGGGCGGCCCGGAAGGCCGGCGGGCTCGCCTGACAGTGAGGATGTGACGTGGTGATGTTGCCGGTGGGTTTGACCCTCCGCCTGACTGACGTCTTGTCCACCCGCCCGACCGGCGTGTGCCGCCCTCCGGACGGCCGGACGGCCCGACCGACTGATGAACGGACGGCCGGATCACCGGATGGCCCGATGAACGGACGGCCGCCGTAGGGTGTCCGGCATGACCGTCACGGAACAGGGTGCGCGAATGGCCGTCCGGTGCGGGGACTGCGGGGGCACCGCCGTCCGCAGCGTCGGACAGTTCCTGGTGCACGGGCGGGAGTTGTGGTGGGACGCCGAGCGTTCCTGCCCGCACTGCGACGCCTACCTGTGCGAGCACTCGGGCCCGGAGGCGATCCCGGCCGACGTCCGCGATGCGTTGCTGACCGCCCACGGACCGGCCCGGCTCCGACTCGCCGGGCCGCTGACCGACCCGGTCGCGGCACTGCGGGCGCTCCGCGAGGGCACGTCGGCCCCGCTGCAGGAGGCGCGTGCGCTCCTCGCCGAGCTGCGGGACTTCGGGCTGAGCGGGACGGCCGCCGAAATGGCGTACTGGAAGGCACTGCTGGCCGGACGGGGAGTCGCGGCGGAGGTCGCGGACGGCTTCGGCCGGGCGTACCGGTACGTGGGACCGCCCGAGCTGCGCGGGGCCGGGGGTCCCGGCGGTCAACCGGTGCGGACGGCCGACGAGTTCACGGCCTGGGTGGCCGCGCGGACGGCGGAGGAGCTGGCGGAGCCCTTCACCTTCGTGGTCGACCTGGGCGGTGCGCTGCGGCTCGCCCCGCGCCGCAGCGAGCACGTCGCCTGCGCGGGTGGGGACGTGGTGCTGAGCGCCGGGGAGATCGGGTTCCGCCGGTCGGCCGGGGACCGGGCGGACGGCGGAGGCCGGGAGGTCCCCGGGGGCTGGGAGGTCGGGACGGTCAGCAACCACTCCACGGGCTACTGCCCCGACACCGCCTCCTGGCCCGCCGTGACCGCCGCCCTCACCCGCATCGGCCTGCCGCACCCGGACGCCTTCACGTACGCGGCGGTCTTCCGCCGCTGCCCCCGGTGCGCCGGGTGCAACCTCGTCCGCGAGGAGCACTACGCCTGCGCCCTCTGCGACGCGGACCTGCCCGAGCGCTGGAACGTGGACCCGGCGGACCTCGGGGCGTAGGGGGGCCTGGCCCCGAGGGCATGACGGCGCAGGGGTGCGGAGGCGGGAGTCTCCGGCGGGCCGGACCGCCCGACCGTCCGTGGCGGAACCGCCCCGTCACCGCACCCCCGGCCCGCCCCCACCCCCGAAACCTCCGTGGCGATGTCGGGCCGGGCCGCTAGGGTCTGGGGGTCAGGGCCGGGGAAGGGTGGGGCACGTGGGGTGTGAGCAGGTGGCAGGTCTGCCCGGCGGGGTGGTGCACGCGGGAAGCCGGGAGTTCCTGGCACGGGAGAGCCTGCCGGCCGCCGGGGCGTTCCTGGACTTCGGCGCGCTCGCGACCGGAGTGCTGCGGCCGCTCCCCGCCGACGGGGAACGGCTCTTCGTCCTCGGGGAGACGGACTACTGCACGCCCTTCGCCGCCGTCGGCAACCTGGTGCTGCTCGACGGGACGACCGGCGAGGTGCTCCTCGACAACGGCGGCCCGCGACGGGACCTGCTCGCCTCCGACCTGCCCGCGCTGGCCGGCCTGGTGCGGGAGGTCGAGGCGGTCGCCGAGGCCGCCCGACGTCCGGAGGCCCTGGACGGGCAGCGCGGCCCGGCCGTCGTCGCCGAGGTGGTGGCGCGGGCCGAACGGCTGATGCGGGAGGCCGACCCGGGCCTGTTCTCCGACGACTCCGCGCCGCCCGCGCACTGGAGCACCGCACTGCTGGTGCACGCGCTGGGCTGGGGTGCGCTGCCCGGCGGCCCGGACGGGCCCGCGTACGAGGTCGGCCCCGAGCTCGTGGCGGAACTCGCCGCGCTGACGGACGAGGACGACGGCCCCGGACAGGTGCACCGCTTCCGGCCCGAGCACCTGCCCGCCGCCCTGGTGCACGAGCCGACCCGACGCCTGCTGACCGAGGTCGGACTGCCGCTGGGCGGAGCGATCTTCGGAGTGTGCGAGGAACCGCTGGTCACCATGGGCGAGGCGTACCCCGAGTACTTCGACGGCGAGGAGGAGCGCCCGTACCAGCGGGACTTCATCGCCCTCGGGGACTGGCCGACCGACCTCACGATCGCCCTGGACGGCGCCACCGGCCGACTGGAACTGCCCGACTGGTACGACGACGGCCAGCCCGAGGCCTACCTGAACCGCGACCTGTCCGCCCTGCTCTACGCGCTCTGGACGTACGAGCGGCTGCGCGCCGAATGGGAGCGCTGGGACCACGGCCGGAGCCACGACACCTGGGCGGTGTTCGACCCGCAGTCGCTGCTGAGCACGGTGGTGGACCGGCTGGTGGAAGCCGTCGACCCGGAAGCCTTCGCCTCGCCCGGCTGCTCCTGGCGGCTGCTCGCCGAGGACGGGCACATGGGCGGCATGCTGGGGTGACGCCGCCGTCCGCCGGTGCCGTCGCCCTCTCCCTCGCCTCGGCCGGCGTGCTGTACGGCCTGCTGTACGTCCGGTCGCTGGACTGCGCCGAGCACTGCGAGCACGGCCGGGCGGCGGGCGGCTGACGGCGGGCGGCTGACGGCTGACGGCTGACGGCTCCTGGAGACGGGCGCGTCCTGGCTGCCGCCCGATGCCTGGTGCCGGTTCGAGCGCCGGAGCCTGTCCGCCACCCCGTTCTGGGCGCCGGTGCTGTTCTAGGACCTGCTGACGGTGGTGGCGTGGGCGGCGACCGGCCCGGTCCGGCTGGTCCGGCCGCGCCCGTACCCGGGGCTGGGGTGGCGGCAACCGGGGCCCGGACCGGGCTGACCCGGGCTGTTCCCGGCTGGTCGGTCTGTTCGGACTGGTCAGGCTGGTCGGACTGACCCGGATCGGCCCGAGCCGGTCGGCGGTGCGGCGGGGAGCACGGCGGGAGGGCACCCGGAGTGCTGCGGACCGGCCGTAGGGTGGGGCGGGTCGATCACTCGGAAGGACACCTGCGGGATGCACGGCGATACAGGGGACCTCTACCGCACGTTCGCGGAGCAGGAGGCCCGCGGCAACTCCGCGACCTACCGGGAACTGGCCGAACGCGTCGCCGAGGACGGGCGGTTGTGCGCGTTGCTGGACGGACTGCCCGCCGCCAAGCGGCAACCGAACCTGCTGTTCGGCGCGGTGCGCCACCTGGGCGGGCCGGTGGCGGAGGGCTGGCCGGCCTTCCGTGACTGGGTGACGGCCCACTGGGACGAGACCTCGGCCACGATGCTGGAGCGCCGCACGCAGACCAACGAGGCGGGCCGCTGCGCCACCCTGCTGCCGCTGCTGGCGACGCTGCCGCAGCCGCTCGCCCTGATCGAGGTCGGCGCCTCGGCCGGGCTCTGCCTCTACCCCGACCGCTACCGCTACCGCTACCTGCCCGCGGACGGCGCGGGTGACCCGGTGGCCGAGTTCGGCGCAGCGGCGAGCCCGGTGGCGCTGGACTGCGCCGTCAGCGGGCCGGTGCCGCTGCCCGCCTCCCTGCGGGAGCGGCTGCCGGAGGTGGTGTGGCGGGCCGGCATCGACCTCAACCCGTTGGACGTCCGGGCCGAGGAGGACGTGCGCTGGCTGGAGTCGCTGGTCTGGCCGGAGCAGACCCACCGGCTGGACCGGCTGCGCGGCGCCGTCCGGGTCGCTCGGGCCGAACCTCCGCTGCTGGTGCGCGGCGATCTCAACGCGACGGTACGGGAGTTGGTGGCCCGGGTACCGGTGGGGGCCACACCGGTGGTGTTCCACAGCGCCGTCCTCGCGTACCTGCCCCCGGAGGCACGGGAGGAGTTCGCGGCGACCGTCCACGAGCTGCCCGGGCACTGGATCTCCAACGAGGCGGTCTCCGTCCTGCCCGCCGTCGCCCGGCGCCTCCCCCGCCCGGCCCCGGCCGGATCCGGGCTGTTCGCGCTGGCCCTGGACGGGCGCCCGGTGGCCTTCACCGGGCCGCACGGGCAGTCCCTGGACTGGTTCGACGACGCCCCGGCGGCCGGGTCGGGACGGACCTCGGACACAAGGGCTTGAAGTTGCCGCAACGGCAGCTCGTACCGTCGTGACCAGGGCCGGAGGAACCGGCCCCGGTACGACGACCGTGGGGAATCGGAAGCGAGGGGAGGCGGCCATGGCCTGGCCGATCGCAGAGGTGGCCCGGCTGTCCGGGGTGACCGCCAGGACACTGCGGCACTACGACGAGATCGGACTGCTGCCGCCGGCCCGGATCGGCTCCAACGGCCACCGCTACTACGAGGAACGGCAGTTGCTGCAGCTGCAGCAGATCCTCGTCCTGCGGGCGCTGGGCGTGGGGCTGACCGAGATCGCCCGGATCCTGGGCGATCAGGTGGACGAGCTGGACGCCCTGCGGGGCCACCACCGGAGGCTGGTCACCGAACGCGACCGGCTGGATGCCCTGGCCGCCACCGTTTCCCGCACGATCGTCGACCTGGAACACTCCCGGAAGGACGGCACACCCATGACCATCAACCGCCCCGAGAACCTGTTCGAGGGCATCCGGCCCGACGACGTCGACGCGAGCCTGCGCGACTTCCCCGAGCACGCCGAGGCGGCCCGGCACGCGACCGCCGCGATGAGCCCGGAGGAGATCGAGGCCGGGCAGCGCGAGCGGACCGCGCGCATGATCCGCCTGGCCGAGCTGATGGCGGCCGGCCACCCGGCCGACGCCGAGCCCGTGCAGAGCATGACCGCCGAGGAGTACGGGCTGCTCGGCACGATCCGGTCCGTCCCGGCGGAGGAGTACCTCGCCATCGCGCGGTCCTGCACCGAGAACGAGCAGTGGAGCACCGCGTACGAGGCCATCGCCCCGGGCCTGGCCGCGTACCAGCGGAGCGCCATGGAGGCGTACGCGGCAGCGCGGCTGCTCTGAGCCGGGCGGTCCCGAGCCGGACTGTCCTGGCCTCGGCTGTCCCGAGTTCGGCTGTCCCGAACTCGGCTGTTCCGAGTTCGGCTGCTCCGGGACGGGCTGCTCCTGGGTGCGGCTGCCCCTGCGGTAGCTGCGCCCGGACGGGCCGCTCCCGCAGGGGGCGGTCCTGCGGGAGCGGGCCGCCGCCGAGCGCTCTCCTGCCGTCACTCCGTCCGTAGCGCCGTGACCGTCCGGGTCCGGGCCGCCCAGGTGGCGGGGAGCGCTGCGCCGAGCAGGGCCAGCACCAGCCCACCGAGTATCAGCGGCCCCACCACCGACGGGTCGAAGACCCCGAGGTCCTCGCCGGGCACGCCGATCCCGGCGGCGCGGGCCATCGCCGGCATCACCTGGTGGTGCACCAGGATCCCGATCGGCACCCCGATCAGGCCGGCCACCAGCCCGCTCCCGCAGACCGAGGTGAGCACCATGCCGACGGTCTGCCGGGGCGACATCCCGAGCGCCTTGAGCACGCCGAGGTCGTGTACCCGCTCCCGGGTGTCCAGCAGCACTGTGTTGAGCACCCCGAGCCCCGCGACCACGGAGAGCAGCAGCGTGAGCGTGCCCGCCAGGGTGTTCATCGCCAGCACCACGATGCTGATGTGCTGCTCGCCCGGCTCGGCGCCCAATCCCATCGGCCGGACCACGTCGTCGAGCGCGTCGGCGTACGCCTTCGCGTCGGTGCCGGGGGTGAGGTCGATGTGGAAGGAGATCGCCTCGGTGGCGACGGCGCCGCCGATCGGGGCCAGCGCGGCCCGGTCCAGGAATACGGAGTCCCCGGTGGTCAGAACCTCGCCGGTGATCTTCGCCGGGGTGGTGCGCCCGTGGTCGGTGAGGGTCACGGTGTCGCCGGCCTTCGCCTGGTTGGCGCGGAGGTAGGCCGCTCCGACCACGACCTCGCCGGGTCCGTGGAACCAGCGGCCGGTGACCAGCTGGTAGCCGTTCCACGAGGCGTCGCCGCTGAACGCGACCACGTCCGAGCGCCCGGTGTTCCCGGCCAGGGCCACCGGCGACGGGACGGTGCTGTACCAGGCCCTGGTCCCCGGGCGGGCGCCGATCGCCCGCGCCACGGCCGCCTCGTCCACCTGGTCGACGGGCTCCGTGGTGCCCTCGATCGGGGTCCGGACCACGACCTTGTCGGCGCGCCCGGCCTCCAGACCGTCCTGGACCAGGCCGAGCGAGAGCGTCAGGCCGACGCAGAGCGTGACTCCGGCCGTGCCGAGCACCACCGCAGCCCCCGTCGTCACCGAACGGCCAGGCCGGTGGAACGGGCCCGCCAGCCCGAGGCTCAGCGAGCGCGGCACCGGCAGTCGGCCGATCCCGTTCCGGATCCCCGTCAGGAGGCCCGCCGTCCCGGCCCGGCCCGCACCGCCCCGGGCGGCGGCCCGTTCGACGCCCGGCGCCGTCCGGCCGACCGCGAGCGCCTCCACCGTGCGCAGCCGTCCGGCCCGCAGGGCCGGCACCAGCGCGGTGCCCGTCACGGCGGCCAGGGCCGCCGCCGCGACCGTGAGGTCCACCCAGAGCGGGATGCCGAGCAGACCGCCGCGCAGGGCCTTGTGGGCCATGCCGAGGACGGGCACGGAGAGCAGGTTGCCGCCGAGCACGCCGAGTGCCGTGCCCGCTCCGGCAGGGATCAGCGCCTGGCCGACGTAGGCGCGCGTCACCTGGGCCGGCGTGAAGCCCAGGGCCTTCAGAACACCGATCCGCCGGGTGGCGGCGGTGACCGCGCCACTGACCACGACGCCGATGATCAGCACCGACAGGGCGAGGCCGAGCACCCCGAAGGCCGTGACGAACGGGACGAAGGTCGAGGCCGTCCGGTCCGCCTCCGCCTGGGCGGGTCGGTAGGAGGTCGCCCTGGTGAGTGCGCCGGGCGGCACCGCGGCAGCGATCGCGGCGTGGTCGGCCTCCACTTCGGCGTCGGTACCGGCGCGGGCGAAGCGGTAGAGGTACTGGGCGGCGGGCGTCGTGCCGGGCGCCGTCAGCCCGGCGACCTGCTCGGGGGCGACCCAGCCGTCCGCGCTCCAGGAGACGGAGGCGGCGAGGCCGACGACCTTGAGCGTCGGCTGCCCCGGCAGGTCCGGGAACCGCATGCTGTCGCCGACGGCCAGCGGGGAGTGGCCGTCGAGGAACACCACCTCGCCGGGGCCCGCGACCCAGCGGCCCGTGGTGATCCGCAGGCCGTCCATCGGGCCGTCCTGGGCCCGGCCGACCAGTGTCATCGGCGGGAGCGGGCTGCCCGGCGGCGGGATCCTGGTGTCCTCTCCCGTCCGCGCCCGGACGGTGACCGCCGGGTAGGGACCGGCCGAGGCCGTCACGCCGGGCGCGTGGGCGGCCGCGGCGAGCTGGGCGGGGCTCGCCCCGGCCGGGTCGTACAGCACGTTGAGGTGTGCGCCGTGCTGGTCGGCGAAGGACCGCTGGTACGGGCCACGGGCGGCGACCAGCAGCCCGATCGCGAGGATGCACGCCGTCACGGACATCATCGTGGTGAGCACCATGACCAGGGTCTGCACCCGCTTGCGGCCCACCCCGGCCCGGACCACCTTGCCGAGGGCGCTCATCCGCCCACCCCGTTCCGCTCCTGCGCGGCGTTCGCCCGCCCGCACCCGTTCCCCGTCAGCCCGCTCCACCGCGCTCCCCGCCCCCGGATCACCGCGCGCCCCCGGGAGCGGGCACGGCCGCGGTGTCCCGGACCAGCCGGCCGTCGAGCAGCTCGATCGTCCGGTCCGCGCAGGCCTCGGCGAGCGCGGTGTCATGGGTGACCAGCAGGATCGTCTGGCCCTCGGCGTTGAGCCCGCGCAGCAGGTCGCGGACGTCGGCGGCCGAGGCGGTGTCCAGCGCCCCGGTGGGCTCGTCGGCCAGCAGCAACGGCGGGCGGTTCATCAACGCCCGCGCCACCGCGACCCGTTGGCGCTCACCGCCGGAGAGCCGGCCGGGGAAGGCCCTGGCGTGCCGGGCCACCCCCAGCCGCTCCAGCAGCTCGCCGGCCCGGGCGCGGGCCTGCTCCTTCCGCATCCCGGCGAGCTGGGCCGGGAGCAGGACGTTGTCCTCGACGTTCAGGTCGTCCAGCAGGTTGAAGAACTGGAACACCATGCCGATCCGGCGCCGCCGGTACTCGGCCAGCGCGGCCTCGCCGAGCCGGTGGACGGCCACGCCGTCCACCTCCACCGCTCCCTCGCTCGGGCGGTCGAGGCCCGCGATCAGGTTCAGCAGGGTGGACTTGCCGCTGCCCGAGCGGCCGACCACGGCCAGCGCCTCGCCGGCCCGTACCTCCAAGTCGAGGCCGGCCAGGGCGGGGCGGGCGGAGGCGGATCGGTCGTACGTCCTGCTGACGCCGCGGATCCGGATGATCGGCGCGTTCACGGGCCCTCCACGGTTCGGGGTCCGGCACCGGAGGGACCCGGGCCGGCTGACGGGACATGACGCTACGAATCGGCACGGGGGTGCGGACAGCCGCCTGGACGGCCTCTGCGGGGTGTATCCAGATACACCCCGAAGTAGGTGTCCAGGCCTAGAGCGCCGACCGCGGCGGCCGGGCAGACTGACTCACCGAAAGATCGGCACCGGGCCCTCGGGGGCTTCGGGGCCAAGGGCTTCGGAGCCCCCGGACGGGGACTCCGGGACGGCGAGGGGGCGCATCATGAGGCCGGACGCGAGCACCGGAACGGGGACGGGCGGCGCGGGAGCAGGGGCGGGTGCGACGGGGGCGACCGGCCGGGCCGCCCGGCAGATGGGCCAGGCCCTCGTGGACGGCGTGCGTGCCTGGTACGCCGTGACGCTGGCCGTGACGGGCCTGGTCTCGCTGCTGGCCGGGCCGGTCCTGCTGGCCGCCGCGCTGTTCGGCCCGGACGAGTCCCGGCCGTTCGGGCCGGGCGGCCCGCTGATCCTGACGGTGCCGTTGGGGCCGGTCGCCCTCTGGGCACTCTGCTGGGCCACCGGGGGCGGTGGCCGAGCCGTCGGGGCCGCCCTGTTCGCGCCGGGCGCGATCGCGGTGATGGCGACGCACCTCTACGGCGGAGCCGCACCGGGCGGCCGCTCCGTCTCGCTCTGGCTGGCGCCCTCCCTGCTGGTCCTCGCCCTGTTCGGCGCGCGCTGGACCGCGACGGAGAGCAGGCGGGTGGTCGGGAAGTGGAGCGGCCGGCCGGTCCCGGTGCCGTACCGCCGACCGCCCGGCGCCACCGGCCCCTGGCAGCGGCTCCGGGCCGGCGGCTGGCTGACCGACCCGGCGACCTGGCGGGACCTCGCCTGGGTGCTGCTCACCGGCTGCACGGTGCTCCTCACCGCCGCGGTCATCGTGCTGACCCCGGTCGCCCTGCAGGTCTTCGGCCGGAACGGGCCGTTCGTCGCGCTCGGCGTGATCTACGGGATGGGCCTGACCGTCGCCCCGGTGGCCGCGCTGTGGGCCGCCCCGCCGGTCCTGCGGATCCACGAGTGGACCGCCCGGGCCCTGCTCGGCCCCTCCCGCCGAGCCGAACTCGCCCACCAGGTCAGCCACCTGGCCCGGACACGGGCGGACACCATCGACGCCGGGGCCGCCGAACTGCGCCGGATCGAGCGGGACCTGCACGACGGGGCGCAGGCCCGGCTGGTGGCCCTGGGCATGCTGCTGACCGTGGCCGAGCAGCTGAAGGACGACCCGGACGCCCTGGGCCCGCTGCTGGCGGAGGCCCGGACGTCCTCGGTGAAGGCACTGGGAGAGCTGCGGGACCTGGTCCGCGGCATCCACCCCCCGGTGCTCGCCGACCGCGGACTGGCCGACGCGGTGCAGGCGACGGCACTGGACCTGCCACTGCCGGTCACCTTCACCGGCGCCCTGCCGGGCCGGGTACCCGCCCCGGTGGAGTCGGCCGCCTACTTCGCGGTCACCGAGTTGCTGGCCAACGTGGTGAAGCACGCGGGCGCCTCGCACGTGTGGATCGAAATAGGGCACAGTGGCGGGCTGTTGCGGATATCGGTGACCGACGACGGGCGCGGCGGCGCCGACCCGTCCCGGGGCACCGGCCTCAGCGGAACCGAACGCCGACTGGCCGCCTTCGACGGGGTGCTCGCGATCAGCAGCCCGTCCGGTGGTCCGACCATCGTGAACCTGGAGATCCCGTGCGCGTTGTCATCGCCGAAGACCTCTTCCTCCTCCGGGACGGCCTGACCCGGCTGCTGGAGGCCAACGGCATGGAGGTCACCGCGGCGGTCGAGAACGGCGACCAACTGCTCGCCGCGGTGGACGCCGACCGGCCCGACATCGCCGTGGTCGACGTCCGGCTGCCGCCGGGCTTCACCGACGAGGGGCTGCGGGCCGCGCTGGCCGCCCGTCAGGCGCACCCGGGCCTGCCCGTCCTGGTGTTGTCGCAGTTCGTGGAGCAGCTGTACGCGCGCGAGCTGCTGGCCGGCAGCACCGGCGGGATCGGCTACCTGCTCAAGGACCGGGTGATGGACGGCGCCCAGTTCATCGACTCCGTCCGGCGGGTCGCCCAGGGCGGTACCGCGATGGATCCGGAGGTGATCACCCGGCTGCTCACCCACAACTCCTCGGCCGGCCCGGTCTCCACCCTCTCCCCCCGCGAGCGGCAGGTGCTGGGCCTGATGGCGGAGGGCCGTTCCAACGCCGCCATCGCCCAGCAGCTGGTGATCACCGAACGGGCAGTCGCCAAGCACACCGCGTCGATCTTCGTCCGGCTCGACCTCCAGCCCTCCGACGACGACAACCGCCGGGTCCTGGCGGTCCTGGCCTACCTCAACAACGCCTGAAAGGGGCCGCCGACCGCCGTACGCGAATGATCGAACGCTCCGTGACTGAACGACCACCGACAAGTGATGAGTGGCCCTCCGCTGCAGGGGGCTCGCCCGCCGCCGAACCGGTCATTTAGGCTGGTGAGGTGCTCATCCTTGTTCGCCGCCGTCACGTGGACCTGCTCCGCGTGACCACCATGTCCTGTCGACGCTCCGGCTGAACCTCTCACCACCCACCCTCAACGGCGGCCCCACCCGGCCGCCCCCGCCTCCCGGCACCCGGAGCACCCGCCGCACCAGGCCCTGCTCAGGCGCCCCCGGTCGACCACCGGGCCCGGCCGGGACGAGACCCAGCGGATGTCACACATGACGCAGCAGCACACCCCCATATCCGAAACCGGCTCCGGTTCCACCCCCGCGGACGCCCTCCCGGTGATCGACCTCTCGCTCGCCGACGGCAGTGCGGAAGACCGCCGCCGCCTGCACGACGAACTCCGCGCCGCGGCCACCGGCGTCGGCTTCTTCCAGCTCGTCGGCCACGGTGTCACCCCGGAGGAGACGGCCGCGCTCACCCGGGCCATGCGCGCCTTCTTCACCCTCCCCGAAGCCGACCGGCTCGCCGTGAGCAACCTCAACTCCCCCCACTACCGGGGCTACACCCGCACCGGCGACGAACGAACCGGCGGCAGCCAGGACTGGCGCGACCAGCTGGACATCGGTGCCGAGCTGCCCGCGCACGTCCCCGGCGCCGGCGAGCCCCCGTACTGGTGGCTGGAGGGCCCCAACCAGTGGCCTGCGGCGCTCCCCGAACTGCGCACCGCCGCACTCGGCTGGATCGACCACCTCGGCGGGGTCGCCCGCCGGCTGCTGCATGAACTCCTCACCGCGATCGGTGCCCGCCCCGACTTCTACGACGAGGCCTTCGCGGGCCACCCCCACCTGCGCCTCAAGCTGGTCCGCTACCCCGGAACCGCCCCGGACGGCGCCGGCCAGGGCGTCGGCGCCCACAAGGACTACGGCTTCATCACCCTGCTGCTCCAGGACACCGTGGGCGGACTCCAGGTCGAGCGCCAGGACGGCAGCTTCCTGGACGTGCCGCCGATGGAGGGCGCGTTCGTCGTCAACCTCGGCGAACTGCTGGAGGTCGCCACGGACGGCTACCTCAAGGCCACCAGCCACCGGGTCGTCAGCCCGGCCGGCGCCCGCGAGCGCTTCTCCGTCCCGTTCTTCTACAACCCGCGCCTCGACGCCCACATCGCGCCGCTGGACTTCCCGCTCGCCCACCACGCCCCCGGCGCCACCGAGGACCCCGACAACCCCCTCTTCGCCGACTTCGGCCTCAACGAGTGGAAGGGCTACACCCGGGCCCACCCCGAAGTCACCCGCCGCCACCACGCCGCCCTCGCCTGACCCTCCCCGACAGCGCGCCGCCGCGGGGGTGGCCCGGCTCACCCCCCGGGGTGATCCGGGTCGCCCGCGGGTGATCCGGCTTCGGCCTCAACGAGTGGAGGGGCTGCACCCGGGCCCACCGCCCACCGCACGCGGCAGCCCCGAAGGACCGGAGGCCCCGACCGGCCGGGGAGCCCAGGGGACCCGTGGAAACACGGGAGACCCCGGGAGATTCCGGGCGGCCCCACGCGACGCCCCCGACCCGAGCCGGACCTCCGGCGGAAGGGCGGGGGCGTCGGCGTGACCCCGTCCTGCGGAACCGGCACCCCGCCCGCGTCGGCGTCACGGTGTTCCGCCCGACCGCACGCCGGCCCCCGTCCACCGCCGCGCCCGACCCACAGCCCGCCGCCTACCGCCCACCACCCGCCGCGCCCGACCCACAGCTCGCCGCCTACTGCCCACCACCCGCCGCGCCCACCCGCGGCCGACCACGCACGGCCCGCCACCCGCCGCCGGTGGACCGGCACGGGCCGCACTGTCACACTGCTGCTGTCACAGCAGGAGTGTGCCAGCGCGGGAGGCAGCAGATGGGGGAGCACGGCGCCGTAGCGGGCGAGGTGCGGCTGACGGTGGACGAGTTGGCGGCGCGGGCCGGGGTGACGGTGCGGACGGTGCGGTTCTACGGGACGAAGGGGCTGCTGCCGCCGCCGGAACTGGGGCCGCGGCGGGTGGGGTTGTACGGCGCGGCGCACCTGGACCGGCTGGGGCTGATCGAGGAGTTGCAGCGGCAGGGGCTGACGCTGGCGGCGATCGAGCGTTACCTGGCGCGGCTGCCGGAGGACAGCACTCCGCTGGACCTGGCGATCCACCGGGCGCTGGTGGCGTCCTGGACGCCGGAGGCCGTCGAGGAGCTGGGCCGGGCCCAGTTGGAACGGCGCACCGGGCGGGGGCTGTCGGAGGAGCAGGTCGGACGGCTCGCGGCGATGGGGGCGCTGGAGCGGACCGACGACCCGGAGGTGTTCCGGGTGGATCCGGGCCTGCTGCCGCTGGGCGTGCGGATCCTGGACGTGCCGATCCCGTTGGAGACGCTACTGACCGCCCGGGCGGTGGTGCTGGAGCACAGCCGGGCGACGGCACGGGAGTTGCAGCGGCTGTTCCGGGAGACGGTGTGGAAGCCGTTCCGGGAGAGCGAGCCGGCCCCGGACGAGCTGGCCCGGATGAAGGCGTTGACGGACCACATCCAGCCGATGGTGGCGCAGGCCCTGGTCACGGCGTTCCAGCGCTCGCTCCGGGAGGAACTCGGCGAGGAACTGACCGTGGTGCTGCCCGCCGAACCGACCGGGCCACCGGCCGGACACGAGCCCGGACACGAGCCCGGACAACCGGCCGGATACGAGCCCGGACACGAGCCCGGACAGCCGACCGGACAGGCGCCCGGACAACCGGCCGGGCAGGAATCCGACGGGCCGGCCGGGGAACCCCGCCGGGCGTGAGGCCCCGGGGTCGGGCGGCACCGTGCGGAACACGGCACCGCCCGACCCCGGGCGGCACCCGGGTCAGTCCGTGAACGTCCGCCCCTCGGCCGCGATCCGCTCCAGCAGCGCCGGCGGCGCGAACCGCTCGCCGTACGCGGCGGCGAGTTCGCGGGCGCGGGCCGCGAAGCCGGCCGGGCCGCCCTCGTACCCGTTGATGTACTGGAAGACGCCGCCGGTCCAGGCGGGGAAGCCGATGCCGAGGATCGAGCCGACGTTGGCGTCGGCGACCGAGGTCAGCACGCCCTCCTCCAGGCAGCGCACCGAGTCCAGCGCCTCGCTGAACAGCATCCGCTCCTTGAGGTCCTCGAAGGGCACCTCGGCGGCGTCCGCACCGGAAGCGGTGAAGTGCTCCAGCAGTCCCGGCCAGAGCCGCCCGCGCCGGCCGTCCTCGCCGTACTCGTAGAAGCCGGCGCCGCCGCTGCGGCCCGGGCGGCCGAAATCGTCGACCATCCGGTCGACCACTGCGTCGGCCGGGTGCGGCGTCCAGGTGCCGCCGCCGCCCTCGACCGAGCGCCGGTACTCGTCGCGGATCTTGCGCGGGAGGGTGAGGGTGAGCTCGTCCATCAGGGAGAGCACCTTGGCGGGGTAGCCGGCCTGGGCGGCGGCCTGCTCGACGGAGGCGGGGTGGATGCCCTCGCCGACCATGGCGACGCCCTCGTTGAGGAACTGGCCGATGACCCGCGAGGTGAAGAAGCCTCGGGAGTCGTTGACGACGATCGGGGTCCGGTCGATCTGCCGGACCAGGTCGAAGGCGCGGGCGAGGGCCTCGTCGCCGGTCTGCGGGCCGCGGATGATCTCCACCAGCCGCATCTTGTCGACCGGAGAGAAGAAGTGCAGGCCGATGAAGTCGCCGGTGCGCCGGACGCCTTCGGCGAGCACGCCGATCGGCAGCGTGGAGGTGTTGGAGCAGAGCAGCGCGTCGGGGGCGACGACGCCCTCGACCTCCTGGAACACCTTGTGCTTGAGCTCGGTGTTCTCGAAGACCGCCTCGATCACCGCGTCGCAGCCGGCCAGGTCGGCGGCGTCGCCGGTGGGGGTGATCCGGGCGAGCAGTTCGTCGCGCTTGGCCTCGGTGGAGCGGCCGCGTGCGACGGCCTTGTTCAGCAGCCCCTCGGAGTAGGCCTTCCCGCGCTCGGCGGCCTCGGTGCTCACGTCCTTGAGGACGACCTCGATGCCGGCCTTGGCGCAGGCGTAGGCGATGCCCGCGCCCATCATCCCGGCGCCGAGCACGGCGACCTTGCGGACCGTCCGGCGCTCGATGTCCTTGGGGCGCCCGGCACCGGAGTTGACCGCCTGCATGTCGAAGAACAGCGCCTGGATCATGTTCTTGCTGGTCTGGCCGCAGGCGAGCTCGGTGAAGTAGCGGGCCTCGATCACCATCGCGGTGTCGACGTCCACCTGGGCGCTCTCGACCGCGGCGGCCAGGATGTTGCGCGGGGCCGGGTAGGGCGCGCCGTTCAGCTGCTTGCGCAGGTTGGCGGGGAAGGCGGGCAGGTTGGCGGCGAAGGCCGGGGTGGTCGGGGTGCCGCCGGGGATCTTGTGGCCCTTGACGTCCCAGGGCTGGACGGCGGTCGGGTTGGCCTCGATCCAGGCGCGCGCACGGGTGGTCAACTCCTCGGTGCTGTCGACCAGTTCGTGCACCAGGCCGTGCTCCAGCGCCTGCGCCGGGCGGTACTGGCGGCCCTGCAGCAGGTACTTCAGCAGGGCGTCGGTGATGCCGAACAGCCGCACGGTGCGGACCACTCCGCCGCCGCCCGGCAGCAGGCCGAGGGTGACCTCGGGCAGGCCGATCCGGCTCGCCGGGGTGTTCAGCGCGATGCGGTGGTGGCAGGCGAGGGCGAGCTCCAGGCCGCCGCCGAGCGCGCTGCCGTTGACGGCGGCGACGACCGGCTTGCCGAGGGTCTCCAGCGTGCGCAGCGAGCGCTTGATCCGCATCGACTTCTCGAAGACGGCTTCGGCGTCCTCGGGGCGGGCCGCGGAGAGCATCCGCAGGTCCCCGCCGGCGAAGAAGGTCTTCTTGGCGGAGGTGATCACCACTCCGCGCAGCGCGTCCCCGAGTCCGGCCAGCCGGCCGACGACGGTCTCGAAGTCGGCGGTGAAGGCCTCGTTCATGGTGTTGACGGACTGGGTGGGGTCGTCGAGGACGAGGGTGACCACGCCGTCCTGGTCCTGCTCCCAGCGGATGGTGGTGGTGTCGCTCATGGGTTCACGGTCTCCAGGTCTGCAAAGCGAGGTGCCACGCGAGGGGTCTCCCGGACGGGGTCCGGGGGAACGTGCCCCGGGAAGGGTGGCGGCGGGCGACGGGTGGGCTCAGACGCGCTCGACGATGGTGGCGATGCCCATGCCGCCGCCCACGCAGAGGGTGATCAGGCCGTAGCGCAGGTCGCGCCGTTCCAGTTCGTCGACGACGGTGCCGAGCAGCATCGCGCCGGTGGCGCCGAGCGGGTGGCCGAGGGCGATCGCGCCGCCGTTGACGTTCACCTGGTCGGGACGGAAGCCGAGTTCGCGGATGAACCGGAGCGCGACGGCGGCGAAGGCCTCGTTGATCTCGACCAGGTCGATGTCGGCGGCGGTCAGACCGGCCTTGGCGAGCGCCTTGCGGGTCGCCGGGGCGGGGCCGGTGAGCATGATGGTCGGCTCGGAGCCGGAGACGGCGGCGGAGACGATCCGGGCGCGCGGACGCAGCCCGTACCGCTCGCCGACCTCGCGGTTGCCGATGGCGACGAGGGCGGCGCCGTCCACGATGCCGGAGGAGTTGCCCGCGTGGTGGACGTGGTCGATGGCCTCCACCCAGTGGTACTTCTGCAGGGCGACGGCGTCGAAGCCGCCGGCCTCGCCGATCTGGGCGAAGGAGGGCTTGAGGCCGGCCAGGGTCTCGACGGTGGTGCCGGGGCGGATGAACTCGTCGCGCTCCAGCACGACCAGGCCGTTGCGGTCGCGCACCGGGACCACCGAGCGGTCGAACAGGCCGTCGGCCTGGGCCTTGGCGGCGCGGGCCTGGGACTCGGCGGCGAAGGCGTCCACGTCGGTGCGGGAGAGGCCCTCGATGGTGGCGATCAGGTCGGCGCCGATGCCCTGCGGGACGAAGTTGGTCTCGTAGGCGGTCATCGGGTCGGCGAACCAGGCGCCGCCGTCGGAGGCCATCTTGACCCGGGACATCGACTCCACGCCGCCGGCCAGGACCAGGTCCTCCCAGCCCGAACGGACCTTGGCCGCGGCCAGGTTGACGGCCTCCAGGCCGGAGGCGCAGAAGCGGTTCTCCTGGACCCCGGCGACGGTGTCGGGCAGGCCGGCCGCGACGGCGGCGATCCGGGCGATGTCGGAGCCCTGGTCCCCGACCGGGCTGACCACGCCCAGCACGATGTCGTCGATCGCGGCCGGGTCCAGCTCGGGGAACCGGCGGCGCAGTTCGTGGATCAGGCCGACGACCAGGTCGATCGGCTTGGTGGCGTGCAGCGAGCCGGTGGCCTTGCCCCGGCCGCGCGGGGTGCGGATCGCGTCGTAGACGTACGCTTCGGTGGTCACGATGGGAATGCCTTTCGGGGCTTCGGACTTCAGGGCTTCAGAGCTGTCAGAGCTTCGGGGCCGGGGCTTCGGGGCCCGGGGACTTCGGGGCTTCGGGGTTCCGGTGCCGGGCCAGGCCCGGGAGGGGTTCGCCGGAGGGGTCAGCCGAGGATGGAACGGCCCACGATCTCCTTCATGATCTCGGTGGTGCCGCCGTAGATGGTCTGGATGCGGCCGTCGGTGAACGCCCGGGCGACCGGGAACTCGGTCATGTACCCGTAGCCGCCGTGCAGTTGGAGGCAGCGGTCGGCGGTGCGCTTCTGCAGCTCGGTGGCCCACCACTTGGCCATCGAGGCGTCGGCCGGAGTGAGCGCGTAGCGGTTGTGCTCGGTGATGCAGCGGTCGACGAAGGTCCGGGTGACGGCGCATTCGGTGGCCAGTTCGGCGATCTCGAAGCGGACGTGCTGCAACGTGGCCAGCGGCCGGCCGAACGCCTCGCGCTGCTTGACGTAGTCGGTGGTGATCTCGACCAGGTACTCGGCGCCGGCGATCGCCGAGGCCGCAATGGTGAGCCGCTCCTGGGCGAGGTTCTGCATCAGGTGGACGAAGCCGCCGTCGAGTTCGCCGAGCAGGTTCTCCTTCGGCACCCGGACGTCCTCGAAGAACAGCTCGGCGGTGTCCTGGGCCTTCTGGCCGATCTTGTCGAGGTTGCGGCCGCGCTCGAAGCCGGGCGTGCCGCGCTCGACGGCCAGCAGGCTCAGACCGTGCGCGCCGCCCTCGGGGGTGGTCCGGGCGACCACGACGACCAGGTCGGCGAGGATGCCGTTGGAGATGAAGGTCTTGGCGCCGTTGAGCAGGAAGTGGTCACCCCGGTCGACCGCCTGGGTGCGGATGCCCTGCAGGTCGGAGCCGGTGCCGGGCTCGGTCATCGCGATCGCGGTGATCAGCTCGCCGGAGCAGAAGCCGGGCAGCCAGCGGCGCTTCTGCTCCTCGGTGGCGAGCGAGGTGAGGTAGGGGCCGATGATGTCGTTGTGCAGGCCGATCGCCAGCCCGGAGGCGCCGGCCCGGGCGAACTCCTCGGCCAGCACGGCGGCGTAGCGGAAGTCCGGGGTGCCGCCACCGCCGTACTCCTCGGGGACGGCGATGCCGAGGAGGCCCTGGCGTCCGGCCGCGAGCCAGACGGAGCGGTCGACGATCCCGGCCTTCTCCCAGCGGTCGTAGTGCGGCAGCACCTCCTTGGCGAGGAAGGCCCGCACGGTGGCCCGGAAGTCGTCGTGCTGCTCGGTGAAGATCTCGCGCTGCAACGCTACTCTCCTTGCTCTGCCGCGGTGTCGACCGCAGCGGCCTCGTCCGGCTCGGAGCGGCCCGCCCCGGAACGGTCAGTCCCGAAGCGGCCCGCGCCGGAGCCGTCAGTCCCGGAGCGGTCGGTCCCGGAACCGTCCGCCGTCGGATCGCCCGCCGCGGCGCCGAGGCCCGGGACGCCCCAGTCCCGGGCCACCTCTACGGTGTCCGCCCCCGGCCGGGCCGGCGGGCGGCGCAGCGCGCCGGGGGTGGCGGAGAAGCGCGGGGCGGGGGCGGGCTGGGTGACGCCGTCCGCCTCGACGTACGTCCCGCGCGCCGCCAGGTGGCCGTCGACCGCAGCTTGACGCATCGTCAACACCGCTTCGACGCAGGCGTCGGAGCCTTCGAAGACCGCCTCCCACTCACTCCTGGTCCGGGTGGCGAAGCGGGCCGCGATCCGGGCCCGCAGCTCCGGCCAACGGGCGGGGTCGTACTGGCCGGGCGCGTCGGGGCCGAGCTCCAGCAGTCGGGCGAACTCGGCGTAGAAGCGCGGCTCCAGCGCGCCGACGGCCAGGTGTCCGCCGTCGGCGGCCCGGTAGACCGCGTAGAACGGTGCACCGCCGTCCAGCAGGTTGACGCCCCGGCGGTCCTGCCAGTGGCCGGCCGCGAGCAGCCCCCAGAGCATGCTGCCGAGGTGTGCCGCACCGTCCACGATCGCGGCGTCCACCACCTGGCCCGCGCCGGTGGCCCGGGCATGGTGCAGTCCGGCGAGCAGGCCGACGACCAGGTAGAGCGAGCCGCCCGCGTAGTCGCCCAGCAGGTTGGCCGGGATCCCGGGCGCCTGGTCGGCGCCGCCCGGCGCCGCCGCGACCATCCCCAGCACCCCGGC
This sequence comes from Kitasatospora sp. NPDC059577, assembly GCF_042735475.1. Classification (NCBI taxonomy): domain Bacteria; kingdom Bacillati; phylum Actinomycetota; class Actinomycetes; order Kitasatosporales; family Streptomycetaceae; genus Kitasatospora; species Kitasatospora sp. NPDC059577. The sequence continues at coordinate 33,918 of NZ_JBHWBZ010000055.1, read as the reverse complement.
GACCGCCGCGTACCCGAGGTCGTGCCCGGCCGTCGCGGCCCGGGGCCCGTCCTGTCCCCATCCGGTCATCCGGCCGTACACCAGTGCCGGGTTGCGCGCCAGGCACGCCTGCGGGCCGACGCCGAGCCGCTCCGCGACACCGGGCCGGTAGCCCTCGATCAGCAGGTCGGCCCGCTCGACGAGGTCCAGCACCAGCCCCGGCCCGCCGGGCGACTTCAGGTCGACCAGCACGGAGCGCTTGTTGCGGTTGCTGAGGTCGTACGCCGGGTCCGTCCCGAGCGGCGAGGGCTCCGGCCGGTCCACCCGCACCACGTCCGCCCCGAGGTCCCCGAGCAGCATCGCGGCGAACGGGCCCGGCCCGATACCCGCGAGTTCCACCACCCGCACGCCCGCCAGCGGTCCGCCCGCCGGCGGTCCGCCCGCGGACGGGGCCGGGCCGCCCGGGCCCGCTGGACTGCTTGTGTCACGCACTGGCCGCAGAACCCTTCGGGGTTTGACAGTAAAGCTGTAACACTCGGGATGATAGGCAAGCGACCCGCCGGTAACAAGACCTCCGCGCCGCTCCGCCGCGAGCCGGTCCGGCCGCCGGTCCGCACAGCCGGGAATATCGACGGGCACCTGCACATGTAATGGCCTATCCTGCGAGGCATCCATTACGAATCACGACGGGGGAATCGTCATGAGCACCGCCCAGCACACCACCCGCACGGTCGTCGCCGTCTCCGAGCGGCTGGTGCTCACACAGCCGCAGCAGGGGGACGCCGAGGCCATGTTCGCCGTGCACGGGGATCCGGAGACCAACCGGTACAACCCGCACGGGCCGCAGCGGGACCTCGCGGCCGCCCAGGAGGCGCTGGACGGCTTCGTGGCCGACTGGGTGCGGGACGGGATCGGGTACTGCGCCGTGGCCAGGCGCGAGGAGCCGGAGGTGATCATCGGCTTCGCCGGGCTGTACCTGCACACCCTGGACGGGGAGCGGGTGTTCAACCTCTACTACCGGTTCCGGCCGTCCGCCTGGGGCCAGGGGTACGCGGCGGAGGCGGCCCGCGCGGCGATGGCGCAGGGGCGCCCGCGGTTCCCCGGGATCCCGGTGGTCGCCCTGATCTGGGCCGACAACCTGCCCTCCCGCCGGCTCGCCGAACGGCTCGGGCTGGTGGCCGACCCGGACGGGCGGGTCGACGAGGAGGACCGACTGATCCACCGGATGGCCTGAGCCGCGAATCCCCCGCCGGGGGGAGGGGGATCCCGCCCAGGGCTGAGGACCGGGGCCCGGGCGGGACGCGACCGTGGGGGCATGAGACACAAGGACGACGCGGTACGGGTGGTGGCGGCCGGGGTCGCGATGACCGCCACCGTCCCCTACCTGACGCTGAAGCTGCTCTGGCTGACCGGCTCCGAGGTCGGTGTGCGCGATCCGGGGGCGCTGGACGGACTGTGGACGCTCAACCTCCTCACCTTCGGCATGGACGCGATCGCGCTCGCCCTCGCGCTCGCCTTCGTCCGGCCGTGGGGGCGCCGGGCGGCCGCCGGACTGGTGGCGTTCCCGATGTGGGTCGCGACCGGACTGCTCGGGACGATCCTGGTCGCCGTACCGGCGGACCTCCTCTCCTCGCTCGTGCTCGGCCCGGAGCACCGCCCGCCCGGGCAGCACGCCGACGACGGGCTGGCGGGCTGGGTGTTCGCCCTGGTCTACGGCGGCTTCGGAGTACAGGGCATCGCCCTGATCACCGCCTTCGTGCTCTACGCCCGCCGTCGCTGGGCGGGCCTGTTGCGGGCCCGGATCGGCGACCTGCCCGACTCCCCCACCCGCAACGTGCAGCGCGCCCTCGCCGCCGTCGCCGCCCCGGTCGCGCTCGGCGTCGCGGCGGCCCGGGCCTACTGGGCCGCCGGCGGGACGGTGGGGCTCCCGCTGCGCTGGGCCGACGACCGCGGCCGGTCCATCGCGACGATGGAGGCCGTCACCGCCGCCATGGCGGTGGTCGCGGCGGCGGCACTGCTGGTGCTCGCGTTCCGGATCGGGCCGGGACGACGGCTGCGGGTACCGCTGACGGCGGCCTGGATCGGCGCCGGCTCGCTGTTCGGCTGGGGCGGCTACCAGTTGGTGGCGTTCGGGACGTCGACGACGGTGCCCGACCTGCCGGGCGCGGTACCCGGACTGATGGTGCTGGTGCAGGCCGGGCAGTTCTCGGCCGGCCTGCTGATGCTGGCCGCCGGCGCGATCGCGCTCACCGAATGGGGGGCCCGCCACCACCCTGCTGACGTAGAGTCACCCGGGTGATCACGGGGGCGGGCACACGGCTGCGGCGTGCGGCGGGGGCGCTGGTCGGACGGCGGGCCCGGCTGCGCTGGGTGCACCTGGTGCTGGGCGGCGCGCTGCTGATGCCGTACTGGCTGCTGTCGGTGGTGGTGCTCGGCGCGCTCGACGCCGCCCAGGCGCCCGCCCGGCAGGCGCTGCTGCAGTTCCTCTCGCTGTTCACCTCGCTGCCGATGGCCGCCGTCACCGCACTGGTGCCGACCGTCCGGGGGCTGGAGGGCGCGGCCGCGCGGGCGCTGTGCGCGGCGCCCCGGGCGGAGGAGTTGGCCACCGGGCCGGCCCGCTCCTGGCCGGCCCGCCGGCGCACCGCGCTCTGGTTCGTCCTGCACCTGTTCTTCGGCGGGGTGGTCGCCGGGATGACGCTGGCCGGGGCGCCGTTCGCGGTGGTGCTGATGTGCTCCTTCGGCGGCGCCCGGGACCTCGCCGCGTTCTGGGAGAACCGCTTCCCCGGCTGGATGATCACCGGACCGTTGCTGGGCCTGGCCGTCCTGCTGCTGATCGTGCTCGCCAACGCGGGCTTCGGCGCGCTGCTCGCCCGCTGGGCCCCCGCCCTGCTCGGCCCGACCCCGGAGGAGCGGCTGGCCACCGCCGAGCGCCGGGCCACCGTACTCGCCCAGCGCAACCGGCTGGCCCGCGAACTGCACGACTCGGTCGGGCACGCGCTCAGCGCGGTCGGCATCCAGGCCTCGGCGGCCGCCCGGGTACTGCGCACCGACCCCGCCTTCGCCGCCGAGGCGCTGCAGGCGATCGAGGAGACGGCGCGGGCGGCCGTCGCCGAACTCGACACCGTGCTCGGCCTGCTGCGCGAGGAGGACCCGGAGGCCACCGGACCGGCCGGGCCCACCCTCGCCGGACTGGACGACCTGCTCCGCCAGCTCGCCCGCACCGGCGTGACGGTGGACGCCGAGCTGGCCCCAGGCCTGCCCGGCCTGCCCGCGCCGGTCTCCCGCGAGGCGTACCGGATCGTGCAGGAGGGCCTGACCAATGTGCTGCGGCACGCCGGACCGGCGCCTGCCGGACTGCGGGTCGGGCTGGCCGGGGACCGGCTGGAGATCGAACTGACCAACCCGCTGGGCCCCGCCCGGCCGAGCCGCCCCGGCGGCGGACGCGGGCTGCGCGGCATCGGGGAGCGCGCGACGGCGCTGCGCGGCGGCAGCACGGCGGGGCCGAGCGCGGACGGAACGACGTGGCGGCTGGCCGTCTGGCTGCCGCTGGGAGGGACTGCACGGTGAACGGCGGGGACACGGTGAGCGAGGGACACGGCATGAACGGCGGGGCGGACGGCGGCGCACGCGGCGGGGCGGACGACGGCGGGAGGACCGGCGCGGACGGCGGTGCGGACGACATCCGCGTGGTGATCGCGGACGACGAACGGCTGGTCCGGATGGGCCTGCGGGTGGTGATCGACGCCGAGCCGGACCTCACCGTGGTCGGCGAGGCCGCCGACGGCGCCGAGGTCGTCCCCCTGGTGCGCGAACTGCGACCGGACGTCGTGCTGATGGACGTCCGGATGCCGGGCATCAACGGGATCCGGGCCACCGAGCAGTTGGTCGGCGGGATGGCCGAGCCGCCGCGGATCCTGGTGGTCACCACCTTCGAGCACGACGACCACGTGTACGACGCGCTGCGCGCGGGCGCGGCCGGGTTCCTGCTGAAGCGGGCGCGGGCGGAGGAGATGGTGCAGGCGGTGCGACTGGTCGCGCGCGGGGACTCGCTGCTCTTCCCGGCGGCCGTCCGCGAACTCGCGGTGCGCCACGGCACGGACCGCCGCCGGGAGTCCTCGGCCGGCCGGGGACCGGTCGGCCGGCTGACCGAGCGGGAGGGGCAGGTGCTGCGGCTGATGGCCACCGGACTCAACAACGGCGAGATCGCGGCGCGGCTGGTGGTCAGTCAGGAGACGGTGAAGACGCACGTCGGCAGCGTGCTCGCCAAGCTCGGCGCACGGGACCGCACCCAGGCGGTCATCGCGGCGTACGAGTCGGGCTTCGTGCTGCCGGGCTGAGGGCCCGCTGCGTGATGCCTGCGGGCAGCGGGCAGCGGGCCGCGAGGGCCCGGAGGCGGCGCGGGCAGCCGCGGGGAATCGCACGCGGGTTCCACCTCCCCGGTACCGGCGAGTAGAGTGCGGTCTTCCCCTCAGCCGTCCGATACCTCCCGTATCGCCTGAAACGAACTGGTGGCCGCATGACAGTCCGGACCCGACCCGCGCTGTGGTGGCGCATGGGAATCGTGTTCTCGGCGGGCCTCGGCCTGACCCTCGGGACGGCACCGCTGGTGTACTTCACCGTGCAGAGCAACGTGATCGTGCTCGGCTACTTCATCGGAGCGGTGTACTGGATGCTCAAGCGCGACAGCGTGGACGCACCCGCGCCCCGGCTGCGCGGCGCCGCCACGCTGTACATCCTGATCACCGGACTGGTCTCGCACGTCCTGCTGCAGCACGGCGCCAGCCCGCTGCCGGGGCTGGTCGGCGGCCCGGACAGACTGGCGCACTGGTCGTCGTTCTTCCTGCACTACGTCACACCGGTGATGGTGATCGCCGACTGGCTGGTACTGAAGCCGCGCAACGCGGCGGCCTGGAAGGACATCCCGCTCTGGCTGGCCTTCCCGCTCGGCTACGCGGCGATCGTGCTCGCCCGTAACGCGCTGTTCGACGACTACCCGCTGCCCTACCCGTACTTCTTCTTCGACCCGACCACCAGGGGCTACGGCTACGTCTGGGGCCAGATCGCCCAGCTGACCGTCGAGTTCGTCGTCCTGGCCGTCCTCGTCGTCGGGCTGGACCGGCTCGGGACGCTGGTCGCGGGCAAGGTGCGGCCCGCACCGCAGACCTGACCCGCGGACCTGACCCTCGGACACCGGCGGCGGACACCCGCGGCGAAGACGGGCGGCGGGCACCGACGGCGGACCAGGGCCGCGGGCACCGGCGCAGCGCATCGCGCCCGGCGTCCCCTTCTCACCCGCCGTCAGAACGGTTCGCTGTCGATCCTCCCCGTGGCGGCCCCGACGAGCCGGCCGTGCCCAGGGACCCGGCCCTGAGCACGGCCCAACGGGTGCTCACCGACGACGCCGGGGGCGACCGGCAGTAACCGCGGCACCGGCCTCGACCGGCAGTAACCGCGGCGCCGACCTCGGCCGGCGCCGCGCTGCCCGTGCGCGCCTCCGCGCCCTTTCCCTGGCCCTCTCCCGGCCCGGTACCCGCTACATCGGCTCCACCGCCCGCAGGTCCCCGTCCAGCTCCAGCCACCTGGTCACGCCCAGGCCGCGCAGGAACGGCAGGTCGTGGCTGGCCACGACCAGCGCGCCCCGGTACGCGGCCAGCGCCTGGGTGAGCTGGCGGACACTGGCCAGGTCCAGGTTGTTGGTCGGCTCGTCGAGCAGCAGCAGCTGCGGCGGCGGGTCGGCCAGCAGCAGCGCGGCCAGGGTCGCGCGGAACCGCTCGCCGCCGGAGAGCGTCGCGGCCGGCTGGTCGGCGCGGGCGCCGCGGAACAGGAAGCGGGCCAGCCGGGCACGGATCGCGTTGTCCCCGGCGGCGGGGGCGAACCGCTTGACGTTCTCCGCGACGCTGAGCGCGTCGTCCAGCAGGTCGAGCCGCTGCGGGAGGTGCCGCAGCGGCACCGGGGTGGTGATCTCCCCCTCCAGCGGCGCGAGTTCGCCCGCGATGGTGCGCAGCAAGGTGGACTTCCCCGCCCCGTTGCGGCCGACCAGGGCGATCCGCTCGGGACCGCGCAGGTCGAGCTCGGCGGTGCCGCCGTGCGGCAGCCGGACCTTCTGCAGGGTGAGCACGGTGCGCCCGGCCGGGACGGCGGTGCGCGGCAGGTCGATCCGGATCTCGGCGTCGTCGCGCACCGCCTCCTCGGCCGCGCTGAGCCGTGCCCTGGCCTCCTCCAGCCGCTCGGTGTGCATGCCCTGGATCCGCCCGGCGGTCTCCTGGCCCTTGCGCTTGAGCATCCCGGCGAAGATGTGCGGGTCGTTGCGGGTGACCGAGCGCTTCTTGCCGTACGCGGCGCTGCGGTCGAGCCGGCTCCGGGCCTCGACCAAGTCCCGCTTCTGGCGCTGGACGTCGGCCTCGGCGTTGCGCAGCAGCCGCTCGGCCGTCTCCTGCTGGGCCGCGAGGGTGCGTTCGTACTCCTCGAAGTTGCCGCCGTACCAGGCGACTTCGCCGTCCCGCAGGTCGGCGATCCGGTCGACGTGACGCAGCAGCTCGCGGTCGTGGCTGACGATCAGCATCACGCCGTGCCAGTCGGCCACCGTCTCGTAGAGCCGCTCGCGCGCGGCCCGGTCGAGGTTGTTGGTGGGCTCGTCCAGCAGCAGGACGTCCGGGCGGGCCATCAGCAGGGCGGCCAGCCGCAGCAGCACCGCCTCGCCGCCGGAGAGTTCGCCCGTGGTGCGGTCGAGGCCGAGGCGGTGCAGGCCGAGCCGGTCGAGCGTGGCGCGGGCGCGCTCCTCGACGTCCCAGTCGTCGCCGACGGCGTCGAAGTGGCGCTGGTCGGTGTCGCCGGACTCGATGGCGTGCAGGGCCTCGCGGGCGGCCCGGACGCCGAGCGCCTCGTCCACCCGCAGCGTGGTGTCGAGCGTCAGGCCCTGTGGCAGGTAGCCGAGTTCGCCGTCGACCCGGACGGTGCCGCCGGCCGGGGTGAGGTCGCCGGCGATCAGCCGCAGCAGGGTGGACTTGCCCGCGCCGTTGAGCCCGATCAGGCCGGTGCGGCCGGGGCCGACGGCGAGGTGGAAGCCGTCCAGGACGGGTTTGCCGTCGGGCCACTCGAAGGTGAGGTCGGTGCAGAGGACGGCGGTGGTGGGTTGTGCCATGTGGGCCTCCCGGGGTGGTTGCCGAAGGGGTGGTGAGCAACACGGGGAGACACCGCTGGTGCGGAACCGGTACGGCCGAGGAGGACGAAGGGGTGGCGTCACACGGAGGATCGCCACGGGGCCGTGACTGAGGTCGCACACACGCGCACCACGCGGCAACTGGGCCTGCGCGGCGGGGCGGTGTCCCGGGACCTCAGTAGAGCAACGGCCTTCTCCTTGTCTGGCTGATGACCCCGACCACGCTAGGCACCTCGGGAAACGCGTGCAACCGGTTTTCCGGGCCCGGCCGCAACCCCCGCAAAGGGCCCGGGGCGGGGCCCCGGCGGGACCCGGACGGCACAGCCGGACCCGGACTGCACCCCGGACGGCACCCCGGACGGCACCCCGAACAGGGCCTCGACGAAGGCCCCGTGCCGATCCCGTGCCGATCCGGTGACAGCCTCGTCCCAGCCGGGGGTGGGTGTAAGGAGATTCTTATCCGCATGGCAGACTCCTCACCTGCCATACCTGCGGCCCGGTGGGGCCGTACCCGAGGAACGGGCCGTATGGCGGTAGTCAACAGGGGGATTTGAACTCATGTCACCGATATCCCGGCCGAGCCGTGCCGTCCTGGGCGCCTCCGTCGCCGCGCTGACCATGGTGGTCGCCACCGCGTGCGGACCGGACAACTCCGACCCGGCCGGCGCCGAGACCGCGGCTCCCTCGGTCGCGGCCAGTGCCACCGGCAAGCCGGGCGCGGCCCCGATCAAGCTCCCGACGGTCGAGGAACTGAAGACCTGGAAGCTCGAGGACTGGGACAAGTGGGCCCAGGCGAACGTCATCACCCCGGCGGTCAAGGGCTACTGGACCCTGCAGAAGCTGCTGGACGCCAAGCCGAAGCCGCTGCCGCAGGCCCCCGCCCAGGACCCGACGCAGGCGCCCGCCCAGCCGACCGCGCAGCCCACCAGCGCCGCCCCGGCCCAGCCCACCGCCGCCCAGCCGCCGGCCGGCCCGGACCAGATGCCCGCCATGGTCCCGGCGAAGCCCGTGGCGCACCCGTTCCCGAAGAACATGCACGTCAACGGCAAGATCTTCTTCAAGGACGGCAACGAGGACTACGTGTGCTCCGGCACCGTCGTCTCCGACCCGGCCAACCCCGGCAAGAGCAACCTGGTGTGGACCGCGAGCCACTGCCTGCACGGCGGCAAGGGCAACAAGTACTACACCGACATCACCTTCGCCCCGGCGTTCAACAGCAACGGCGTGCTGAGCAACGGCAACAAGCAGAAGTCCAAGCTGGACGACGCCGAGCCGTACGGCGAGTGGGGCGCGACCGCGGGCATGGTCTCGCCGCAGTGGACCGGCGAGGCCGACCCGGAGCACGGCGGCCCGTGGAGCCAGTACGACTTCGGCATCATCAAGGTCGCCAACCCCGACCCGAACGGCAAGTCGCTGGAGGAGACCGTCGGCGGCTCCGTGCCGCTGTGGTTCAACGCCCCGCGCGACCAGCTCGCCTCGGTCTCCAACTACGGCTTCCCGGAGGGCAAGCCCTTCGACGGCGTCGAGCTGGAGCACTGCGACGGCGGCAAGCCGTCCAAGAAGACCGGCGACCCGAGCCGCCCGGCGATGCTGCTGATCGGCTGCAACATGACCGGCGGCAGCAGCGGCGGCGGCTGGTACGCCACCAAGGACGGCAAGCCGGCCCTGGTCAGCGACACCTCCATCGGCAACGGCGCGAACACCTACGAGGCCGGTCCGTACCTGGAGGACGTGGCCCAGCACATGTTCGAGTACTTCTCGAAGAAGGCCAAGTGATCCACCGGGGATGATCCCCACCGGTCCCGGGGGCGGCCCTGCTCCTCCTACAATCGGCCCCATCATGAGCGCGACACTCGTAGTCAAGGACCTCAGCGCCGGTCACGGCGAACGCACCCTCTTCTCCGGCCTGGACCTGGTCATCGCCCCCGGCGACGTGATCGGCCTGGTCGGCGTGAACGGCGCCGGCAAGTCGACCCTGCTGCGGCTGCTGGCGGGCCTGGACACCCCCGAGGGCGGCTCGCTGCGGCTCAGCCCGGCCGGTGCCAACGTCGGCCACCTCCCGCAGGAGCCGGAGCGCCGCGACGGCGAGTCGGTGCGCGCGTTCCTGGCCCGCCGCACCGGCGTGGCGGCCGCCCAGGCCGCCCTGGACGAGGCCACCGAGGGCCTGGTCGAGGGCCGGCCCGGCGCCGACGACGCGTACGCGACGAGCCTGGACCGCTGGCTGGACCTCGGCGGCGCCGACCTGGAGGAGCGCGCCGAGGAGGTCGCCGACTCGCTCGGGCTGAAGGTCTCGCTCGACCTGCCGATGACCGCGCTCTCCGGCGGCCAGGCCGCCCGGGCCGGCCTCGCCTCGCTGCTGCTCTCCCGCTACGACGTCTTCCTGCTCGACGAGCCCACCAACGACCTCGACCTGGACGGCCTGGAGCGGCTGGAGGCCTTCGTCAAGGGCCTGCGCGCCGGCACCGTGCTGATCAGCCACGACCGCGAGTTCCTGGCCCGCACCGTGACCAAGGTGCTGGAGCTGGACCTGCACCAGCAGCAGGTCAACCTGTACGGCGGCGGCTACGAGGCGTACCTGGAGGAGCGGGCGGTGTCCCGCCGGCACGCCCGCGAGGAGTACGAGGACTACGCCGACACCAAGGCCGGGCTGGAGGCCCGCGCCCGGATGCAGCGCGGCTGGATGGAGCACGGCGTGCGCAACGCCCGCCGCAAGTCCTCCGACAACGACAAGATGGGCCGCGCGGTGCGCGCCGAGTCCACCGAGAAGCAGGCCTCCAAGGCCCGCCAGACCCAGCGGATGATCGAGCGGCTGGACGTGGTCGAGGAGCCGCGCAAGGAGTGGGAGCTGCGGATGGAGATCGCCACCGCGCCGCGCTCCGGCTCGGTGGTCGCCACCCTGCGCGGGGCCGTGGCCCGGCGCGGCGACTTCGCCTTCGGCCCGGTGGACCTGCAGATCGACTGGGCCGACCGGGTCGCGATCACCGGCGCCAACGGCGCGGGCAAGTCCACGCTGCTGGCCGCGCTGCTCGGCCGACTCGAACTCGACGGCGGCAGCGCCTCGTTGGGCTCGGGCGTGGTGGTCGGCGAGGTGGACCAGGCGCGCGGACTGTTCCTGGGCGGGGAGCCGCTGGCGGAGGCCTTCGCGGCCGCCGTCCCGGAGCTGTCGCCGGAGGACGTGCGCACCCTGCTGGCCAAGTTCGGCCTCAAGGCGGTGCACGTGATGCGCCCGGCCGGCACCCTCTCGCCCGGCGAGCGCACCCGGGCCGCGCTGGCGCTGCTGCAGGCCCGCGGGGTCAACCTGCTGGTGCTGGACGAGCCCACCAACCACCTGGACCTCCCGGCGATCGAGCAGCTGGAGTCCGCGCTCGGCTCGTACACCGGCACCCTGCTGCTGGTCACCCACGACCGGCGGATGCTGGACACCGTCGCGGTGAACCGGCGGATCGAGGTCCGCGGCGGCCGGGTGCACGAGCTGTAGCCGTCGGCGTGGTCGCACCCCTCCGGGATTGGTCTCTACCTCTTCCCGGAGGGGCCGTCATGTGCTGTGCTGTCCGCCATGGTTGACAGTGCAGAGAGCACCGCGGCGGGGACGTCCCACCCGACCGTCCCCCTCGCCCCCGTGACCGTCCCGGCCCACGAGGCCGAGGAGCGCAGCAGGTCCTTCCACGAGGTGATGGCCCGGCGCCGCACCGTCCGCGACTACGCCACCCGCCCGATCCCGGACGGCGTCGTCGAATGGGCGGTGCGGACCGCGGGCACCGCGCCCAGCGGCGCGCACGTCCAGCCCTGGCGGTTCGTGGTGATCACCGACCCGGAGCGCAAGCGGCGGCTGCGCGAGGCCGCCGAGGCCGAGGAGCGCGAGTTCTACGGCCACCGGGCGTCGGAGGAGTGGCTGGCCGCGCTCGCGCCGATCGGCACCGACTGGCGCAAGCCGTTCCTGGAGGACGCGCCGGCCGTGATCGTGGTGTTCGAGGTGCACAAGGGCCCCGACTCGCCGCGGCCCTACTACACCAAGGAGTCGGTGGGGATCGCGGTCGGGCTGCTGCTGGCCTCGCTGCACCAGGCCGGGCTGGCCACGCTGACCCACACGCCGAGCCCGATGCGGTTCCTCAACGAGGTGTGCGACCGCCCGGCCGAGGAGCGGGCGGCCTACGTGATCCCGGTCGGCTACCCGGCCGAGGGGGCGCGCGTGCCGGACCTGCGGCGCAAGGAGCTCGACGAGGTGCTGGTCCGGCTCTGACGCGCCGGGGCCGCACCCCGGGCGCCGGGCGCCCCGGTGGTGCACCGCAGGTCCCCGCTGCACGCCGGCCGTCCCGACCGCACGCCGGGGCCGGGCCCGTGCGCCCGCCGTCAGGGTGTCCGGAGGGGGCCCGGATGGTGACAGGTCCGGGCCAAGGACATAATCGCCGCCATGAGCCAAGCACAGTCACGGTCCTGTGACCCGGCCCCGGCCGGACGGGCGCGGGCCGCCGTGGAGGCGACCACCGGGCGGCCGCCCGAACTGCTGCGGCTGCCCGGCGGCCTCTGGCTGCGCCGCCGCCGCAGCACCCACGCGGTGGCGCTGAACCGGGCCGTCCGCGCCAACCTGGAGCACCTGCGCCCCTGGCTGGAGTGGGCGGCCGAGGCCCCCACCCGGGCGCAGACCGCCGAGCTCGCCCGGGCCGGCTCCGCCGCCTGGGAGGCGGGCACCGACTTCATGTACCTGGCCGGGCTGAACAGCGAACCCGGCGGGGTGATCGGCGCGTTCGGCCTGCACGGGCGGATCGGCCCGGGCGCACTGGAGATCGGCTACTGGGTCGCCGCCGGGCACGTCGGCCGCGGCATCGCCACCACCGCGGCCGGGGCGCTGACCGAGGCCGCGCTGGCCCTGCCCGGCATCACCCGGGTCGAGATCCACTGCGACCGGGCGAACGCGGCCAGCGCGGCCGTCCCGCGCAAGCTCGGCTACCGGCTGGACCGGATCGCCGAGGCCGCCGTCCGGGCTCCGGGCGAGACCGGACGGCAGCTCGTGTGGGTCAAGGAGCGGTCCGGGCCATCCGGCGCGGGCCGGAACCCCCAGGACCCCCAGGACACCCAGGACCCCCGGAACCCCCAGGATCCCGAGGCCCCCCGGAGCCGGCCGGGACCGGCCGGCCGGGGAACCGCTCAGTAGCGCCCGCCGGTCGGCGCCGGCAGCCCGTCCAGCTCGGCGAGGTCGGCGGCCGAGAGCACGAGCCCGGCCGCCCCCACGTTGTCCACCAGGTAGCGCGGCGTCCTGGTGCCCGGGATCGGGAAGACGTACCGGCCCTGCGCCAGCACCCAGGCCAGCGCGACCTGCGCGGGCGTGGCACCGATCCGCTCGGCGACCGCCCGGACCTTCGCGACCAGCGCCAGGTTCGCCTTGAGCGCGTCCTGCTGGAAGCGCGGCAGCCGGCGGCGGAAGTCGTCGGCGGGCAGCTCGTCGAAGGAGGAGATGCTGCCGGTCAGGAAGCCCCGGCCGAGCGGCGAGAACGGCAGCAGGGCGATCCCGTGCCGTTCGGTGTACGGCAGCACCTCGGCCAGCGCGTCCCGGGTCCACAGCGACAGCTCGTTCTGCACGGAGGCCACCGGGTGCACCGACCGCGCCCGCTCGATCTCCTCGACGGTCACCTCGGAGAGGCCGATGCTCCGGGCCTTGCCCGCCGCGACGACCTCGGCGAACGCGCCCCAGGTCTCCTCGATCGGGACCTCCGGGTCGACCCGGTGCAGCTGGTAGAGGTCGACGTGGTCGGTGCCCAGCCGGCGCAGGCTCTCGTCGATGGAGCGCCGCACGTGCTCGGGCCGGCCGTTGCGCGCCTGCTGGCCGCCGCCGCCCGGGACGATGCCCACCTTGGTGGCCAGGAAGGCGCGCTCCCGGTACGGGCCGGCCAGCGCGGCGCCGACGACCTCCTCGTTGGTGTAGGGGCCGTACATGTCGGCGGTGTCGATCAGGCCGACGCCGAGGTCCAGCGCCTGCCGGATCACCCGGACGGAGTTCTCGTCGTCCCGGTTCTGCACGTCGTAGGCCCAGGTCATGCCCATGCAGCCGAGACCGACGACGCCGATCTCCGGGCCGGTGGTACCGAACGGGACGTTGCGCATGACGGTGCTCCCATCGTGGTGTCCGCGCGGTCCGCGCGGTGGTTTCCGTGGTGGTGCGTGATCGACGCCGTCAGCTTTCACCTTGGAGTGCACTCGAGGTCAAGTCCGTTCCGGCCCGGACCCGTCCGGCCCGGGCCCCGGTCCCGCCCAGGCGCGGAAGCCGCCCGCCAGGACCAGCTCCGCCAGCCGCCCGTACCCGCCGGCTCCCGGGTGCGCGCCGTCCCCCGCCCGGGCCTCGGCCGTCCAGACCGGATCGCCGGCCAGCGCCCCCGTGACGTCGACGAACGGCACCCCGGCGTCGGCGCACAGCCCGGCCATCGCGGGGACGAGCGCCCGCAACCGGTCCAGGTGCGCCGCTCCCCCGCAGACCACCGGCGGCGGGCCGACCACCAGGGCGCCGAGGCCGCGCTCGCGGGCGCCGTCGAGCAGGGCGGCGAGGTTCGCCAGGGTGTCGTGGTGCGCCACCCGGGGGACGCCGGCCTCCTCCATCGCGTCGTTGGCACCGACCGAGACCACCAGCCGGTTGTCCGCCCCGGGCAGGACGCGCGCCCCGACCTCGGGCCAACAGCGCCGCAGCACCTGCGCCGAGGAGTCGCGCCGGACGCCGAGGTTGAAGGCGGTGGCGCCCGGGGCCGCGGCCTGCAGCACCCGACCGACCCACCCGCGGAACTCCGGGTCGCCCAGGCCTTGGACGAAGGAGTCACCGAGGAAGCAGATCCGCGGTCCTTCGAAGCCGGTTCGTATGGTCATCGGCCCACCGTAGGGGCGCGAGCGGGGCGCGCGCTTCCGCTTTCACCACCGGGCGGGCGAGTCGACCGCCAGTCCTCCGCCGTTCGCCCCCGGACCTTTCGCCGGGCCGACAGAGGTGACGCCCCGTCAAACCGGCGCACCGGAGCCCGCGCACGGACCTCCCGCACCACCGGGCGCCGACCGTCCGGTCTTGGCAGCACCGACCGGGACGGTCGACGCTCTGTGCACAGCCGACCGTCGACGTCTCGGTTCACCACCGGGCCCGTCCGTTCACATCCGATCGGGGAGGAACCCATGCAGCTCTCGCGCACCCGCGCCACCGCCGTCGCCCTGCTCGCGGCCGCCGCCGTCACGCTCGCCGTCCCGGCCCAGGCCGCCGGCGGCAACCGCGCGCTCAGCCGCTTCGACGACGGCAGCTTCGAGTCGCCCAAGGTCCCGGCGAACGCCTTCACCGAACTGACCGCCGGTCAGACCATCGGCCCGTGGCGGATCACCGCCGGCAGCGTCGACCTGATCGGCGCCGGCTTCTGGCAGGCCGCCGAGGGCGACCAGTCGGTGGACCTCAACGGCGCCAACAGCGGCACCATCGCCCAGACCTTCACCACCACCCCCGGCGCCACCTACTCGGTCACGTACGCCCTGGCCGGCAACCCGGCGGGCGGGCCCGCCGTACGGACCGGCTGGGCGCGCATCGACGGCCAGGACTTCCAGGCCTTCACCTTCGACGTCACCGGCAGGAGCGCAGCCGCGATGGGGTACGTGGGACGGCAGTTCACCTTCGTCGCCCAGAACTCCTCCACCACCCTGGCCTTCGCCAGCACCGTGGCCGGGGCGTACGGGCCGGTGATCGACGACGTGCGGGTCACGGAGTGCAAGCCGTGCTGCGGCTGACCGTCCGCAGCCCCTGGGCGCCGCCGCCTTAACCCCTCCTAAAGCCTGCCCTCGGCGGGGCGTCCGGTGCCGGGAAGTGCTTGACGTGCACAGCTGGTCTAGTCCAGTTTGATGCTCAGCACCGCGCTCCCCCGCACCGGACCACCCCAGGCCGCCGCCCGCCCCGTGTCTCCCCCCTCGCGGCGCGGGCGGCCCACCACGTCCCGAGAGGCACCCCCATGCCCAGCGCGATCCAGCCTGCCCCCACGCACCGCCGCCCCGCCCGCCGGACCACCCTGCTGAGCCTCACCGCCGCCACCGCGCTGGCCGCCGGCGGCCTGGCCGTCCTCGCCGGGAACGCCGGCGCCGCCGACGGCAACCTGCTCGCCAACGGCGGCCTGGAGAGCGGCGCGCTCAGCCCCTGGAGCTGTTCCGCCGGCACCGGCGGCGTCGTCGGCTCCGGCGCGCACAGCGGGACGTACGCGCTGAAGGGGGCGGTGACCGCGAGCGACACCGCGCAGTGCGAACAGACCGTCAGCGTCCGGCCCAACACCACCTACGGCCTCAGCGCCTGGGTGCAGGGCCAGTACGTCTACCTCGGAGCCACCGGCAGCGGCGTCACCGACCCGGCCGTCTGGACCCCGGGCGGCGCCGGCTGGCAGCAGCTGTCGACCGGCTTCACCACCGGCCCCGCCACCACCAGCGTCACCGTGTACCTGCACGGCTGGTACGGACAGGGCGGCTACCTCGCCGACGACATCACCCTGACCGGCCCCGGCGGCACCCCCACCACCCCGCCGCCCACCTCGACGACCCCGACCGGCACGCCCACCGGCACCCCGACCTCGACGCCCACCGGCGGGCCGACCACCCCGCCACCGAACACCCCGCTCCCGGTCGCCCCCTACATCGACATGGGCGCCTGGCCCACCCCGTCCATGCCCGACATGGCCAAGGCGGGCGGCCTCAAGGGCTACACCATGGGCTTCGTCACCGGCGTCGGCTGCAAGGCCGGCTGGTTCAACGCCTACGACCCGCGCACCGGGTGGGCCAAGGACCAGATCGACGCGCTGCGCGCGGCCGGCGGCGACGTCAAGGTCTCCTTCGGCGGGGCCGCCGGCACCGAACTCGCCGCCGCCTGCACCTCGGTGGACGCGCTGTTCGCCGAGTACGACGCCGTGGTGAAGGCCTACGGCCTGCGCTACGTCGACTTCGACATCGAGGGCGCGGCGATCGCCGACACCGCCGCCAACGACCGCCGCTCCGCCGCGCTCGCCAAGCTGCAGCAGGCCCACCCCGGCCTCAAGGTCTCCTTCACCCTGCCGGTCCTGCCCGAGGGCCTGACCGCCGAGGGCGTCGCCATCGCGAAGTCGGCCCGCGACGCCGGGGTGACCACCGACCTGGTCAACGTCATGGCGATGGACTACTACCGCAGCGGGACGGACTACGGCAACGCCGCCGTCCAGGCCGCCCAGTCGCTGTTCGGCCAGCTCAAAGCCCTCTACCCGGCGAAGACCGACGCCCAGCTGTGGGCCATGGTCGGCGTCACCCCGATGATCGGCGAGAACGACGACCACCAGATCTACGACCAGGCCGCCGCCCAGCAGCTGGTGACGTTCGCCCAGCAGAACCACCTCGGCCTGCTCGCCTTCTGGGACGCCACCCGGGACGCCAACGCCTGCACCGGCGGCTCGCTCTCCAAGTGCACCGACATCCCGCAGCAGCCGTACGAGTTCGCCAGGATCTTCAGCCGGTACGCGGGCTGATCCCCGCAGCACGACCGGAGTGCCGGCAGCCCGGGAAGGGCCGCCGGCACCCCGGCGCTCCCGGACGAGCCCGTCGGCGGCCGACCGGAGAAAATTGGCATCCCATCATCCCGGACCGTCGGCTACTGTCCCACCCACCTGTACGGCACGAGGGGGCGGACATGACGGTCCGGGACGACCACAACCAGCTCAGCACGATCCATCCGACCGGCGAGGCCGCCGGCGCGACGGGCCCCAGCGCCGAGGAACTCGCCGCGTTCAGCCGCACCCTCGGCCGGCTGCGGGCACTGCCCCCGCACGACCGCGGCCGGCTGCACGTCGAGCGGCAGCTCAGCTCGTTCGTCATGGAGAGCCGCAAGCGCCGCCGCCAGGAGGCCAAGGAGGCCGTCCGGCAGGCCGACGCCGAACTGCTCGCCGCCACCGCGACCGGCGCCCGGCACCGCCGCGAGGACGCACCGCTCACCGCCGACCCCACCGGACCGGTCGGCGAACTGCAGCTCCGGCGCAAGTGCTACGTCTGCAAACAGGCCTACCGCCGGGTCGACGGCTTCTACCACATGCTCTGCCCGGACTGCTCGGCCGACAACACCGCCCGCCGGGCCCTGCGCACCGACCTGCGCGGGCGCCGCGCGCTGCTCACCGGCGGCCGGGTGAAGATCGGCTTCCAGCTCGCCCTGATGATGCTGCGCGACGGCGCCGAGCTGACCGTCACCAGCCGCTTCCCGCAGGACACCGTCCGCCGCTTCCGCGCCGCCGAGGGCAGCGAGCAGTGGTGGGAGCGCCTCAGCGTGGTCGGCATCGACCTCCGCGACCCGCGCCAGGTCCTGGGCCTGACCGAGCGGTTCCGCGCCGACGGACGTCCGCTCGACATCCTCGTCAACAACGCCGCCCAGACGCTGCGCCGCCCGCCCGAGTCGTACGCGCTGCTGGCCGCCGGCGAGCGGGACGCCCTGCCCGCCGCCGACCGTCGGGCGATCAGCCACGCCCCGGGCTTCCGGCCGTCCGCTCCGGGCGCCCGGCTGACGTCCGGAGCCGCGTCGTTGATCGGGACGGGCGGCCCGGGCGAACCGAGCGGCGGCACCGACGAGGCCGGGCTGCTGCCCGACCTCGCCCCCGCCAACTCCTGGTCCGCCACGCTCGGTTCGCTCGACCCGGCCGAGGTCCTGGAGACCCAGCTGGTCAACGCCCTGGCCCCGGCCCTGCTCTGCGACCGGCTGCTGCCGCTGCTGCTGGCCTCCCCGCACCCCTCCCGCTACATCGTCAACGTCACGGCGGTGGAGGGCCGGTTCGCCGTCCGCAACAAGACCGCGCGGCACCCGCACACCAACATGGCGAAGGCCGCGCTCAACATGCTCACCCGCACCAGCGCCGCCGAACTCGCCACCCGGGGCGTGCACATGTGCGCCGTCGACACCGGCTGGATCACCGACGAGAACCCGGCGCCCAAGAAGGCCCGCCTCGCCGGGCTGGGCTTCCGCACGCCGCTCGACATCGTGGACGGCGCGGCCCGGGTCTACGACCCGATCGTCCGGGGCGAGGCCGGGGAGCCGCTGTCGGGGGTGTTCCTCAAGGACTACCGGGTCGCGGAGTGGTGACCGGCCGGGCCGCCCGGCCGTCCCGGGCGGCCGCCGCTCAGGTGTCGTAGCAGCCGCACCACGGCTCGTGGAAGCCCAGGCCGTCGGGGAGGAGCTCGGCGGTGAAGCGGTAGGTCCTCCTCGTCCTCCTCCACCTCGTCGTCCTCCTCGACGACGAGCCCGAACAGCTCGCCGTCGACCCGGACCTCGAACAGCTCGCCGTCGACCCGGACCTCGAACGGCTCGATCGCGATGTCCCGGTACTCGCGGCCGGGCAGGGCGGCCGGCCACGCGTCCAGCAGCTGCCGGGCGTCGGGGCCGGTGGCCGTGGCCCGGACCCGCGAGTCGAGGTGCCGGCCCGCGGGGTCGAAGCGGTGCAGCACCGCGTACCACCCCGGCCGGCCGGGCCGGTGACGGAGGCGAAGAACTCGCCGCCCCGCCGGCGGCCGATGGTGCGGGTGCGCCCCTGCGGCTCGTGCCGGATCGGGATCACCTCGGGAACGTCCATGCCCGAACCGTACGGACGGGGTGCGACAACGGCCCGGCCCGGGGAGTGCTCCCGGGCCGGGCCGTCCGGCGTGCTCAGCGCCCGGTGGGCAGGTTGGCCCCGCCGGTGCAGTCGAACACCACACCCGTCACGAAGGTGTTGGCCGCCAGCATGTGGATCGCCCGGGCGACGTCCTCGGCGCGGCCGACCCGGCCGACCGGGGTGGTGGCGGCGAGGCCCTCGAAGAGCGCGGTGCGCTGCTCGGCCGGGACGCGGTCCCACCACGGGGTGTCGATCACGCCGGGCGAGACCGCGTTGACCCGCAGCGGGGCCAGCTCGACGGCCAGCGGCGGCACCATCGCCTCCAGCGCGCCGTTGATGGCGGCCAGTCCGGCGGTGCCGGGGATGGCGGCGCGGGCGGAGGCGGCGGTGATCAGGGTGACCGAGCCGTCCTGGCGCAGGTGCGGGAGCGCTGCCTGCAGGACGCGGACCTGGGGCCAGAACTTGGCGTCGAAGCCGGTGGCGAGCTCGGCCAGGTCGAGCCGGGCGAACGGGCCGCTGCCGGCCGCGCCGCTGACCGCGACGACCAGGTGGTCCACGGTGCCCTCCTCGGCGAAGAAGGCGGCGACGGCGGCGGGGTCGGCCGCGTCCAGCCGGCGGCCGGTGGTCCTGCCGCCGATCCGGGCGACGGCGGCGTCGAGCCGCTCGCGGTCGCGGCCGGTGACCACGACCTCGGCTCCGTCGGCCGCGAAGGCGGTGGCGGCGGCCTCGCCGATGCCGGAGCTGCCGCCCATGACGACGACGCGCTGTCCGGCGAAGAGGTTCGATGCAGTGCTCATGGTGGTACCCTTCAACTTGTCGAGACCGTCCGTTCCGGCAATGATGTTTGTCGAGACTGCTAGTCTTGTCAAGCTCGGACAAGGGAACGGACCGGAGGAGCGGGAGACCATGAGCGAGACCGAACCCCGAACGGAACGGTCGGGGCGAACCGATCCGGCACCGGACCCGACACCCGACCCGACACCCGGGCAGGCCCCGTCCGCCCGGCCGCACACCGGACGCCGCCGCAACGAGGCCGCCCACCGGGCGATCCTCGACGCCGCCCTCGACCTGCTCGCGGACCCGGACGGCGCGCCCGTCACCATCGACGCCATCGCCCGTACGGCCGGCGTCGGCAAGCAGACCGTCTACCGGTGGTGGCCCTCCAAGGGCGCCGTGCTGCTCGACGCCCTCACCGACCGCGCCGACCAGGACGTCGACGGCCCCGACACCGGCGCCCTGCGCACCGACCTGCGCGCCTTCGTCGCCACCACCTTCGACGCCGCCCAGCACGGCACCACCGCCTCCGCGCTGCGCGCCCTCGCCCGCGAGGCCGCCCGGGACCCGCACCTCGCCGACCTCATGCGGAGCTTCACCGCCACCCGCCGCACCGCCCTGCACGACCTCCTCTCCCGGGGCCGCGACCGCGGAGAGCTCGCCGGGAACGCCGACCTGGACCTGATCGTGGACCAGGTCTACGGCGTGTTCTGGTACCGCTTCCTGCTCGGGCACGGACCGCTGGACCAGGACACGGCGGAACGCCTCGCCGACTCGCTGCTCACCGGGCACGCGGGCGACTGACCTCCCCGGCGAGCCGGGGCGGACCCGGGCGCACGGCACGGCGGGTGCCCGGCGCGCACGGCACGGCAGGTGCCGTGCGCTCCGGGACACCGGGCGTCAGGCGGCGGCTGCGGGGGAAGCGGCGGCCGGCCTGCGCCGGCGGTGGTAGGCCCAGGCCAGGGCGAGGGTGGCGGGGCCCCAGAACATCGCCGTCGACGTGCAGACCCGGCCCAGGACCATCCACCAGCCGTTGCGGTAGCCGACCTCCTGGAACACGCCGAGCCAGGCGAGGGGTATGCCGTCGAAGAGGGCGACCAGGGTCAGGCCCCCGAGGACGGCCGGCACGAGCGCCGCGAGCGGCGGCACCCGGCGGCCGCGCAGGAACGGCACCCAGCGCGGGAACACCTCGCCCCAGCCGCTGACCAGCCCCAGGGTCAGGATCGTCAGCGCCTCGGTGACCACGCTCAGGCCGATCACGTACGGGGTGTACCACCAGACGTACGGCCCCGCGTTCGGGTCGACGAGACCCATCCTGACGTCGAACGCGAACGGCAGCCGCCACAGGCAGTGCGGCAGCACGATGAACGGGAGGGCCTTGGCGAGGCGCAACGCCCAACGGGGGACGGGGCGTTCGGTGTCGCCCACCGGAATGTTCTTCAGCATGGGACCACCGTCCCGAACGCCACCCCCGCCGCGCGTCCACCGTGCGGCCCCGCCGCCTCCCCCTCGGGAGCCGACCTCCCGTCGTCCCTGAGGTGGAGACGGATCGTCGGTCCTCGCCCGCGGACGGAAGGACGGCGTCAGCTGCCGGTCGGCGTCCCGGGACCCGGCGCCGTCCGGCACGGTCGGGTCGACCGCGGGCGCGACCGTGCGAGCGAGGTCACGGGTGGCGGACCCGCCGCCGGTGGAGCCGGGCGACCGCGCTCACGCGAAGCCGAGGACGCCGTCCACGACCGGATCGAACAGCACCCGCCAGTTGCCCGGCAGCCGGTCGACCGCCGTGGTGAGGTGGTGGCGCGCGACGGTCCACTCGTCGGGCCGCTCCCCCGCGCCGTGCTCCCGGACGACCGCCAGGCAGTGGTCGAGGAACTCGTCGTCCTCCTCCTCGAATCCGAGCCGCCGGTACGCCGCCAGCGCCTCCGGCGCCTCCTCGAACCAGGCGTCCCACCCGGTGGCCGCGCCCAGGAGGTAGAGCAGGTGGCTCCCGGGGTCGGGCAACCCGGCGCGCAGGGACCGGGAGGTGAACTCCCGCCCGGCGTCGTCGCCGACCAGCCCCGAGCCGTCGACCGCCGCCGTGACCAGGTCCGCCCAGTACGCGGCGTCGTGACCGCCGGTGGTCTGACGCAGGTACCGGCTCGCGAAGGCCGCCATCACCGCCGGGTCGTCGATCATCGGCGACAGCACCAGATCGCTCGCGTGGTCGAAGCCGAAGTAGGAGCGGCGCCCGTCGAGGGTCAGCGACTCGATGCCGCCGACATGGCCGACCCGGCCCGGCAGGGGGGCAGCGCCGTTCAGGAGTTCCTTGTCCATGACGAGCGACCGTAGCGGGGGCGGCCGACAGCCGACTCGGTCGGCAGGCGGGCGGACAGGCAGGCAGACAGACAGGCCTACGAGCGGCGGACCCTCTCGGGGTGCGGCTGCTCCGAACGCGTCGTGCCGGTGCACCCGGCCCGCTCCGGCACCCCCACGAGCCGGTCCGCCGGGACGGGGTGCGAGGCGAACGAGACCGGGTGGTCGGGGGTGCTCACCGCGTCACTGCCGGCGCCCGGCCCCGGCGGTCGCGGCGGCTCCGGCGGTCGCGGCGACCTCGGCGGTCTCGGCGGTCGTGGCAACCTTGGCAGCCTTGGCGGCCCGCTCGGCGAACACCTTCTCCCGACGGTCGGCGGTCTGCTTCATCATCCGCTTGCGGTCCCGTGCGGAGAGCCGGTCGATGTACAGCCCGCCGTTCAGGTGGTCGGTCTCGTGCTGGAGGCAACGGGCGAAGTAGCCGGCGCCCTCGATCGTGACGGGGTCGCCGTACTGGTCGACGCCGTGCACCACGGTGCGGGCGGGACGGGCGAGCCGGGTGTTGGCACCGGGCACGGACAGGCAGCCCTCGACCTCCTCGATCAGCGCGCGGCCGGGCTCCTGCTCCTCCACCACCGGGTTGAGCACGTGACCGACGTGCCGGACGCCGTCGTCGTCGGTGCAGTCGTAGACGAACAGCCGCAGGTCCACGTCCACCTGGTTGGCGGCGAGGCCGCAGCCGTCGGCGACGGCCATGGTGACGAACATCGACTCGATCAGCCGGGCCAGGCGCTCGCTGCCGAAGTCCTCGTCGGTCGCCGTCCGGCAGGTGTGGCGCAGGATGTCCTCCCCCACCTCGGTGATCCGCAGGACGGTCGGACGTTCGCGCAGCTCGGACACGGGGTTCCCTCCGGGGGTCGGGCTTGTCATCGACTTTGCAAAGTAGCAGACTTTGCAAAGTGACCGAAGACCTCGTCAGAACCGGCGCCCTCCCCGAACACGCCGTACGGACCGCGCTGCTGGAGCTGCTGGCGGAGCGCGGCACCGTCACCTCCACCGAGGCCGCCGCCCGGCTCGGCCACAGCTCCGGCCTGTGCTCGTTCCACCTGCGGCAGCTCGCCCGCCACGGACTGATCGAGGAGGCCCCGGCCGCCGACGGACGGGCCCGGCCGTGGCGCCTGCCGCAGGAACCGCGCCCCGTCGCGGACGACGAGGGGTTCGACGCCCTGGCCCGGGGCCTGGAGGACGAGAGCCACCGGCGCTGG
The DNA here is from genome assembly GCF_042735475.1 of Kitasatospora sp. NPDC059577. Lineage (NCBI taxonomy): Bacteria > Bacillati > Actinomycetota > Actinomycetes > Kitasatosporales > Streptomycetaceae > Kitasatospora > Kitasatospora sp. NPDC059577. Next base: position 10,864 of record NZ_JBHWBZ010000055.1, on the reverse strand, counting down.
CTCGCCCGGCGCGCCGAAGCCCCGGCGCAGTGGCAGCACGACGAGGCCTTCAGCACCGTCGTCCACCTGACCCCCGCCGAACTGGCGGCCGTCGGCGAGGCCGTCCGGCAGGTCCTCGCCCGCTACCGGGGCCGCGACACCGACCCGGCCACCCGCCCCGCCGGCTCCCGGCCGGTCGCCGCCGTCACCCGCCTCTTCCCGCTCCTCGACGAGCCTGCCCAGGAGCGGTGACCGGCGCTCGGGCCCGGTGGAACAGGAGCCCGACGCCCCGGTCCCGGGCCGGCGCTCAGGCCCGGCGCCAGGACTGCCGGGCCACCGCCCGTACCAGCGGCCCGACCAGCAGACCGGCCGCCGCACCCAGCACGACCCCCTGCACGCCGTCCCAGACGTCCTGCACGTCGCAGGTCCGCCCGATCACCGGCAGCGCGTAGTGCAACACCGACACCGCGAACGGCAGCGCCGCCGTCGCCAGCAGCGCCACCGCCGCCCGCCGCCGGGTGCCCGCCAGGGCGGCCGCGAAGCCGACCGGGGCGTACGTCGCCAGCTTGAGCTCGATGTGCCGGACGTGCAGCAGCTCGTACGGCGACCGCGGCCGCCCGCCGGCCACGGTGCAGTGCCGGACGGCGTCCTCGGAGAGCCGGAACGCCTCCGGCAGCAGGGTCGCCACGATCACCCCGCCGAGCCCGAGCAGCAGCACGAAGCCGACCGCCCAGTGGGCCCGCAGCAGCCGCCCCACCTGCCGGTTCAGCAGGGCCGCCGGCGCCAGCGAGAGCAGGAGCCCGGGCCAGAACATCGGCATCGCGCCGAGCACCGCACTGATCACTTCTCAACGGACGCCGCGGACCCCCGCCCGGTTCTGCTCGGGGCGGGGAGAATCCCTCCCGGTCCTCCCGGTCCTCCCGGTCCTCACCGTCCTCGCGGTCAGTGCGGGATCGAGGAGATCAGTTCCTGCGCCCCCTGCCGCTTGAGCGCCAGGGCGACCGAGGTCCCCAGGTCCTCCGGGCTGAGCGCGCCCGCCCACTCGTGGGCGTCCAGCACCTGCTTGCCGTCCGGGGTGAAGACCCGGCCGCGCAGCGAGAGGCGGCCGTCCGGCTCGGCCTTGGCGTAGCCGGCGATCGGGCTGTTGCAGTGGCCCTGCAGCACGTGCAGGAACATCCGCTCCGCCGCCGCCTCGCGCCAGGTGTCGTGGTGGCCGAGCGTGGTGACGGCGTCGATGGTCGCGGTGTCGTCCTGGCGGCACTGCAGGACGAGGATCCCGGCGCCGATCGGCGGGCACATCGCCTCGACGCCGAGGACCTCGGTGATCCGCGCCTGCTCGCCGATCCGCTCCAGGCCGGACACGGCGAGCAGCAGGGCGTCCACCGTCCCGGCTTCGAGCTTGGCGAGCCGGCTGTTGGCGTTGCCCCGGATCGGCACGCATTCCAGGTGCGGGTGCGAGGAGGCGAGCTGGGCGGTGCGGCGGACGGAGGAGGTGCCGATCCGGGTGCCGGGCGGGAGTTCGGCGAGCGTCAGGCCGCCGGGGTGGACGAGGGCGTCGCGGATGTCGTCCCGGCGCAGGTAGGCGGCGAAGACGGTGCCGGCGGGCAGCGGGCGGTCGGCGGGCACGTCCTTGAGGCAGTGCACGGCCACGTCGGCCTCTCCGGCGAGCAGCGCGGCGTCGACCTCCTTGGTGAACGCGCCCTTGCCGCCCAGGTGCGCGAGGTCCCCGGTCCAGCGGTCGCCCGAGGTGGTGACCGGCACCACCTCGGTGCGCAGGCCCGGGTGCAGGACGGCGAGTTCGGCGCGGACCCGCTCGACCTGGGCGAGCGCCATGGGCGAGGAGCGGGAGACGATGCGGATCAGCTCTGCGGTGGACATGGCGCGATGATAGGCCGTCGAACGGCCTTCCTTGACGGCACGTCAGGCATGTGGCGCACAGTGCCGCCTCATCCGCCCCTGCCGCCCGTTCCGCACCACCGGCCCCACGGCGTCGATCGCGGTCCCGGACGGCCCGGGACGCTCCCGGACGGCCCGGGACGGTCCCCCGACGGCCCGGGACGGCCCGGGAAACCCAGGAGGGGACGGCGGCCGGGCGGTTCCCGGTCCGGCCGCCCCCCACCGTCCCCCTGGGACTCACTCGTTGTGCAGCACCTCCGCGATCGGCAGCCGCGCCGCCGACCGCGCCGGGACGAGCGCGCCCAGGACGGCGATCGCGACACCCGCGAAGGCGAGCCCGGTGAGCGGCAGGGCGTCCCAGATGTCGATCACCGACTCCGGGAAGACGATGCTCCCGACGTTCTCGACGAGCAGCCGGTGCGCCAGGATTCCGGCCGGGACGCCGATGACCGCGCTGACCGCGCCCTGCCAGGCCACCGAGGTGATCGTCATCGTCACCACCTGCCGGGGCGTCATCCCGATCGACTTGAGCATGCCGAGGTCCCGGCGGCGCTCACGGATGGTGAGCAGCAGGGTGTTGAAGACGCCGAGCGCGGCGACCACCGACAGCAGCACCGTGAAGGTCGTGGCGAAGCCGATGACCGCGACGACGGGACCCGCCAGGTCGGGCGCGAACACCGAGGGCGACAGGCTCGGGTCGGCGGCGGTGACCGCCCGCTGGTAGGCCTCGGCGTCGGCGCCCTGGGCGAGCTTCACGTCGTACTCGACGGCGTGCGGGTCGTCGGTGAGCGCGGACCGGGTGGCGTCGTTGGTGGCGAACGCCCGGGCGTTGCCCTGGCTCTCCTCGCCGACCACCGTGACGGTCAGGTGCCGTCCGTCCAGGTCCAGGGTGAGCCGGTCGCCGATCCCGAGCCCGTGCTGTTTGAGGAAGGAGGGCCCGGCCTCGATCTCGTTCGGCCCGGTCGCCGGGCGGCCCTTCACGACGTCGAGGCGCTTGGGGTTGGCGATGTCGTCGCCGCTGTAGAAGTCGGCGAAGGCCGGCTGGGGGTAGCCGACCAGCCCGACCTGGACCAGCCCGCGGACGGAGACCCGTTCGGCGCCCGGGGTGGTCCGCAGCATCGTCTCGGTCTGGGCGGGGGTGAGCCGGGGCTCGGTCTTGTTGCCCGCGAAGTGGGCGGTCAGCACGTTGATGTGGGTGTGGCCGTCGCGGTGATCCATCAGCTTGGTCAGGGTACTGCTCAGGCCGGTCGTCACCGTCACGGTGAGCACCCCGAGGACGATCGCCGCCATGGTGAGCGCGGTCCGGGCGGGGCGGGCGAAGGGCTGGCCGAGGCCGAGGCTGACGGCGCGCGGCAGCCGGGTGCCGGCCAGCCGGCGCTGGATCTTCAGCCCGCGCCCGGTGCGCGGCGCGCTGCCGGCCGAGATGGCCTGGGCGGCGGAGAGCCGGTGGGCGCGCGAGGCCGGGACGAGCGCGGCGAGGAGGACCAGCAGCGGCACGCTGACCAGGGTGGCGGCGGGCAGCCAGCCGGCCGGCTCGATCACGGCGGTGCCGGTGGTGATCCCCGAGAAGGCGGACTGGAGGATCGGGTACGACGCCGCCCAGCCGGCCGCCGTCCCGAGGACGGTGCCGACGACCGCAGGCACCGAGACCATCGTCAGGTAGACGGTGACCACCTGGCGCGGGGTGAAGCCGATCGACTTCAGCACACCGATGTGCCGGTAGCCGGAGACCACCGCGCCGCTCACCACGTTGCCGACGATCAGTGCGGCGACGACCAGGCCGAGCACGCCGAAGACCGTCATCAGCGGCAGGTAGGCGTCCGCGCCCGCCGAGAAGGCCTGCTTCAGCACCAGGTACGACTGCACGTTGGTGAGCGCGTCCTTCGGCAGGCCCTCGGTGACGCCGTCCATGGCGGAGGTGAGCCGCTGCTCGTCGGAGGCGTCGGAGAACCGGTAGAGCATCTGCCGGCCGACGGGGTGCAGGGCGGCCGCCTGCCCGGGGGTGACCCACCCGCCGGCGCTCTGGCTCATGCTGGTGGCGAAACCGACGACGGTGAGCCGTTCGCCGCTGCTGAGGGTCATCTGCTGTTCCAGGAGCGCCTTCGCGAAGCCGCCGAACGGCTCGTTGATGACCACCTCGCCCGGGCCGGTGGCCCAGCGGCCCCCCAGCAGTTGCGCCCGGTCCACCGGCCCGGCACCCGGGTCGGACCGGCCGACCAGGGTCAGCGTTCCGGGCGGGCGGCCGAGCCAGTCGCCGGAGATCTCCACCAGGGCCTGGTCGAACGGCCCGGCGGCCGCCTCGACGCCCGGCCGGTGGGCGGTGGCGGCCAGTTGCTCCGCCGAGGCCGCCGCCGGGTCGAAGGCGGCGACGACGTGGGCGCCGCGCTGCTGGGAGAACGCGTCGTCGAAGGGCGCCCGGGCGGCGCTGATCACCGCGAGGGCGAGCAGCACGGTGGTGGTGGAGCAGAAGACGACCAGGCCGATCACCACGGTCTGCACCCGGCGGCGCTTCACGGCCGCCCGGGAGGCCCGCCACACGGCGCCGGTCACGACTGCGCCTCCAGCATCCGCTCGCGCGCCACCTTGCCGTCCGCGACCTCGACCAGCCGACTGGCGCAGCGGGTGGCCAGATTGGGGTCGTGGGTGACGATCAGCAGGGTCTGCCCGATCTGGTTGAGGTCGATCAGCAGGTCCATCACCTGCTCGCCGGAGCGGCTGTCCAGCGCGCCGGTCGGCTCGTCCGCGAGCAGCAGGGCCGGGCGGTTCACCAGGGCCCGGGCCACCGCGACCCGTTGGCGTTCGCCGCCGCTGAGCGCGGCCGGGTAGACGTCCTTGCGGTGCGCGACGCCGAGTTCGTCGAGCAGTTCCAGTGCGCGGCGGCGGGCCTGGCGGGCGGTGGTGCCGGTCAGTTGGGCGGCCAGGGCGACGTTGTCGAGGGCCGGGAGGTCGTCGATCAGGTTGAAGAACTGGAAGATCATGCCGATGTGGCGGCGGCGGAACAGTGCCAGCCCGGTCTCGTTCAGCTGCCCGAGGTCCTGCCCCTGCACCCGGACGGTGCCGGCGGTGGGCCGGTCCAGTCCGGCCACCATGTTCAGCAGGGTGGACTTGCCGCACCCGGAGGGGCCCATCACGGCGACCGCCTCGCCCGCCCGGATCCGCAGGTCGACGCCGTCGAGCGCCTTGGCGTCGCCGAACTCCTTGTGGACCCCGGACAGCTCGACGACGACCTGCGCGTCGTCCGGCCGGGAGGTCCCGTCGTGGTCGTTGCTCATGGTGGACGACGGTAGGCGGGGGCGCCGGGCCGGCACGTCCCACCCGGGGTGTAACCGCGCACCCCCGTAGTACCGGGGATGTACGGGCCCGGCACCCCCGGGTGACGCGGATCATGACGTGACCTGCGAAGCTGACGCCGTGTGGGGAACGGGAACGGAGTGGGCCGCCGTCGCGGTGGCCGGGGTGGCGTGCGCGGGCGCCGGCTGGCTGGCCGTGGCGCTGGCCCGGGCGCGGCGACTGCACCGGGCGGCGATCGGCGAGCGCGGCTGGCTGCTGGAGCGGGAGCGGGAGAGCGCCGCCCGGACCGCCGTGGACGCCGAACGGAACCGGATCGCCGCCGAGTTGCACGACATCGTCAGCCACAACGTGAGCCTGATGGTGGTTCAGGCGGGCGCGGCGCGCGAGGTACTGGCCACCATGCCGGAGGAAGCGGCGGCGGCGATGGCCGCCGTCGAGGCCGCCGGCCGGGACGCGATGACCGAACTGCGGCACCTGCTGGGGCTGCTCGCCCCCGCCGCGGACGGCAGCGAGGAGCCGGTGCGGGAGGACTTCGCGCCGCAGCCGAGCCTGGGCCGACTGAGCCCGCTGGTCGACCGCTTCGCCTTCGCCGGGCTGCCGGTCGAGGTCCGGATCTCCGGCGAGCCGAGGCCGCTGCCGGCCGGGATCGACGTGACGGCGTACCGGATCGTCCAGGAGGCACTGACCAACGCGCTCAAGCACGGGACCGGGGTGACGGCCCAGGTGACGGTGCGCTACGCGGACCACTACCTGCGGGTCGAGGTGCTCAACAGCGGGCCGAGCGTGCTCGTCGGCGGACCGGCCGCCGCGCCCGGCGGCCCCGCCGAGCCCGTCCCGTCGCCCCGCCGGGGCGACGGCGCCGGACGCGGGCTGATCGGCCTGCGCGAGCGCGTCGCCGTGTACGGCGGGGACCTGGACGCCCGGCGCCGGCTCGGCGGGGGCTACCGGGTCCGCGCCCGCATCCCGCTGGACCGGCCGTGACGGAACACCCGACGGAGGGCACCGTGGAAGAAGAGAAGGATCAGGAGCGCCGCCCCCGGGTGGTGATCGCCGACGACCAGGAGCTGGTGCGCACCGGTTTCCGGATGATCCTCACCGCGCGCGGCATCGACGTGGTCGCCGAGGCCGGCGACGGCGCCGAGGCGGTGGCCGCCGCCGTCCTGCACCGGCCGGACGTCGCCCTGCTGGACATCCGGATGCCCGGCATGGACGGCCTGGAGGCGGCCCGGCGCATCCTCGCCGGGGTGCCCGGCTGCCGGGTGATCATGCTGACCACCTTCGACCTGGACCACTACGTCTACGCCGCCCTGTCCGCGGGTGCCAGCGGCTTCCTGCTGAAGGACGTCACCTCCGCCCACCTCGCCGCCGCCGTACGGCTGGTGGACACCGGGGACGCCCTGCTCGCACCCTCGATCACCCGGCGGCTGGTCGAGCGGTTCGCGGCCGGCGCCCCGCGCCCGGCCCCCGGCGCCGACGGCCCGGCGCTGCACCGCGACCTCACCCCGCTGACCCCGCGCGAGGCGGAGGTGCTGGCCCTGCTCGGACGCGGGCTGTCCAACACCGAGCTGGCGCGCGAACTCACCCTCAGCGAGTCGACGGTGAAGACGCACGTGGCCCGGATCTTCGCCAAGTTGCACCTGCGCGACCGGGCGCAGGCGGTGGTCCTCGCCTACGAGACCGGGCTGGTCGCGCCGGGCGGCGCGGGCTGATCCCCAACTCGCCACAGTGACCGGACAGTTCGCATGACAATCAGCCGGCTCACTCATTAGAGCTAACTCCCCGTCGAATCCGCCTTTTTGCCAGTCCATGGGGGAACATCTGCATGTCCGCGCCCGAACGGAAGAACACCTCGGGCCGCATCACCCGGCATGACGAAGACCATTGGACAGGCCCGTGACCACCACTCCCCCCGTGTGGGACTGCCCCTTCCACCACACCGACGGCCTGGAGTTCGACCCCCTCCTCAAGCGACTGCTCACCGAGGCCCCGGTCGCCCGGATCCGGCTGCCGCACGGCGAGGGAGAGGCCTGGCTGGCCACCCGCTACGAGGACGTCCGGACGGTCACCACCGACCGCCGGTTCAGTCGCGCCGCGGGCATCGGCCGCGACCTGCCGCGGATGACGCCGGCCCCGATCGCCCAGGCCGAGGCCATCAACCTGATGGACCCGCCCGCCCACAACCGGCTGCGCCGCCTGGTCGCCCAGGGCTTCACCAACCGCCAGGTCGAGCGGATGCGCCCGGCCACCCAGCGGACCGTCGACGACTACTTCGACGAGATGGCGGAACACGGCTCCCCCGCCGACCTGATGCACTTCCTGGCCGGCCGGCTGCCGCTCACCACCATCTGCGAGCTGCTGGACATCCCCGCCGACGACCGCGCCGAACTGCGCGGCCACGCCGTCGCGATGATGCGGATGGGCCCGGGCAGCCGGGACGGCCAGGAGGCCGCCAAGACCGCCCTGCGCGCCTACTTCGGCGAGCTCACCGCCGCCCGCCGCGCCGACCCGGGCGAGGACCTGATCAGCGCGCTCGCCACCGCCCGCGACGGCGACGAACTGCTGGACGCCGACGAGCTGACCGTCATGGCGATGGTCCTGCTGGTCACCGGCCACGACACCAGCACCTACCAGCTCGGCAACATCACCTACACCCTGCTCACCCACCCCGAGCAGCTCGCCAAACTCCGCGCCCAGCCCGACCTGCTGCCGCGCGCCCTGGAGGAGCTGCTGCGCTTCATCCCGTTCCGCCAGGGCGTCGGCATCGCCCGGGTCGCCACCGAGGACGTCGAGCTGGGCGGGGTGGCGATCCGGGCCGGCGAGGCGGTGCACGTCTCCTACCTGACCGCCAACCGCGACCCGGCCGTGTACGAGCGCCCCGACGAGCTGGACCTCGACCGCGGCGCACCCACCCACATGGCCTTCGGCCACGGCCAGCACCACTGCCTCGGCTCGCACCTGGCCCGGATGGAGCTGCAGGTCGCCATCGGCACCCTGCTGCGGCGCTTCCCCGGCCTGCGCCTGGCCGTCGCACCGGCCGACCTCGACTGGGACTCCGGCTCGATCTGGCGCTTCCCGCGCACCCTGCCGGTGGCCTGGTAGCCGCCTCCCCGGCCGCCGCGCACCGCGCACCACCGCCCGCCTCCGCGCACCGCGCACCACCGCCCGCCGCCGCACGGCCGGCTTCACCGTTCCACGCATCCACCGGCCTGCCCCCAGGCCCCCCAGGGGAGACCCGCACCCATGGCAACACTCTGCCGCCCCGCCATCGCCGTGCCCGAGCACGTCATCACCCTCGACGAGACCCTGGACCTGGCCCGCGCCCTGCACGCCGGCCACCCCCAGCTCGGCCTGGCCCTGCGGCTGATCGAGAACACCGGCGTCCGCACCAGGCACCTGGTCCAGCCGATCGAGCGCACCCTCACCCACCCGGGCTTCACCGTCCGCAACGAGGTGTACGAGCGCGAGGCCAAGCGCCGCGTCCCCGAGGTGGTCGAACGAGCGCTCGCGTACGCCGAGCTGACCGCCCGGGACATCGACCTGATGGTCTACGTGTCCTGCACCGGCTTCATGATGCCGTCGATGACCGCCTGGCTGATCAACACCATGGGCTTCCGCTCCGACACCCGCCAGGTGCCGATCGCCCAGCTCGGCTGCGCGGCCGGCGGCGCCGCCGTCAACCGCGCGCACGACTTCTGCCGCGCCTACCCCGGCGCCAACGTGCTCATCGTCGCCTGCGAGTTCTGCTCGCTCTGCTACCAGCCGACCGACCTCGGCGTCGGCTCGCTGCTCTCCAACGGCCTGTTCGGGGACGCGGTGGCCGCCGTGGTGATGCGCGGGCACGGCGGGCACGGCGTGCAGGTCGAACGCAACGGCTCGCACCTCGTCCCGGACACCGAGGACTGGATCTCCTACGGGGTGAAGGAGACCGGCTTCCATTTCCAGCTCGACAAGCGGGTGCCCGGCACGATGGAGATGCTCGCGCCCGCACTGCGCGGCCTGGCCGGCGAGCACGGCTGGGACGTCTCCGGGCTCGGCTTCTACATCGTGCACGCCGGCGGCCCGCGCATCCTGGACGACCTGTGCCGCTTCCTCGACCTGGAGCCGGCCACCTTCCGCTACAGCCGCGCAACGCTCACCGAGCGCGGCAACATCGCCAGTGCCGTCGTCTTCGACGCGCTGTCCCGGCTGTTCGACGACGGCGGCGTCCCCGAGGGCACCACCGGGCTGATCGCCGGCTTCGGACCGGGCATCACCGCTGAGATCTCCCTGGGGAGTTGGGTCGGCACGCCGGTCGATCCGGTGCGCCCCCCACGGCCGCGCGCCCTCTCCACCTCCGGCATCGCCCTCGTCCATCCGACCGTCCCCCGCCGTTTCCCGGCCGGCACTACGATCACCGAATGACCGATACCACGGACCGCACCGACGCCTCCGTCAGAGCCGCCGAACTCGCCTCCCGCTTCCCGGCGTTGCACGCGCCGCAGTACTGGAGCTGGGGACGGTACGACGCGCAGTTCTCCACCGAGCTGCCGCCGGACGGCCTGGTCACCAACATCCACCTGGTCGGCTTCGCGGACGGCGAGGTGGTGCTCTGCCGGGACGACCAGGACCACTGGTTCCTGCCCGGCGGCACCCGGGAGCAGGACGAGAGCGTCGCCGCCTGCCTGGAGCGCGAGCTGCGCGAGGAGGCCGGCGCCCGGCTGGTCGGCGAGCCGGGCTGGCTGGGCGCGCACCGCTGCCGCACCGACGACCCGGTGCCGTACCGGCCGTGGCAGCCGCACCCGGAGAAGGCCTGGCTGTGGGGCTGGGGCGAGGTCGTGCTGGACTCCTCGCCGACCAACCCGGCGGACGGCGAGCAGGTGGTCGAGGTCCGCGCCGTCCCGGCGGCCGAGGCGCAGCGGCTGCTGCTGACCGGGCACGAGGCCTGGTGGGGCGAGCTGGTCGGGCTGGCGGTGGAGCTGCGGCGCCGGGCCGGCCTGGGATAGGACCCGTCACGGGCGGGGCTCGTCACGGGCGGGACCGGTCACGGGCGGGGGCGGGACCCGTCACCCGCGCGGCCGGGGTATTCCCGCTCCGGGGAAGGATCACCGGAATGGCCGAACAGCAGGGGCATATGTCTGATTTGTGGTGATATGAATCACCCATGGACACCTCTTCGCTGACCGCGTCACCGTTGGCCGCGACCGACTACCCGCTGCTCAACATCTTCTGGACGATGCTGGAGCTGTTCGTCTGGATCCTCTGGTTCTTCCTGCTGTTCAAGATCATCACGGACATCTTCCGCAGCCACGACCTCAGCGGCTGGGGCAAGGCCGGCTGGCTGATCCTGGTGATCCTCCTGCCCCTGATCGGCGTCCTCATCTACCTGATCGCCCGCGGGCAGTCGATGGGCCGGCGCGACATCGAACAGGCCAGACAGAACGACGCCGCGTTCAAGGCCTACATCCGGGACGCGGCGGCGTCCGACGCGGCCAGCGGCGGCGGCGCCGGCCACGTCGACGACCTGGCGAAACTGGCGGACCTGAAGGAGAAGGGCGCCATCTCCGAGGAGGAGTACCAGAAGGCCAAGGACAAGATCCTGACCTGACCGGAGCGGTGCCCCGGCACGGTGACCGGTACGACGGCGGGGCCGGTGGGGGTTGGGGGCAACCGGCCCCCCCGGCGGCTCCCCGGTAACGGGGGCGGCCGCCGGGGGGCGCGG
>NZ_JBHWBZ010000054.1:68227-71128 GCF_042735475.1 Kitasatospora sp. NPDC059577 | reverse complement strand
CTGTGTATCAGAGACCGCCCCCCGGCGGGCCGGACCTCCGTCGTTCCCGCGGGCCGGCGGGGCGTGTCCCGCCCGGCCGCTCAGACCTTGGCGTAGGCGACCGAGATCGAGGTCGACGAGCTGGTGATCACCAGGTTGTCCGCGCCGCGCTCGGCGAGGCCCGAGCCGCCCCCGGTGGAGGTGACCTCGAAGCCCGCGGCCTTGAGCGCCGCCTGGTACGTGTCGTAGTCACCGGCGGCGGCCTCGCAGGTGATGATGTAGGCGCCCGCCGCGCCGTTGACCAGGGTGATCTTCCCCGGGGGGAGCGGTATGTCGGCGGGCAGGTCGGCCGGCCGGGTCCTGCCGTTCTGGACCACTCCGGCGGTCGGGGTCGCGCCCGCCGGCGGGGCGGCGGCCGGGGTCGTGACCGGGGCGGCCGGGGCGGAAGCCGGCTGCGAGGCGGTCGGGGCGGCCGCCGGGGCGGAGCCGGCCGGGGTGGTGGGGGAGGCCGCCGCGGTCGTGCTCGCGGCGGCGCTCGGGGCGGCGGCGGACGAGCCGTCGTCGTTGCAGGCGGTCAGCCCGAGCCCGGCCACGACGACGGTGACGAGCAGGGCGGAGGTGCGCTTGAGCGGCATGGTGTGAGCCAATCGTGTGACAGTGCCTCAGTGGTTCCCGGGCGCCACGCAGATTGGCATACGAAAGGCCGGAAGCCAACGGAAATCCGTCGGTCCGGCCTTCCCTCCCGGCGTTCAGGCCGGGTCGGCGGTGCGTCCGGGCGCGTCCGGCCGGCTCTCCTCGATCCGCCGCAGCATCCGGGCCAGCAGGGCGGAGAGCGCGGTGCGCTCCTCACCCACGACGTCCTGGAGCAGCTCCTCCTCGAACACCGCCGCCATCCGCATCGACTCCAGCCACTTGTCGCGGCCGGTCTCGGTGAGCTCGATGATCACTCGCACCCGGTTGGACTCGTCCCGCTCCCGGGTGACCAGGCCGTCGCCCACCATCCGGTCGATCCGGTGCGTCATCGCCGCCGGAGTGAGTCCGAGCCGCTTGGCGAGCTCGCCCGGCCCGAGCCGGTAGGGGCTGCCGGAGACCACCAGGGCCTTGAGCACCTCCCACTCGGCGGAGGTGATCCCGAGCACAGTCAGCTGGCGGTCGTACGCGACGCCCATCCGGCGGGAGACCCGGTTGAGGGTCTGGACGATGGTCTCCACCTGGGGGTCGACGGTGGGGAACTCCCGCTGGTAGAGGGCCACTTGCTCGGCGATGCCGAACTCCAGGGGGGTGGCCGGGGCGGGCTTGTCGGCAGCCGGCGCCGGCTTGTCCGTAGTCATGCGGACCAGTGTCGCACGAGGGTGCACTCCTTAAGCCTTTGACTCGGCAGTCTTCCGGTGCTAAGACTTTATCTCGTCAAACTTTAGCTCTGAAATCTTCTGGACTTAAGAGTATCCAGTCGAACCTTGGAAGGGATGTGCACGGTGACCGGCACGGTGAAGCAGCAGAGGCAGCAGCGACGTGGGGCGGGCAGCCCGCTGCGCCGCGTCCAGATCGGCAACGCGCTCAGCGCGTTCGGCAGCGGGTTCACGATGCCGTACATGTTCGTGTACGTGGACCAGGTGCGCGGGCTGGGCTCGCTGGCGGCCGGGATGGTGTTCACCGTCTTCGCGCTGGCGGCCCTCGCGGTCCTGCCGTTCACCGGGCGCGGCATCGACAAGTACGGTCCCCGGCCGGTGCTGCTGGCCGGGACGGCGCTCGCCGCCGCCGGTGCGTTCGCCTTCGGCCACGCCACCGGCACGCCGGCCCTGCTGGTCTCCTCCTTCCTGTTCGGCGCGGGTGTCACCACCTGCCAGCCGGCGCTCGCCACGATGATCGTCCGCTGCTCGACGGCGGCGACCCGTTCGCACGCCTTCGCGCTGCAGTTCACCCTGGTCAACCTGGGCATGGGCATCGGTGCGCTGGTCGGCGGGCAGATCGTCGACGTCGCCGACCCGGCCAGCCTGACCCGGCTGTTCACCATCGAGGCGGCGACCTTCCTCGGCCTGGCCCTGGTCACCGGCACCGCCCGGATGCCGCGGATCCGGCTGAGCGCCGTCCACCCGAAGAGCGAGGGCCCGACCGGCCTGCGTGCGCTGGTCGCCGACAAGGCGATGCTGCGGCTCTGCGTGCTCGCCGGGCTGATCTTCTTCACCTGCTACGGCCAGTTCGAGTCCGGTGTCGCGGCCTTCGCCACCGACACCGTCGGCACCCCGCCCTCCACCCTGGGCTTCGCGATCGGCGCCAACGCGCTGACCATCGTGGTGCTGCAGATGTTCATGGTGCGGATCACCGCGCGCCGCCGCCGCACCACCGCGATGGCCGCGGCCGGTCTGGTCTGGCTCGGTGCCTGGGCGATGGCCCTGGTGGCCGGCCTGATCCGGACCGAGACCATGGCCGCCACGGTCGCCATCGTCTCGATCTACGCCCTCTTCGGCGTCGGCGAGTCGCTGCTCGCGCCGACCATGGGCCCGATGGTCGCCGACCTCGCCCCGGCCAGACTGCTCGGCACCTACAACGCCGGGTACGCCCTGGTGAAGCAGATCGCGATCGCGGTCGGCCCGGCCGTCGGCGTGCTGCTGGTCGGTTCCGGCACCTGGCCGCTCTACCTGGCGGCGATGGCGGGCTCGACGCTGCTCGTCGTCGTCCTGGCGCTGCGGCTGCGCCCGCACCTCACGCCGGAGCAGGACAACGCCGCCCCGGCCGTGGTCCACGCCCTCCCGGTCCGGGAGCTGCAGACCGCCGCGTAGCGGAAGGGTACGCACGAGCGTTCGGAACGGGGGGGGCGCCCGCGCCCCCGGGGCCGCCCCCCCCCCGCGGGGGCATCGCCCACCCCCGCCGCAAGAGCTGGGGGTGGTGTCGGCCCCCCCGCGCGCCCCCCCGCGGGCCGCG
>NZ_JBHWBZ010000054.1:63575-68217 GCF_042735475.1 Kitasatospora sp. NPDC059577 | reverse complement strand
CCCGGGGGCGCCCGCGCTCGCGGGTGGCGACCCCCGACCCGTGCGGAGGCAGGAGGATTAGTCTGGCTGTGGGCCGCCGGCGGCTTCCAGCTTCCCGGGGGGGCCCCCCGTCGCGCTTGGCTTAGCGACCACCGCCACATAGTGTCAGTGGCTGTTGACCGCCCGGATCGGCCGCAGCGCCGGGGCCCGGGCAGAGCAGACAGGCGAATCGGCGAGGCAATGACGCAAGCGGCGCTCACGCACCCCCCGGTGGCCCCGGCCCCCGTCGACCCCGCACCGGCTTCGCGCGGCGGCCCGGTCCGCTGGGCGGCCGACCGCTCCGGCTGGCTCGGGCCGATCGGCGTCGCGCTCTTCGCGGGCCTGCTGCGGTTCTGGAACCTCGGCTACCCCAACGCCTTCGTCTTCGACGAGACGTACTACCCCAAGGACGCCTGGTCGCTGCTCCGGCAGGGCTACGAGGGCACCTGGCCGGACCACGCCAACGCCGACATCCTGGCCGTCCCGCAGTCCGTCCCGCTGACCTCCGCGCCCGAGTTCATCGCGCACCCGCCGCTCGGCAAATGGGTGATGGCGATCGGCGAGCAGCTGTTCGGCCTGCACCCCTTCGGCTGGCGGTTCATGACCGCCCTGCTCGGCACCGTCACCGTGCTGATGCTGGCCCGGATCGGCCGCCGGCTCTTCGGCTCCACCCTGATCGGCTGCACCGCCGCACTGCTGATGTCGGTGGACGGCCTGCAACTGGTGATGAGCCGGGTCGGGCTGCTCGACGGCATCCAGATGTTCTTCGTGCTCGGCTCCTTCGGCGCCCTGCTGATCGACCGCGACCACGCCCGCGCCCGGCTGGCAGCCGTGGCCGGGACCGGCGGTGACGCCGACCGGGTGGGGCTCGGGTGGCGTCCCTGGCGGATCGCCGCCGGGGTGCTGATCGGTGCCGCCTGCGCGGTCAAGTGGAACGGCGCGCCGATCCTGGCCGCCTTCGGTGTCCTGACCGTGCTGTGGGACCAGGCCGGCCGCCGGGGCGCCGGAGCCCGCCGCCCCTGGCGGTCCATGCTGCGGCTGGACGCCGGACCGGCCCTCCTGGCCATGGTCGGCTCCGCCCTGGTGGTGTACGTCGGTGCCTGGGGCGGCTGGCTGCTCGGCGGCGGGAACGGCGGCGGGTACGACCGGCACTGGGCGGACGGCCGCGCCGGGCTGTCCCCGGACAGCTTCCTGGGCGTCCCGCTGCCGCAGGTGTCGATGAGCTGGGTGCCCGCGCCGCTGCGCAGTCTGTGGCACTACCACTCGCAGATGTACGACTTCAACACCGGCCTGAGCACCCCGCACACCTACCAGTCCAACCCCTTCGCCTGGCTGGTCGACGGCCGCCCGGTCTCGATGTACTGGGAGCAGGTCCCCGTCGGCAGCCGCGGCTGCACCTCCTCCGGGGGCTGCGCGGCGCAGATCCTCGGCCTGGGCACGCCGTTCCTGTGGTGGGCGGCCTGCTTCGCGCTGATCTACCTGCTGTGGCGCTGGTTCTTCCGGCGGGACTGGCGCTCGGGCGCGGTGCTGTGCGCGGTGGCCGGGATCTACCTGCCCTGGTTCCGGTACCAGGAGCGGACGATCTTCTCCTTCTACATGGTCGTGCTGGTGCCGTTCCTGTGCCTGGCCGTCGCCCAGATGCTCGGGGCGATGCTCGGCCCGCCCGGCTGCAGCCGCGAGCGCCGCCGGATCGGCGCGATCGGCGCCGGGGCGGTCGTGCTGGCGATCGTCGGCTGCTTCGCCTTCTTCTACCCGCTGTACACGGCGGAGGTGATCCCGATGTCGTCCTGGCAGGACCGGATGTGGTTCACCAGCTGGATCTGATGGTCCTTGCGGCGTCCGGCGGCGGCCAGCTGCTGCCGGTCACCCCGGTGCTCGGGGTGGTCACCGCCGTGCTGTTGGCGGCCGCCGTCGTGGTGGCCGGCAAGGGCCTGCTCGGCCACGGGCACGCGGTGCTGCGGGCCGGGCTGCGGGCGGTGGTGCAGCTGGCGGCGGTCGCCGCCGTGATCACCTGGGTGGTCGGCTCGCTCTGGTGGTCCGCGCTGTTCGTGCTGGTGATGTTCTCGGTCGCGGTGCGCACCGCCGGGCGGCGGATGACCCCGGGGCCCGGCTGGGTCTGGGCGGCCGCGCCGATCGGGGCCGGGGTGCTGCCGGTGCTCACCCTGCTGCTGGCCGTCGGGCTGCTGCCGCCGAAGGGCCTGTCCGTCATCCCGGTCGCGGGCATCCTGATCGGTGGCGCGCTCAGCGCGACCTCGCTGGCCGGGCGACGCGCCCTGGACGAGCTGCGGCAGCGGCGCGGCGAGGTGGAGGCGGCGCTGGCGCTGGGCTTCGAGGAGCGTGAGGCACGGCTGGAGATCTGCCGGACGGCCGCTGCGACCTCGCTCGTCCCGGCCCTGGACCAGACCCGTACGGTCGGGCTGGTCACCCTGCCGGGGGCCTTCGTCGGGATGCTGCTCGGCGGGGCGTCGCCCGTCCAGGCGGGCGCGGTGCAGCTGTTCGTGCTGGTCGGGTTGCTGGCGGTGGAGTCGGTGGCGATCGTGGTGGTCCTGGAACTGGTCGGCCGGGGCCGGGTGGTGGCGGGGGCGCCGGGCGACGCCCGATGACGGCCGGGGTCGCGGGCCCGGGCGCCGACGGCGTCGGGGCGCCGGGCGGCGTCGGGTAGGCTGGGGGCGTTGAAGGGGAGTAGCCCTCCACCGGACCGTCGACATACTGGCCCCCAGGGGCCCGGCGCCCGGGGCACCGCTCGCAGAGCGTTGCCGGCGAGACCTTCGGCCGCAGTGCTGTGACCATGACCAGTGCTGTCGGGCCGAAGCGTCCCCTGGCGGAGCTGCGGAGGCCGGGCAGCCGGACCGAGGAATCCCTTGATGAGTTTCACCGTCGCCGTGTTGACCTTCGGCATCATCTTCCTGGCCGAACTGCCGGACAAGACCGCGCTGGCCAGCCTGGTGCTCGGTACCAAGTACCGCGCGAGCTACGTCTTCGCCGGCATCGCCGCCGCCTTCGCCCTCCAGGTGGGCATCGCGCTCGTCGCCGGGCACCTGCTGTCGCTGCTGCCGCACCGCTGGGTGGAGGGCGTCACCGGCCTGCTCTTCCTGGTCGGCGCGGCGATGCTGCTGTTCCACGGCGGCGGGGACGAGGACGAGCACGCGGCCAAGGAGCCGTCCTCGAACAGCTTCTGGAAGGTGGCCGGGGCCGGCTTCGTGGTCGTCGCGATCGCCGAGTTCGGCGACCTGACCCAGATCATGACCGCCAACCTGGCCGCCAAGTACGCCGATCCGCTGGCCGTGGGCCTCGGTTCCTGGCTGGCGCTCTGCGCGGTCGGCGGGATCGCCATCGTGGGCGGGCAGAAGCTGCTCAAGTACGTGCCGATGAAGCTGATCATCCGGGTGGCGGCGTCGATCATGGTGGTGCTGGCGGGCGTCAGCCTCTTCGGGGCGATCACCGGCTGACGGCGGCCCCGGTGGCCCCGGCCACCTCGGCCGGCCGAACCCCGGCCGGCCGACGGGCGGCGTCCGCTGACCGGCGGGCGCCGCCCTTCCGCGTGCCCGGGGTCAGCAGCCGGGATCGGCGGTGAGGACGGACTGGGTCTTGGGACCGTAGACGTTGTTCTCGCCCTTGATGTGGTTCTGGCGCTGGTAGTCGCCGAGCACCGACTGGGTCCAGTAGTCGAAGGTGCCGGTGACGATCGACTTGTCGACGAATCCGCATTCGGCCGTGTACAGGCGCTGCTGCATGTCCTTGACATCGGCCCCGGTCATCCCCAGCTTCAGCAGCCGCGGGGTGGGCGTCGGCGTCGGCGTGGGGGTCGGCGTCGGGGTGGGGGTCGGTGTCGGCGTCGGGGTGGGCGTGGGCGTCGGCGTGGGGGTCGGCGTCGGGGTGGCGGTCTTCGACGGCGTCGGCTTGCGGGTCGCCGTCGCCGACGGGCTCGGCGCCTCGCTGGTCGAGGCCGACGCGGTCGTCGTGGGCACCGCCGCCGGGGTCGGGTCCACCGGCGCGGGCGCCAGGGTGGTGGTCGGCAGGGGCTGCGCCTGCTTGGCGTCCGGCTCGGAGGGCGTCACGGCGTACGCGACGCCGATGGTGAGCGCCACCAGGGCGGCGCCGACCCCGACCAGCAGACCCTTGCGCTCGGTCAGCGGGCTCCCGGTGCCCTGCTCGGCCGCCCGGCGGGCGGCCCGGCCGCCGCCCGTCCCCGGCTCGGGCCCGGTCGGGGCGTTGTCGAAGGGGAAGAGGCCGATCTCGCCCCCGCCACCGTCCCCGGCCGGCGAGCGCGGCGGCGCGGCCGCGTACGCGCCGGGCCCGGAGGGCGGCACCGGCGGCAGCACCGTGGTGGCGTAGGCGTCGGCGTCCGGCCCCAGCGGGGGCTGCCCCGGGAGGACGGGCGGCAGCACCGTGGTCGCGTAGGCGTCCGCGTCCGGCCCGAGCGGCGGGGTGACCGGCGCGCCGGCGGCGAAGGGCGGCCCGGGGGCGAACGGCCCGCCGGGGGCGACCGGCGGCAGCACGGTGGTCGCGAACGGGTCCAGCGGCGGCGCGTGGGCCCGCCGCGCCGCCGCCCCCCGGGCCGCGGGCGGCGGGTCGGACGGGGGCCCCACCGGCGGGGCCGCCCGGTGGGGGGGGGCGGCCGGCG
>NZ_JBHWBZ010000054.1:38515-63565 GCF_042735475.1 Kitasatospora sp. NPDC059577 | reverse complement strand
AATGCTCATGATCACACAGAGATATACACATCTCGAGTCGTCGGCATCGTATTTTGTGTATAAGAGACAGGGCATACGGCTGGGGGATCGGGGACACGCCGGTGGCCCCCGGGGCGGGCGTGCCGCCCGGGGGGGGCGCCGGGCGGCCGCCGGGGGGTCGCGACGGGGCCCACCGGCGGCGCTGGCGCCGACGGCTCCTCGGCCACCTGGCCGGCGGTCTGCGAGACGTACGGGCGCACCAGCGGCGGGCCCTCGATGTGGGGGAGGACGGCCGTCTCGGTGAGGCTCGGGTCCGGGACGCAGCCGCACCCGGTCGAGCGTGCGGTGCCGCACGTCGGGCAGTGCTGGTCCGGCATCGGCCGGTCCTCCTCGGTTTCGGTCGGTCTCGCGGGCGGTCTCGACGGCTCCCGGGCGGGGCCCGGGGCGCACGATCGCGCCTGATTATGCAGGACGTCCCGGGGGCGGGACAGGGGCGTCCTGCCTCCGGCGGGGGTGTTGTGCCGGTTGGTGCCGGTTGGCTCCCCCGAGAACGCCCCGGACGCCGCCGATGTCCCCGATGCTTACGTTCGGCTCAACCCGGAGGAACAAAACTGGACGAATCTGCCAGCATGGTGAGCTGGGAGTGATCATCCGCACGGGGCCCGGCAGCCGGGGCCCGCGACCCTTCGGAGACGCCATGCCCACGGAGACGCCATGACGGATCCGCTCGCCGCGTCCGACCGGAGCCCGGCGGGCGAGCCCGGCCCGCCGACGGTCGCCGTCCACAACCTCTGGGTGCCGATCGGGGCCCTGCTGCTGGCGATGCTGCTCGCGGCCCTCGACCAGACCATCGTCTCCACCGCGCTGCCCACCATCGTCAGCGACCTCGGCGGCCTCGACCACCTGTCCTGGGTGGTCACCGCCTACCTGCTGGCCTCCACCGCCGCGACCCCGCTCTGGGGCAAGCTCGGCGACATGTACGGCCGGAAGCGCTTCTTCCAGGCCTCCATCGTGATCTTCCTGATCGGCTCGGTGCTGTGCGGCGTCGCGCAGAACATGGGGGAGCTGATCGCCTTCCGGGCACTCCAGGGCCTGGGCGGCGGCGGTTTGATGGTGCTCTCCCAGGCGATCGTCGGCGACCTCGTCCCGCCCCGCGACCGCGGCCGCTACCAGGGCCTGTTCGGCGCCGTGTTCGGCGTGACCAGCGTGCTCGGGCCGCTGCTCGGCGGGCTGTTCGTCGACCACCTCAGCTGGCGCTGGGTCTTCTACATCAACCTGCCGATCGGCATCGTCGCCCTGGTGGTGATCGCCGCGGTGCTGCACCCGACGGAGGCGCGGCGCGAGCACCGGATCGACTACCTCGGCACCGCACTGATCGCCGCCGTCGCCACCTGCCTGGTGCTGATGACCTCGCTCGGCGGCACCACCTGGGACTGGAACTCCTGGCAGATCACCGGCCTCGGCGTGCTCGGCATGGTGCTGCTGCTCGCCTTCGTCCTGGTCGAGCGGACGGCCGTCGAGCCGGTCCTGCCGCTGCGGCTGTTCCGCTCACGGACCTTCAGCCTGGTCGCGGTGATCTCCTTCGTGATCGGCTTCGCGATGTTCGGCGCGCTCACCTACCTGCCGACCTTCCTCCAGGTGGTCATGCAGGTCTCGCCCACCACGTCCGGCATCCACATGCTGCCGATGGTGCTGGGCATGCTGGTCACCTCCATCGGCTCCGGCCAGATCGTCGCCCGCACCGGCCACTACCGGATCTTCCCGATCGCCGGGACCGCCGTGACGACGGTGGGACTGCTGCTGCTCTCCCGGCTGGACGAGCACAGCAGCACCACCGAGATGAGCTTCTACTTCCTGGTCTTCGGCCTCGGGCTGGGCCTGGTGATGCAGGTGCTGGTGCTGATCGTGCAGAACTCGGTCGGCTACGAGGACCTCGGCGTGGCCACCGCCGGCGTGACCTTCTTCCGGTCCATCGGGGCCTCCTTCGGCGTCTCCATCTTCGGCACGGTCTTCGCGAGCGGACTGCGCGACCGGCTCGCCGACGTCCTGGCGGGCGTGCCACTGCCGCCCGGGTTCCGGCCCGAGGCCATCACCACCGACCCGCGGGTCATCCCGCAGCTGCCCGCCCCCGTCCAGGAGGGGATCTACCACGCCTACGCGGAGTCGATCACCCGCGTCTTCCTGTACGCGGTGCCCGTCGCGGTGGTCGCCTTCGTGCTGTCGCTGTTCCTGCGGGAGCAGCCACTGCGCTCCACCGTCACCGCGCCCGACCTGAGCGAGTCCATCGGGCTGAACCCGGTGGAGCGCAGCTCCCTGGACGAGATCGCCCGCGCGCTCTCGGTGCTGAGCACCCGCGAGGCCCGTCGCGACCTCTTCCGGCGGATCACCGCCACCGCCGGGCTGGACCTGCTGCCCGCCTCCAGCTGGCTGCTCCTGCAGATGCACCAGCACGGCTCGGTCGAACCGGCGGAACTGGCCGAGCGGCGGATCGTGCCGATCGCCGTCGTCGAGGACGCCGTCCGGGAGGTGGAGGGCCGGGGGCTGGCCGCGCGGAACGGGGGGCTGCCCCTGCGGCTCACCGAACCGGGGGAGGAGGCCGCACTGCGACTGGTCGCCGCCCGGCGCGCCCAACTCGCCGACCTGCTGGGCGACTGGGACGAGAAGCAGTACACCGACCTCGCCGAACTGCTGACCAGGCTCAGCTCCACGCTCTGCGCCGACCTGCGGGACAAGCCCGACCCGGTCGGGCCGGAGCCGCCGTACCGGGGCGGCGAGGGGCGGTCGTTCTGAGGTGGCGAGGGGCGGTCGTTCTGAGGCGTCCGGGCCGGTGGGAGCGGCAGGGCGCGACCGGGTGACGTATCGTCGCCTACCGGCCCCGGCCGCGTCGGCCGCCGGGGGAACTCCGTCGAGAGGGTGCGGCATGCCGCTCGAAATCGAGCGCAAGTTCCGGCTGGACGCCTTCGAACCGCCGGAGACGGCGGTGCGGCAGCACATCGACCAGGGCTACATCGCGATCAAGGACGACGGGACCGAGGTGCGGCTGCGCCGGATCGGCGGCAGCCACGTCCTCGGCGTCAAGCGCGGCAAGGCGGGGGCCTCCGCCGTCCGCGTCGAGGTGGAGCGCGAGCTCGGCGAGGAGGAGTTCACCGAGCTCTGGCCGGCCACCGAGGGCGCCCGGCTGCTCAAGGACCGGTACACCTTCGACTCGGCCGGCGTCACCGTCGAGGTCGACGTCTACCAGGGGGAGTTGGCGGGCCTGCTGACCGCCGAGGTCGAGTTCGGCTCGGTCGCCGAGGCCGAGGCCTTCACCCCGCCGGACTGGTTCGGCGCCGAGATCACCGGTGTCGCGGCGTACAAGAACCAGACCCTCGCGACGCGGGGACTCCCGCAGGCCTGACGTCTCGGCGGCCCGGGCGGGACCCCGAGGGCAGCCGGCCGGGCCGGGCCGCCCGTCCGCCGGACTCGAAGCTGCTCGACCCGACCACCGTGGTCGGCGTCCCGACCGCGCTCACGGCGAAGCTGCCGACCGTCGGCCAGTGGCCGCGCGCACCCGTGCCACCCCGTCCTCCTGCGGCGGGGTGGCACGCGTGCGTCCGCGTCGTTGCCTCACGGCGAGCCGAACCAGCGCGGGGTGTCGAGGCGGAACGGGTCGCCGGGGGCGAGCCGGCGGAGGCCGTCCTCCACCTGGCGCAGCTGCTCCTCGCCGAGGGTGGCGGACCACTCGGCGCGCAGTTCGTCGAAGATCCGGGCCGAGCGGACCAGGCAGTCCACGCCCCGGTCGGTGAGCCGGACCACCTTGCGGCGGGCGTCGGCCGGGTCGCTGCCGCGCTCGACGTAGCCGAGCTGCTCCAGCTGTTCGACGGTCTTGCCGGCGGCCTGCTTGGAGACGCCGAGGCTGCGGCCGAGTTCGACGGCGGTGGTGCCGTGCGGGCCGATCGCCTGGAAGACGAAGCCGTGCATCGGGCGCAGGTCCGGGTGTCCTTCCCGGGCGATGCGCTCGTGCAGTTCGTCGATGATCGTCCGGAAGGCGAGGAGCAGGCGCAGCGGCAGTTCGAAGCCGGGCGGGGCCGGTTCACTTGACACGATAGACAACCTCATTGACCATATAGACAACTTGATTGTCCATCTTAGGGGGTTCCACCACCATGTCCGTGATCCGCCGCTCCGACGCCCGCCGGTCCGAGACCCCGAACGCCGAGATGACCACCTTCGCCTCGCCCACCCAGGGCTCCGCCACCCTCGCGATGTGGCAGGTCGACATGCGGGCCGGCACCCAGGGCCCGCTCCACGCCATGGACGCCGAGCAGATCTGGACCTTCCTCGACGGCTCCGCCGCCGTCGAACTGGCCGGGGAGAAGCACGAACTCGCCACCGGCGACACCCTCGTCCTGCCCGCCGACACCGCCCGCCGCATCACCACCGCCGAGGGCTTCACCGCCGTCGTCGCCTCCACCTCCCCCTCCCGCGCCTACAACCCCGACGCCATCACCCCCGAAGGCGCCTGTGACATGGCCCCGCGCGACGCCGAGCGGGTCCTCCCGGCCTGGATCGCCTGACCGGCCGGTCGCCCGCCGCCCGTCCTGTTCTGTGCGGCAGGATGGAGCCATGAGCGTAGTCAAGATCAACGTACTGACCGTTCCCGCCGAGCAGCGCGAGGTGCTGGAGAAGCGCTTCGCCTCCCGCGCCGGTTCGGTCGAGGGCTCCGACGGCTTCGAGTGGTTCGAGCTGCTCCGCCCGGTCGAGGGCACCGACAACTACCTCGTCTACACGCGCTGGCGTGACGAGGAGTCCTTCCAGGCCTGGATGGAGGGCCCCATGAAGTCGGCCCACCAGAACGGCGGTGAGGGCGAGGCCCCCAAGCGCCCCGCGGCCTCCGGCTCCACCCTCTGGTCCTTCGACGTCGTCCAGTCGACCGGCCCTAAGAACGCCTGAGTCTGCCTGGTCGCTGTTCCTTCTCTTCCTTCGGGCCCTTCCCCTGGCGGGGCGGGGCCCGAAGTGCTTGCTCGGCCGCCAGCGATGAGGGGGAGGTGAGTGGCGGCTGACCGGGACTGGTTGTCGAGGAGGACGGGAAGTGCATCCGATCTGGCGGTGAATATTGGCCAAGGCGGCGGCTACCGAGAGTCACCAGGACGGTGGGTGGCGTGAGCGCTAGCATGAAAGGTGAACATGGACCGGATGAGGTTCGCGCAGTGGGCGGACTCCTCCCCCACCGGCTCTCTCGGCTGATCCAGCATGGGTGCGGTCGCAATGGCGACAGCTTGGCCGTCCGGCGCTGTAGAGCGGCAATGAAATTGCGAATCAGGCGGCGCACCTTCCCGTCAGGCGCGTTGCGCATGTTGACTGATGAGCGGCCAGGCGGCACTGGAACCTCTGGAGAATTCATGAAGACGAAGCCGAAGGTCGGACCAATTCACCACGCCGCCTTTTTCGATGACATCAAGGCCGTATTTGACAGGTATCCTGATGTCGCCATGAACTACTCGATCCACTACATCGGCGGCCTGGTTGAAGTCATGAAAGTCGACTTCGACCGCCAGGTCGCGGTGTCGAACGTTCAGGGCAATGAGATTGTCACCAGGTTCGTTGATCGGGCGATCGATCCCACCGATCCCATCGATCCAATTCCTGACATCACTACAGATCCGGGGTGCTGTCAATGGAAGCTGAGCGGTCACGAATGGAGGTGCGTCTTCCTTTGTACTCTGCCACCTCCTGGATAGCGAGTGAATTCCAGTGCGGGGTGGACGCCGATCGCCGAATGCGGTGTACCCCGGAGCGCGAGTCGCCAGGTCTTCGGCCATGGCGCAAAGATGCATCCGGAGATGCGCTGCCCGGTCGAGGGCGCCGACAACTACCTCGTCTACACGCGCTGGCGTGACGAGGAGTCCTTCCAGGCCTGGATAGGGAGGGCCCGACGCACGTCCCGGGCGCCCGCGGTGGGTGCGGGGCGTGCGGCTACCGGCCCGTGGGGTGCAGGCCCAGGCTGCTCAGCAGCATTCCGACGACGGCTGTGCCCGTGACCGTCATGACGAGTCCGCCCCAGACCTTCGGGAAGATCCGCTGGAAGGCGGGTGACCGGCCGATCCAGCCGCGGGGCGTGACCTTGCGTCTGAAGACCAGCAGGCCGAGGGTGAAGAGTCCGCAGACCAGGGCCAGGGCGAGCCAGTGCCCCGGGTTGCTCGGATCGATCTGCTCGCCCTGCCCGGCCAAGTCGACATGCCTCACGGTGACCCCCTGGATGTGGACCGTGTCCACCCTGGACCGTACGTACGCCGGTCCATCCCGTCAACCGGCTCCCGGGGGCTCAACTCGCCTTCACCGGAAGGGGCTTCGGGTCCCGTCCGGCTGATCTCCGTTCGCGGCGGTGGCCCGGGCCGCCGGGTTCGCGCTCCCGAGTCGTGCACCGCCCGCTACGTCGCTGCCGTGTGGGCGCCAAGGCCGCTGCCCGGTGACCGCCTCCGGTGGTCGGGCGGGCTCAGGCCGGGGCGGCGTACAGGACCTCGCGCAGGCCCGGCACGGTCTCGCGGCCGCTGCGCCAGACCAGGCGCAGGCGCAGCGGCGGGGGATCGAGCGGCAGGCGGACCAGGGTGCCGGCGGCCAGCTGGTCGTGGACCGCGAACTCCGGTAGGAGCGCGACGCCGAGGCCCTGTTCGGCGCAGGCACGGGTGACGGCGACACCGCCGGTGCGGACGCGGTCGACGTCCTGGCCGAACAGGCGCTCGCCGGCGAGGTGGAAGGAACAGGCGGGGGTGTCGACGAGGAGCCGCCGGCCGCGCAGGTGCTCGCGGGTGAGCGAGGTGGCGCCGGCGAGCGGGTCGGTGGGGGCGGCGACCAGGGCGAGCGGGACGTCCTGCAGGTCGACGTGGTCGAGCGGGGCCGGCGGCAGGTAGAAGCCGAGGTCGCCGAGCGGGCCGGCGGTGTCCAGGATCAGCGCCGCCTCCAGGGCTCCGGCCGCGACCCCGCCGAGCAGGCCGTCCCGGGCGGTGCCGGTGTGCAGGGATATCTCCAGGCCGGGCCGGTGTTCGGCGAGCCGGGCGAGCACGGCGGGCAGGTGGGTGGCCGCGATGCTCCCCAGTGCGCCGAGCCGCAGCCGGGCGCGGACCGCGACCACCTCCCGCCGGGCCTGCTCGGCCTGCTCCAGCAGCCGCCGGGACCACGGCAACAGCCGCTCCCCGGCCGGGGTGAGGGTCATACCGCGCA
Organism: Kitasatospora sp. NPDC059577; assembly: GCF_042735475.1. Taxonomy (NCBI): domain Bacteria; kingdom Bacillati; phylum Actinomycetota; class Actinomycetes; order Kitasatosporales; family Streptomycetaceae; genus Kitasatospora; species Kitasatospora sp. NPDC059577. The sequence goes on along the minus strand of NZ_JBHWBZ010000054.1, from coordinate 56,386 downwards.
GGGCCCGTTCGAACAGCTCGGTGCCCAGGCTCCGCTCCAGCGTGCGGATCTGCTCCGAGACGGAGGACGGGGCGAGTCCGAGCGCCACGGCCGCGCCGGGCACGGTGCGGTGGGCGACGACGGCCTCGAAGACGCGCAACTGACGTAGTTCCACTGGTTTCCCCGACTTCCGAACGACCTCGTCTGTCCGTGTTGCGGGACAGCGTACGGCCGTGCCAGGTCGCACCGTGCGCGTGCGTTCGGAAACGTCGGACGGGATCGAGGGAACGCGGCTCAGAGGCTCACCGTCGTCTCCCGCGTCATGTACGTCAGCTTCTCCGGGTTGCGCACCGAGTAGATGCCGGTGATCAGTCCCTCGTCGAGCCGCATCGCCACCACCAGGTCGATCTCCCCGTCGATCCGCAGGACCAGCGCCGGGTGCCCGTTGACCTGGGCCGGTTCGGTCGTCACCACCGGGCCCCACAGGGCGACGCCGGCGGTCAGCAGGCGGGCGACCGGCTCGGCCCCGACGGTGGGCCGCGGCATGGCCTGCTTGATGCCGCCGCCGTCGCTGAGGGCGACCACGTCGGGGGCGAGGAGGTCCAGCAGGCCCTGCAGGTCACCGGTCTCGACGGCCCGCTGGAAGGCCGCGATCGCGGTCCGGGCCTGTTCCGGCGAGACGGTGCCGCGCGGACGGCGCGCCGCGACGTGCGCCCGCGCCCGGTGGGCGATCTGGCGGACCGCGACCGGGGTCTTGTCGACGGCCCCGGCGATCTCCTCGTACCCGAGGTCGAACACCTCGCGCAGGACGAACACGGCCCGCTCGGTGGGCGCGAGGGTCTCCAGGACCATCATCATCGCCATCGAGATGCTGTCGGCCAGCTCGACCTGTTCGGCCACGTCGGGCGAGGTGAGCAGCGGTTCGGGCAGCCACGGCCCGACGTACGACTCCCTGCGCCGGCTGAGCGTGCGCAGCCGTCCGAGTGCCTGCCGGGTGGTGATCCGGACCAGGTAGGCGCGGTGGTCGCGCACCGTGGCGAGGTCGACGCCCGCCCAGCGCAGCCAGGTCTCCTGCAGGACGTCCTCGGCGTCCACCGCCGAGCCGAGCATCTCGTAGGCGACGGTGAAGAGCAGGTTGCGGTGGGCGACGAACGCCTCGGTGGCCGGGTCGGGACGGCGGCCGTCGTCGCTCTCGCTGCTCATGGTCTCTCCTCCTGGTTCGGCGCTGCCTCCCACAGGACGCCGGACCCGGCCGATCCGTGACATGCCGCGCCGTGTGTCCCGCGCCACACCGGTGCGGTGTCACGGCTCCGGGCCCGTCGGTATCTCCATGCCGACGAGCAGACGGCAGGGAGGCAGAGATGAGGGTGATTCCCGAGATGAAGGTCGTCGTGGTGGGCGCCGGGTACGCGGGGATGCTCGCGGCCAACCGGGTCGCGAGGAAGGTGCGGGCCGCCGAGGTCACGGTGGTCAACCCGCGCCCCGACTTCGTGGAACGCGTCCGGCTGCACCAGCAGGTCGCCGGGACGGCCGTCGCCGCGACGCCGATCGCGGCGATGCTCCGCACCGGGGTGGCGCTGCGGGTCGGCGCCGTCGACCGGATCGCCGACGGCCGGGTCGTCCTCGGCGACGGCACGTCCCTCTCCTTCGACTGGGCGTTCCTCGCCGTGGGCAGCACGGTGCGGCCGCTGCCGGGCACCGTCCCGGTCGGTACCTGGGAGGGGGCGGAGCGGGCGCGGGCACTGCTCGCCTCGCTGACGCCGGGCAGCACGGTGACGGTGGTCGGCGGCGGCGCGACGGGCATCGAGACAGCGGCCGAGGTGGCAGGGGCGCGGCCGGACCTGACGGTGCGGATCGTCGGGCCGGCGGTCGCCGACGGCTTCACCGGCCGGGCGTACCGGAAGGTCCGGGCCGGGCTGGAGCGGTTGCGGGTCGAGATCACGGACGACAGCGTCACGGCGGCCGCCGACGGCGTCGTGCACCTGCGGTCGGGCGTGTCACTGATCTCCGACCTCACGCTGTGGGCGATCGTGTCCGGGGTCCCCGACCTGGCGACGCGCAGCGGTCTGACCGTGGACGGGGACGGCCGCGCGGTCGTGGAGGCGTCACTGCGCAGCGTCGACGACGAACGGATCTTCGCCGTCGGCGACTGCGCCGCGGTCCCCGGGGCCCGCTTCGCCTGTGCCCTGGCCGGCCCGCAGGCCGCCCACGCCGTCGACAACGTGGCCCGTCTGATCGCCGGCCGCACCCCCACGCCGTACACGCCGCGCTACATCGCCCGCGCCGTCACCCTCGGCCGCGACAACGCCGTCGGCCAGTTCACCCGGCGCGACGACACCCTCCGGCGGGCGCACGTCAGCGGCCGCACCGGGGTCGTGATCAAGGAACTCGCCTCCCGCGGCGGCAAGTACGGCGCCCGGACGGGAACGGGTGCGTGAGCGGGGATCACGCGAGGGGCGTCAGGAAGATCCGGACGTGGCCGAACGGGTCGCGCAGCACCGACTGCCGGGCGCCGTAGGGCATGTCGGCCGGCGGCGCGAGCAACTCGGCGCCTGCCGCCACGGCCTGGGAGGTCACACCGTCCACGTCCGACGGTGGCTGGTCAGCAGTGATACGGCAGGTGTCCCCAGCTCGCGCGCCCGGCGCGCGCTGGTGCGTGTGCGCTTGCGCCGCCCGAATGGGGGATCTGAGGCGGAGTTTGACGCATGGTTACGGCATATCGGTGAACATTGCGGTGCCGGGCGTTCCTGTGGGGCGCTCGGTGGGTGGGCAAGAGAAAGCCCCGGCGGTGCTACCAACACCCCGGGGTATGGCACCAGGAGAGAGAACTCCAAGATGCAGATTCATCGTATCCCCAAGCATGCGCCCGGGTACACGATCCTCGACAACGGCCACGTCGTCCGTAAGCACTCGCTGAGTTGGGCGGCGCGCGGGCTCCTGAGCTACCTGCTCAGTCTGCCGGATGGGGCGCGTGAGGACATCCGCACGCTCGCGGCGAAGAGTGTGGAGGGGCGGGCGACGGTCTCCCGGGCGTTGCGGGAGCTGGAGACGGCCGGGCACTACGTCCGGCGGACGCTTCGCGATCCGGTGACGGGGCAGGTGCGGACGGTCGTTTCGGTTCATGAGGTGCCGGTGACCACGGGGAAGGCCGTCCACGCGGTGCCACCGCTTCCCGTGTCTCCGGCCGCCGGGGTGCCTGGACCGGGGGCGGTGGGTGCCGGGGAGGCGGGAAGCCCTTCCAAGGAACCGAAAGGGGAGGAAATGGAAGAACCTTCCGTCCTTCCTTCCCGGAGGTCGACGGCGGGCATGGCGCTGCTGCTGGACCTCGGGCGCCGGGAGCCTCGGATGGCGCTGGCGGGGAAGCCGCTGTCCGACCAGGCCGCGCGGGTGGAGGGGCTGCTCGCGGGTGGGTGGACGCGGGAGGCGCTGACCGGAATCCTCGCGGCGCCGCTGCCGGAGCGGGTCACGCACAGTGTGGGGGCGATCCTGGCAGGGCGGTTGGCGAAGGTGCCGTCCGTTCCTGCGGCACCGAGCACGACGGACGGGCCGCGCCGGCACGAATGTCCCGGGTGGGACGGGATGTGCGGGCGGCCCGTGGCCGGTGTCGGGCGGTGGTGTGGCCGGTGCTCACCAGGTGAGGAAGTCGGGCAGCTCGGCGGTGGGCGGGAGCGGCGTCCCTGCGGGTAGCCGGCGGATCTGGACGTAGGCGTGCTCGAACTGGGAGTACGAGAAGCCGTCCAGGCCCGGGGCGACGACCAGGACGTTGTCGCCCCGCCGCCAGATCCGGTACCGCCAGCGGTCCTTCCGGTAGACGACGTCGTGGTCGGGTGGCCCGAGCAGGGCGGTGAAGTGACCGGCGACGGAGTCCAGTTGGGCGTCGAACTCCCCGGCCGGCGGGTCGACGACGCTCCGCCAGCCGGGCTGCTCTCCCCAGAAGTCCTCCGTCCACGCCCCGTCGGGGTGGATCCAGTACTCGTACGCGAACGGCATGGCGAAGCGGTCGTCCCCGTACACGAGGTGCCCGGCGGGCGTGTACGCCTTCTCGTTGAACTCGCCCAGGTAGTCGCCGGTCGAGCGCCAGCCGGCGGCGAGCATCGCCTTCTCGGTGGGCTCGGGGTCCTCCCAGTCGAGTTCCATCATTCCGGCGATCTGGGCGACCAGTTCGGGGGTGACCGGGCACGCCGCGACGATCCAGGGCGACTCGTCCTCGTCGGACACCTCGTCCTCGTCGGACACCTCGGATGCGTCAGGAACCTCGGGCTCTTCGGACACGCGGGGAACTCCGTTCTGCTGCGACGTACGGATGTCCACCCTACGAGCAGGCGGGTTCAGAGGGTGTCGCGGACCTCGATGTAGCCGTCCTCGACGCGGAACAGCTGGTTGGGGTTGGTGGCGTTGCAGCCGTACAGGATCACCTGGTCGCCGTTGGTGCGGTAGGGGTCGGGGCGTACGGCGCGCGGGGGAACGGCAGTTCACCCTTCCGGCGGTCGGAAGGTGACCGGCGCGTCGAAGGCGGCCCGGCGAGTGGTGCGGCGCAGGGCGCGCAGGACGGGGGTGCCGAGGGTGAGGCACAGGACGACGGTCAGCGCGGCCCTGGGCAGGTCCCAACCCAGTGACGTGGTCAGGCAGTAGGCGGCGAAGCGGACCAGGTTGGCGGGCAGCGGGGCGCCGGGGACGAAGGAGACGGAGCCGGCCAGTCCGCCGATGTACGGCCAGCCCTGCAGGTTCATGATGGTGCCGTACAACAGGGCGGACACCGCGCCGTATCCCGCCAGCAGCAGGAGTTCGCGGCGTCCGCGCAGCGCGGCGGAGCCCGGCAGCAGTCCCGCGCCGAGGCAGACCCAGCCCATCGCCAGCATCTGGAACGGCAGCCACGGCCCGACCCCGCCGGTGAGCAGCGCGGAGGCGAACATCGACAACGAGCCCAGGACGAAGCCGAAACCGGGGCCGAGCACCCTCCCGGACAGCACCATCAGGAAGAACATCGGCTCCAGTCCGGCCGTTCCGGCGCCGAGGGGGCGCAGCGCCGCGCCTGCCGCCGCCAGGACGCCCAGCAGCGCGACGGACTTGGCGTCGAGCCCCGGGGCGCCGCCGCCCGCCTGCCGCCCTTCGGAGATCTGCGCGACGACGACGGCGAGCAGGAGGGGCAGCAGCAGCGCGAACAGCCAGGGCGCGTCGGTGGCGTGGCCGACCAGCGCGGACTTGGTCGAGGCGAGCAGCGGCCAGCCGAAGGCGGCGACGCCGACCAGCGAGGTCAACGACAGCACCGCGACCGACCGTCGGCCGAGCGGGACCGGACGGCTCATGCGCCGATCGCCTCCCCGACCTGGCGCACGGTGAGCCACGGCCCCGGCGCCAGCACCTTGGCGACCTGCGGGGCGAACGCGGGGGAGGAGACCACGACTTCGGCCGTCGGTCCGTCCGCGACGATCTCGCCCTCGGCCAGGATCACCGTGCGGTGGGCGAGTTCGGCCGCCAGCTCGACGTCGTGGGTCGCCAGCAGCACCGCGTGGCCCTCGGCGGCGAGGCCGCGCAGGATCTCCACCAGCCGGGCCTTGGCCGCGTAGTCCAGGCCGCGGGTCGGCTCGTCGAGCAGCAGCAGCGGGGGCCGGGCGGTGAGCACGACGGCGAGTGCGAGGGTGAGCCGCTGGCCCTCGGAGAGGTCGCGCGGGTGGGCGGCGTCGGCGATGCCGGGCAGCAGGCGTTCGACCAAGGCGCGGCAGGTGCCGGGTTCGGCGCCCGCGTCGGTGTCGGCCGCCGCGCATTCGGCGGCGACGGACTCGCCGTACAGCAGGTCGCGCGGGTCCTGCGGGACGAGGCCGACCTGCCGGATCAGTTCGGCGGGGCGGGTGCGGTGCGGGACGCGGCCGCCGACCCGGACGCTGCCGGAGGCGGGGGCGTGCAGGCCGACCAGGCCGCCGAGCAGGGTGGACTTGCCGGCGCCGTTGCGGCCCATCAGCGCGGTGATCTCGCCGGGGCGGAGTGCGAGGTCCACGCCGCGCAGGGCGTGGACCGGGCCGCGCCGGACGGCGAGGCGGTCGGTGACGGCGATCGGTTCCCCGGTGGGGGCGGGCGCGGCGGCGGGCGCGCGGCCGTCCAGCTCGGCGCGCAGGGACGCCGCCCTGCGTCGCGCGTCGCGCACCGACAGGGGAAGCGGCCGCCAGCCGGCGAGCCGGCCGAGGCCGACGACGGGCGGGTGCACCGGCGAGTGCGCCATCACGTCGGCCGGTTCGCCCAGCACCGGGGGCGCGCCCGGGGTCAGCAGCAGCACCTGGTCGGCGTACTGGACGACGCGTTCCAGCCGGTGCTCGGCCATCAGCACGGTGGTGCCGAGGTCGTGCACCAGTCGCTGCAGGACGGCCAGTACCTCCTCGGCCGCGCCCGGGTCCAGGGCCGAGGTCGGCTCGTCGAGGACCAGCACCCGCGGGTGCACGGTGAGCACCGAGCCGATGGCGACGCGTTGCTGCTGGCCGCCGGAGAGGGAGCCCAGCGCGCGGTCGCGCAGGTCGGCGAGGCCGAGCAGGTCGAGGGTCTCCTCCACCCGGCGGCGCATCACGTCGCCCGGCAGGCCGAGTGACTCCATGCCGTAGGCGAGTTCGTCCTCCACCGTGTCGGTGACGAAGTGCGCCAGCGGGTCCTGCCCCACCGTGCCGACCAGGTCGGCGAGTTCGCGCGGCCGGTGTTCCCGGGTGTCCCGGCCGCCGACGGTGACCCGGCCGTGCAGGACGCCGCCGGTGAAGTGCGGCACCAGGCCGCTGACCGCGCCCAGCAGGGTCGACTTGCCGGAGCCCGACGGGCCCACCAGCAGGCAGAGTTCACCCTCGGGGACGGTGAGGTCGACGCCGTCGAGGACGGGTGCGGCGGACTCGTCGTACCGGACGGAGACCTGCTCGAAGGTGATCACGATGCCCTCCGGGGCGGGGTCGGGGCGGCGAACGCCGGTACCAGGCCGAGCAGGACGGTCAGGACGGCGGCCAGCGGCAGCGCGGGGACGGTCGGCGGGACGACGGTGGGGGCGAAGGCGGCCGGGTCCCGTGCGGCCAGGTAGGTGGTGAGGGCCGCCACGGCGACTCCGGATCCGGCGGTCAGCCACTCGGGCAGCGCCCAGGGGTCGGGCCGGTAGCGGGTCCTGACGGATCGCCGGCTGCCGAGGAGCAGTCCGGCGAAGGCGGCGGCCAGGCCGAGCGCCAGCACCGGGAGGGCCCAGCCGGTGCCGCTGGCGGTCAGCAGCCCGTACGCGGCGAGGCAGACGCCGAGCAGTCCGGCCAGGGTGAGTGCGGCCGTCACCCGGGCGAGCCGGCGCGGGACGTCGGCGGTGCGGCCGAATCCGCGGGTGTCCATCGCGGCGGCCAGCGCGATGGAGCGCTCCAACGCACCCTCCAGCACGGGCAGTCCGACGCTCAGCACGGCCGTGACGCCCTTGTCGCTGCGGCCGCGCAGCCGCCGTGCGGCGCGCAGCCGGCGGACGTCCGCGACCAGGTTGGGGGCGAAGGTCATCGCCACCACCACGGCCACGCCCGCCTCGTAGAGCGCGCCGGGCAGGGTGCGCAGCAGCCGGGCCGGGCTGGCCAGGGAGTTGGCGGCGCCGACGCAGACCAGCAGGGTCGCCAGGCGCAGCCCGTCGTACAGCGCCGCGAGCAGGCCTTCGACGGTCACCCGGCCGCCGATCCGCACGCCCTGCGCCCAGGCGGGCAGCGGCACTTCGGGCAGCGTGAACAGCACGTGGGTGCCGGGGATCGGCGAGCCGAGGAACACCGCGAACACCAGCCGGATCCCGAGCACCAGCAGGCCCAGCCGCAGGAACGCCCCGTACGACCGCGACCAGGGCGCGTCGCCGCGCCGGGCCGCGACCACGTACCCGGCGACGGCGGCGAGCAGCAGCAGGATCGCCGGGTTGGTGGTGCGGGTCGCCGCCGCGCCCAGCCCGAGCGCCCACAACCACCACGCCCCGGGGTGCAGTTGGCGGGGCCCGGTGGGCGGTCGGGTGCTACGGGTGGAGGTGCTGCGCACGGCGGCTTCCTGGGCGGGGTTCACGGCTTCACGGCTTCGCGGGTCCATGGCTTCACGGCTTCGCGGCTTCACGGCTTCGCAGGTTCACGGCTTCACGGGGTGCGGCGCCGGCGCGCCTGCCAGACGGCGCCGCCGGCGAGGACGGCGACCAGCGCGCCGCCGGCGATCAGCCCGATGTCCGGGCCGCCGCCGTGGTCGCCGGACGGACCGGGCCCGGCCGGCCCGGCCGCGCCCGCCGCGCCGACCTGGTCGCCGCAGCCCGCCGTCGGGTACCCGGCGATGGCGCACAGCAGCCCGTTGGTGTCGTACCGCAGCGGCGGTGCGACGGCGGCCAGCACCTCGGCCGAGGTGGCCCGCGGCGCGACGGCGGCGCACGTCGTCCGCGGCTCGGGCACCGCCCCGGCCGATCCGGCGTCCTCGGGGGTCCCGAAGTCCAGCACGACGGCGACCCGCTTGTGCCCCTCCTGCGCGGGCGTCTGCGCGCAGATGTCGGCGAAGCTCGCGGCCGTCCGCGGTTTCGCGGCGTCCTGCCCGCCGTCCGGGCTCATCGCGAACCGCCAGCCGTCCACGGCCCCGTCCGGTGGTACGGCGATCGCCGGGCCCTGCTGTTGGTAGGCCCAGCCGCCGTCCGTGCCGCGCCAGAACGACCAGTACCGGTATCCCGCCGCCTGTGCGGGAGCGGCACCGGCGACCACCAGCAGTGCCCCGACCAGCGGCAGGAGCAGTGCGGTGGTGCGGCGCCGGGTACGGGCGCCGCGACCGTGCGCGCGGACGGCGCGGGCCCGGTGGTTCGGGTGCGTCACAGGTGCGGGTTGCGCTTGCGCTGGAGGCTGAGCAGGAGGCCGCCGCCGATGCCGATGAGCAGGCCGACGCCGATGATCCAGTACTGGCCGATGCCGTCGTTCTTCTTCTTCGCCGAGGTGGTCTCGTCCGCAGTGGTGGCGGCGGCCTTGGGGGCCGGGCCGAGGGCGGTGAGCTTGCCGGTGAGGTCGGCGGTGGCGCGGTGGCCGGCCTGGGCGACGAGCAGCAGGGTGGCGGTGGCGCCGGCGTCGGTGCCGTTCTTGGTCCAGGTGGCTTCCTGGCCTTCGAGCCAGTCGGTGGCGTTGGCGGCCTGGTCGGGGTGGCCGCTCTGGACGAGGGCGAGGGCGGCCCAGGCGGTCGCGGTGTGGTCGGGGGTCGGGGCGGCGCCCGGCGTGGTGAGGGTGAGGTGGTTGCCGCCGGCCTCCAACTGGGCGGCGAGGTAGGCGGCGACGGCCTCGCCCGACTCGGCGTGCGGCACGGTGGCGGGCGCGGAGCCGTCTGCGCAGGCGAGCGGCTTGGCCTCGTCGTCGGCGCGCACCGAGCCGACGACCGGCAGGTGTCCGCCGGCGGCGGCGAGCGCGGCCTGGCCGCTCGCCAGGGCGTTGGGGGCGAGGGCGCCGGTGGCGGCGTCCGGCTGGTAGGCGAAGGCGCCGCGCTGGTCGACGGGGGCCGTGCAGCCGAGCTGGAAGCGGGCGAGGCCGTCGAAGGCGTTCTTCGCGGCGCCGCCGGTGCCCGCCTTGGCGACGCTCGCCGGGTCGGTCCGGGCGGCGAACAGCGCGTTGACGGCGAGTCCGGTGGAGTTGGCGTCGCCCGGGCTGCCCGGGTTGTAGGCCCAGCTGCCGTCGGCGTTCTGGTTGGCCTTGAGCCAGGCGACGCCCTTGTCGACGGCCGGCTGGTGCCCGCCGAGGGCGGCCAGGGCCTGGATGGCGACGGCGGTGGCGTTGCTGTCCTCGGTCTTGGGGTCGCAGGCCGCGCCGGCTGCCCGGTAGGAGGGCCAGCCGCCGTCCTCGCACTGCTGGCCGGTGAGCCAGCCGACCGCCGAGTCGGCGGGCGTGACCTTGGCGGCGGTCAGCGCGGTGAGCGCGAGCGACTGCCGCCAGACGCCGTCGTAGGTCGGGTCGCCCTTCCCGTACAGGCCGTCGGGGACGGCGGCGGGGGTCGGCGAGGGGCTGTCGGCCAGGGCCGGTCCGGCGGCGACGCCGGTGAGCAGCGCGGCGGACAGGGCGGCGGCGCCCAGGCGGGCGGCGGTCAGCATGGTGCGGTTGTGCCTTTCGGTGAGCGGTGGTGGCCCGGGCGGGGCCGTTCCGTAGTCCTCGACGGTGCCGGGCGCGTGCGTCCGGACTGGCCGCTCGCCCCGCCCCGGGTGCTCCGACTCGTCCGGGCCAGGGGGCCGGACTCACGGTTGCGGGGTCAGCGCCGGATTCGCACCGGCTTCCCCCGGGGGAGGAGCGGATGGAGTTGTGCTGTCCGTCGACTCTAGCCGCCGGAGCGCGTGGGCCACCGCGCCGTAGCAGGAACAGGTTCCAGTCGGCGGGTGTCGGACCGGGGTGCGGTCAGGGCAGGGTGAGCAGCCGGGCCGCCGTGTGCAGGTCGGCCCGGACCTCGGCGATCGAGGCGCGCCCGGACAACCAGGCGACGAGTGCCGAGTGCCAGGTGTGCTCGATCACCCGGACGGCCGCGCGCTGGCTCTCGCTGGCCGGGCCGGACTGGCCGATCGCGTCCAGGATGAGCTGTCCGGTGGCGGCGCTGACCTGGTCCACCTCGGCGCCGACCGAGCGGTCGGCGAAGGACAGCGCCCGGACCATCGCCTCGGCCAGCAGCGGTTCGCGCTGCAACGCGTGGAAAGCCCGGGTGAGGGTGTCGGCGACCCGCAGGGCCGGTTCCGGGTCGGTCGGCGGGTGGCGCCGGATGTGCTCGTGCAGGCCTTGGAGCTGTTCCAGCATCACCGCGACCAGCAGGTGGACCTTGGACGGGAAGTACCGGTAGAGCGTGCCCAGCGCGACCTGCGCGCTCTCCGCGACCTCCCGCATCTGCACCGCCTCGTACCCGCCCCGGGCGGCCAGCGCGGTGGCGGCCCGCAGGATCCGCCGGCGGCGCTCGGCCTGGCGCGTGGTCAGCGGCAGCTCACCGGGCCGGGGCACGAGGGGGGTCGGGGTCAGGGGCTCGGTCGACGGCGGCAAGGGTGCTCCCGGGCGGGCGAGAGTGGCGGTGTGCTCCACGGATCGGCAAGGTGGGCGAGGTCCGGCGTGGCGGGAATCACCAGCCCTGGCTCCTGAGGGAAAGCTACGGGCCGGTATCTTCGAGGTCTCTCATTGTTCACGTGGTCGACGACGAGTTCCCCAGCCACTGAAACCTGATCTACTTTAGCGACCGGCAGCACAGATAGCAGCTAGAGATGAGGGCCCACGATGACCGCGCAGCCGCTGCGGATTGCCCTGCTGTCGTACCGCGGGGACCCCTTCTGCGGCGGTCAGGGCGTGTACGTACGGCACCTCTCCCGTGAGCTGGCCAGGCTCGGCCACCACGTGGACGTGATCGGGGCCCAGCCCTACCCGGTGCTGGACGACGTCGAGGGCCCCGGTTCGGTGCGCCTGGTGGAGCTGCCCAGCCTGGACCTCTACCGCGCCGACGACCCGTTCCGCACCCCCGACCGCGGTGAGTTCCGCGACCCGGTGGACGTGCTGGAGTTCGCCACCATGCGCACCGGCGGCTTCCCCGAGCCGCTCACCTTCTCGCTGCGCGCCCGCCGGTACCTGGCCCGGCACAAGGGCCGCTACGACGTGGTGCACGACAACCAGACCCTCGGCTACGGCCTGCTCGGCCTGGCCCGGCACGGCTTCCCGCTGGTCACCACGATCCACCACCCGATCACCGTGGACCGGCAGCTGGAGCTGGACGCGGCCCCCACCCGGCTCAAGCGGCTGTCGCTGCGCCGCTGGTACGCCTTCACCCGGATGCAGCGCCGGGTCGCCGCCCGGCTGGACCACGTGATCACCGTCTCCGGCAGCTCGCAGCGCGAGATCGCCGAGCACCTGGGCGCCGCGCCCGGCGCGATCTCGGTGGTGCCGATCGGCGCCGACACCCGTCTGTGGTCGCCCTCGGACGCGGTCGGGCGGGTGCCCGGCCGGATCGTCACCACCTCCAGCGCGGACGTCCCGCTGAAGGGCCTGGTCTTCCTGGTCGAGGCGCTCGCGAAGGTCCGCACCGAGCGGGACGCCCACCTGGTGGTGGTCGGCAAGCCGCAGAAGGACGACGGGCCGGTGGCCGAGGCGGTGCGACGCTTCGGCCTGGCGGAGCACATCGAGTTCCGCAGCGGCCTGACCGACGGGGAACTGGTCGACCTGTACCGCTCGGCCGAGGTGGCCTGCGTCCCGTCGCTGTACGAGGGTTTCTCGCTGCCCGCCGCCGAGGCGATGGCCACCGGCACCCCGCTGGTGGCCACCACCGGCGGGGCGATCCCCGAGGTCGCCGGACCGGACGGGGAGACCTGCCTGGCCGTGCCGCCGGGCGAGGCGGACGCGCTGGCCGCGGCGCTCGGCCGACTGCTGGACGACCCGGAGCTGCGCGCGGGTCTCGGCGCGGCCGGCCGGGAGCGGGTGCTGGCCCGGTTCACCTGGGAGCGGGCCGCCGAGCTGACCGCCGAGGCCTACCGCGCGGCGATCGCCACCGGCGCCGGCGCCCGGGCCCGCTCCGGGCCCGGCTGGCGGTACGTGGCCTAGCCCGCCCGGGCCGGACGCGCCCCCGGCGCGGATCCACCGCCCGGGGCGCGCGCCGCCCAACGAAGCGTGACGAAGCGTCAAGGACGCTTGGTAGCAATAGGAATGGGAGTCCTGCAGTGCTGACCGTCGATTTCTCGCGCTTCCCGCTCGCCCCCGGCGACCGGGTGCTCGACCTGGGCTGCGGCGGGGGCCGGCACGCGTTCGAGTGCTACCGCCGCGGCGCCAACGTGATCGCCCTCGACCAGAACACCGAGGAGATCGCCGAGGTCAGGAAGTGGTTCGCGGCGATGGAGCAGGCCGGTGAGGCCCCCGAGGGCGCGTCGGCGGTCGCGATGGAGGGCAACGCGCTGGCGCTGCCGTTCGAGGACGAGTACTTCGACAAGATCATCATCTCCGAGGTGATGGAGCACATCCCCGACGACAAGGGCGTGCTCAACGAGATGTTCCGCGTCCTCAAGCCGGGCGGCCTGCTCGCCGTCACCGTGCCGCGCTGGCTGCCCGAGAAGATCTGCTGGGCGCTGTCCGACGAGTACCACGAGGTCGAGGGCGGCCACATCCGGATCTACCGGGGCGACGAACTGCTCGGCAAGCTCAAGGACGCCGGCCTGGAGCCGTACGGCACCCACCACGCGCACGCGCTGCACTCGCCGTACTGGTGGATCAAGTGCGCGGTCGGCGTGGACAACGACAAGGCGCTGCCGGTCAAGGCCTACCACCAGCTGCTGGTCTGGGACATCGTCGGCACCCCGGTGATCAGCACCCTCACCAAGGCCGCCGAGCGCGCGCTCAACCCGGTCATCGGCAAGAGCTTCGTGGCCTACGCCTCCAAGCCGAACCGCGCCCCGGGCGGCGTGGCGTGACCGCCGCCGTCCCCGAGGTGCTGCTCCTGGACGGGGTCCTCGACGCCGAGCAGGCCGCCGACACCGTGCGCAGCATCCTGGCCGAGCAGCGCCCCGACGGCGCCATACCGTGGTTCGCCGGCCACCACCTGGACCCCTGGGACCACACCGAGGCCGCGATGGCCCTCGACACGGCCGGCGAGCACGCCGCCGCCGAGGCCGCCTACCGCTGGCTCGCCGGTACCCAGAACCCGGACGGCTCCTGGTACGCCGCCTACACCGACGGCGTGGTCACCGACCGCGCCAAGGAGAGCAACTTCTGCGCCTACGTGGCGGTCGGGGTCTGGCACCACCACCTGAGCACCGGCGACGACGCGTTCCTGGAGTGGATCTGGCCGGTCGTCCGGCGCGCCCTGGACTTCATCGTCGCGCTGCGGCTGCCCGGCGGCCCGATCGCCTGGCGGGTCGGCGAGGACGGCACCGCCACCGAGGAGGGGCTGCTCACCGGCTCGTCCAGCATCCTGCACGCGCTGCGTTGCGGGCTGGCCATCGCCGACTACCTGGAGGAGCCCCAGCCCGACTGGGAGCTCGCGGCCGGGCGGCTGCGGCACGCCATTGCCCACCACCCGGAGCGGTTCCTGGACAAGGACCGCTACTCGATGGACTGGTACTACCCGGTCCTCGGCACCGGCCTGCGCGGCGAGGCGGCGCTGGCCCGGATCGAGCGGGACTGGGAGCGCTTCGTCGTCCCCGGCCTCGGCGTGCGCTGCGTCAGCGACCGCCCGTGGGTGACCGGCGGCGAGAGCGCCGAGCTGGCGCTCGCGCTCTGGGCGATCGGGCAGTCCGACCGCGCGGTGGACATCCTGCGCTGGATCCAGCGTCACCTGCGGCACGAGGACGGCTCGTACTGGACCGGCTACGTGTTCGAGGACGACGCGATCTGGCCGGAGGAGCGCACCACCTGGACGGCCGGGGCACTGCTGCTCGCGGTGGCCGCGCTCGGCGGGGACCCGGCCACGGTCGCGGTCTTCGGCGGGGACCAGCTGCCCGCCGGACTGGTGGTCCAGGACTGCTGCTGAGCACGACCGGCCGCTGAGCACGGGCACGACGAAGGGGCGGGACCGGAGAACCGGTCCCGCCCCTTCCTCGTGCGTCCGGGGACGTCAGCCGCGCTGGAGGCCCGTGGTGTCGGTCAGCACGCCCTGGGTGCCGTCCGCGAGCTGCGCGACCAGCGCGGCGCCGCGCTGCTCGACGGCCAGGTACCAGGTACCGGGCACGACCTCGCCGATCGGCGCGCCGGCCGGGTTGTCCTTCGGCGCGAGCTGACGCGGCGCCGGGACGGCGAACCAGAACGGCTGGAAGTCCGCCGCCGGGGCGGCCTGCTGCGCGACCGGGCTCGGCTGCGGGGCCGGGACACCGGCGTCCTGCGGCTGGGCCGGCTGGCCGGGCTGCGGCTGGCCGGCGGCCGGGTAGCCGTAGCCGGCCTGGGCGCCGAACGCCGGGTCGTGGCCCTGCGCCGGGTAGCCGTACTGGCCGGGCGCACCCGGGTGACCGGGCTGACCCGGGACGGGGTAGCCGCCCTGGTACGGGACGGCCGGGCTGTCGGAGACCAGCGGGGCCTTCAGCGCCGGCAGCAGCGGACCGGCGGCCGCCGCACCGGCGAGCACGATCAGCGCGATGAAGCCGAGCCAGGCGCCGAAGCCGTGGCTGATGCTGCCGCCGGACGGGCCGCCGCCGAGCGACCAGATCGAGGTCCAGAGCGCCGCGACGGCGAAGGCGATGCCCCACTGGTCCAGCCGCAGGCCGAGCACCTGGCGGTTGGCGGCCCCCTGGCCCTGGAAGCGCTGCACCAGGATCAGCACCGCCGCGGCGATGCCCAGCAGGTAGATCGAGGGCAGGATGGGGAACAGCTCGGTGCTCCACGCGTTCTGCGAAGCGTCCGGACCGCAGTACTTGCCGGAGCAGTTCACGGTCCAGTAGGGCAGGAAGGAGGCGATGAAGAGCAGGACGGCCGCGCCTGCGACGGCGGCGTCTCCCCTGGTGAGAGCGCGCAGATTCACTAACGTTCCCCTCGTTGACGTGTCTTGGACGGTGGTTCGTGCGGTCGGGATGACCGGCCGAAACTCCCGAACGGACCAGAAGCCTAGGCCCAACCGTCCTGCCGGTGCACGGCGGGACCGGGAACGGGGCGAAGTCGTTGCAAACCAGGCGGGCCGAGCGGTAGTGCCGCCCGGCCTGGTGTGCGGCTCAACTTCCGTACTGGGTCTTCGAGTCTTCTCATTGAGTCGTCAGGAACGCGGTGAGCGCGTCGGCGATCCCCTGGGCCGCCTGCTGGCGCCACTGAGGGTCCGTCATCCGCTTCGCGTCCGTCGAGTTGCGCATGTTACCGCACTCGATGAACACCTTGGGGACGGTCGACAGGTTGAGGCCGCCCAGGTCGGAGCGGGTGTCCAGGCCCTGCTCCGCGATGTAGTCGGCGTACGGCTCGCCGGTCGCGGCGTGGAAGCGGTCGCGCAGCAGCAGGCCGAGCCGGTGCGAGGGTTCGACGATCGCCGAGGTGTCCGCCTTCCCGGCCGTCACCCTGGCGGGCATGATCACGTGGAAGCCGCTGCCGCTCGCCGGGCCGCCGTCCCCGTGCACCGAGACCGCGGCGTCGGCGTGCGCGTCGGCGCCGGCCCGGGCGCGCTCGTCGATGCACGGGCCCCAGGGGCGGTCGCCGTCCTGCACCAGCACGACCTTGGCGCCCCGGGCGGTCAGGATGGCGCGGGCCCGGCGGGAGACGTCCAGGGTGTACTCGGCCTCGCTGTAGCCGGCGTTGGTCTCGGTCCCGGTGGTGTCGCACTCCTTGCGGGCGTTGCCGATGTCCACCTGACGGTTGATCTCGGCGGTGTGCGCGACGTTGCCGGGGTTGTGGCCGGGGTCGAGGACGACGGTGCGGCCCGCGAGGCCGCCCGGCGCGGCGGCCGTCGGGGGCGGGGTCGGGGCCTGCGGGGGCGTCCCGGCGGGCGGTTCGGGCGCCGGTGCCTCCGAGCTCGGCGGCGGCGCGACGGGGGGCGTGAGGGGCGCAGCGGCGGGGTCGGCGGCGCCGGTCGCGCCGGTCGCGCTGTCCGTGCCGGTTCCGCCGGGGGAGGCCGCCGTCGTGGGCGGGGCGGAGGCGGCGGCGGCTGTGGCGCCCGCAGGGTCGGGGTGGTCGAGGGCCTGCCAGCCGAACCAGCCCGCCGTGCAGAGCGGAACGGCCGCGGCCACCACGGTGGTGACGCGCAGCAGGGTGGAACGGCGGGGCGGTCGGGGGGCTGTGCCGGTCACGAGTGGGTCAGATCCTGTCCTGGGTCCGCGGGGTGAGGCCGTAGGTGTTGGCGATCGGGTTCCACTTGGTCATGAAGTCGGTCTTCGCCTGGGTCGCCTGCGGGTTGAGCTCGTCCGCGTGCTTCTTGTCCTGGGTGGTCGGGGCCCTGCCGGAGCAGCCCTGGGCGGCGACGGCGCGCGCCCAGCTCGCGTACGCCTTGTCGATGTCGGCGGACAACTGCCAGGCGGATTTCAGTGAGTTCAGCGCCTCCTGGCCGCCCGGCACGTCCGTGACGCTGAGTTGGGCGAGCTTGGCCAGCAGGGTGGCGCGCTGGGTGGCGCCGGTGTCGAAGACCTGGGCCGCGCTCTCGATGTCGGCCTTCGACGGGCAGCTGCTCACCTTGGCGACGGCGCTGCCGATCGGGGCCTTGGCGTTCTCCCCCTCGCCGAGCAGGCCGTCCAGCGCCTGGGCCTGCGCCTGGGCGCCGGGCCCGGCACCGGTCGCGGTCGGCGAGGGCGCGGTGGTGGGCGGGGCCGCGGCGCTCGCGGCGCCGCCCGGTGCGGCGTCCGTCCCGGTGGGCGTCGGGGCGGGCTGCGGATTGCCGGCGCCGGTGGCGGCCGCGGCCGGTGCGGCCCGGCCGTCCTTGTCGCCGCCCCTGGCGGCGAACAGCAGGCCGCCGCCGATCGCCAGCACCAGGAGCAGGGCGAAGCCGATCAGCAGCGGGGCCCTGCGGTTGGCCGGGCGGTCCTCGTCGTCCTCGTGGCCGGCCCGGTGGTCGGCGGCCGGGTACGGGGGCTGGGCGCCGTACGGGGGCTGCGGCGGGGTTCCGGGGGGCTGGGGGTAGCCGTAGCCCCCCGGCGGTTGGTGCTGCGGGGCCTGGTGCTGCGCCGTCGCGTGGGAGGGGAACGGCGAGGCCGCGGGAGGGGCGGCCGGGGGCTGCGGCGGTGCGGTGGTGCGGGGGATCGGGGCCGTCGGCGGGTCGTAGCCGGGTGCCTCGGCCAGGTACGGGCGGGCGCCCAGCGGTGGTCCCTGGTCGCCGACGGCGCCGGGGGCGGGCGGTGGGGCGACCATGCCGAGACGGGGGTCGACGGGGGTCTGCGGGCCTGCGGGCGACTGCGGGGCGACCGGCGCGGGGGCCCGGGGGGCGGGGGCGGGGGCGGCCGGGGGGGGGGGGGCGCGCCCCCCCCCCCCCGCCCCCCCCCCCCCCCCGCCCCGCCCGCCCCCCCCGGCGGGGGTG
>NZ_JBHWBZ010000054.1:35991-38507 GCF_042735475.1 Kitasatospora sp. NPDC059577 | reverse complement strand
CGGGGGGGGGGGGGGGGGCGGGCGCCGGGCGGGGGGGGGGGGGCGGGGGGGGGGGGGGGGCGGGGGGGGGGGGGGGGGGCCCGGGGCGGGGGGCCCCCCGCGGCGGGCTCGGAGCCGGCCGGGGGCTGCGGGCCGCGCACCCAGCCGCCGGCCCCGCCGCGCGCCGTGGGGTCCCAGACCGCCGGGGCGGTGTTCTGCTGGTCCGTCATGTCGCTGCTGGCCCCCACCGTCCGCCGATGCTCTGCCTGGTGCTGCGCGGCCACCGTACCGTTCGAACCCCCGCCCGACACCCCCGGCACGACGTTAGAGCATCGGTGCGGGGCCGTGGGGCGGCTCGGGGGATCCGCCCGGTCGGGGGGTGCCCGGGGTCAGCGGGCGCAGCGGCGCAGGACGCGCAGGGAGCCGGTCACCGCGACCTCCTCGAAGCCCTCGGCGAGCGCCCGCAGGTACACCCGGTACGGGGCCTGGCCGCCGTCCGCCGGGTTCGGGAAGACGTCGTGCACCACCAGCAGGCCTTCCGGCGCCAGGTGCGGCACCCAGCCCTCGTAGTCGCCGGTCGCGTGCTCGTCGGTGTGGCCGCCGTCGATGAAGACCAGGCCCAGCGGGCGCCCCCAGAGGGCGGCGATCCGCGGCGAGCGGCCGACCAGCGCCACCACGTGCTCCTCCAGCCCGGCGGCGTGCAGGGCGCGGCGGAACCGGGGCAGGGTGTCCATCAGCCCGACCTCGGGGTCGACCAGCTCCGGGTCGTGGTACTCCCAGCCGGGCTGCTGCTCCTCCGAGCCGCGGTGGTGGTCCACGGTCAGCGCGACCGTCCCGGCCTCCCGGGCCGCCGCGGCCAGCAGGATCGCCGAGCGGCCGCAGTAGGTGCCGATCTCCAGAACGGGCAGGCCGGTTTCGCGGGCGGCCGCCACCGCCGCCGCGTACAGCGCGAGACCCTCGTCGACCGGCATGAACCCGGTGGCCGCCTCGAACGCCGCCAGCACATCGGGCGCCGGGCGGGCGCTCTGCAGCAGGTCGGACATGCGATGCTCCTCGGGTCGGGACGTGGACGGACGTGGTCGGACCCTACTGGACGGTAGTGGTGGTGGCGCGGGCGGGCTCCGTGGCGCCGGCCGCAATCGGGCGGTCGGGGCTTTCGGGCTTTACCCACCCTTTTGAAACCCGTTCTACTGATATTGCGGAGGCCATGTCAGAATCGCCCCGTCCTCGGATCCACTCCGCGTCACCCGATGCACACAGGGAGCAGCCCCATGCGCGCAGCCGTCCTGCACAAGACCGGCCAGGACACCCTCGACGTCCGTGAGGACGTGACCGCGGTCGGCTTCAGAAGAGGCAGCGTCCGGGTCCGGATGCGCGCCGCCAGCCTGTGCCACTCCGACCTCTCCGCGATGAGCGGCGTCCTGCCGCAGCCCGCGCCGTTCGTCCCCGGGCACGAGGGTGCCGGTGACGTCGTGGAGGTCGGCGAGGGCGTGACCGGCTTCCGCGTCGGCGACCGCGTGCTGCTCTGCTGGATGGCCCCCTGTGGCCGGTGCGACCACTGCGAGCGGGACCGCGGCCACCTCTGCGTCGCCAGCCTGCGCCGGCTCGGAGCCCCCGGGTTTCGGATCGAGGAGGGCGGCCTGATCGCCTCCGGCTTCTACGGCACCGGCGCCTTCGCGGACGAGGTCGTGGTCTCCGCCAACGCCCTGGTCAAGGTGCCCGCGGACCTGCCCTACGAGGTCGCCGCACTGATCGGCTGCGGGGTGACCACCGGCATAGGGGCGGCGGTGAACACCGCCCGGGTCGAGCCCGGGGCGTCCGTCGCGGTGATCGGGGCGGGCGGCGTCGGCGTGGCCACCGTCCAGGGCGCCCGGGTCTGCGGCGCCGGCCGGATCACCGTCGTCGACCCGGTCGCCTCCCGCCGCGAGCGCGCCCTCGCCTTCGGCGCCACCGAGGCGATCGCCCCCGAGGACCTGAAGGCGGTGGCCAAGAAGCTGCCCGGCGGCGGCTTCGACTACGTCTTCGAGGCCGTCGGCCGCTCGGCCACCGTCCGGGCCGGGTACGACGCCGCCCGGCGCGGCGGCGCGGTGGTCGTCATCGGCGCGGGCGCCCAGGACGACCTCGCGCAGTTCACCATGGGCGAGCTGTTCTTCAACGAGAAGCGCCTGCTCCCCTCGCTCTACGGCGGGGCGACGGTCGGGCGCACCGTGGCGCTGGTCGTGGACCTCTGGAGGGCCGGTCGGATCGACCTCGAAGGCATGATCACCCACCGGGTCGGCCTGGCGGACGTCAACGAGGCGATCGCGCAGATGCGCAGCGGCGAGGCGCTGCGGACCGTCGTGACGATGGACTGACGTCCGGACCGGCGCGCCCGGACGGGTCGGGGCGCCGAGCGGCGTGCCGACCGGGGTCGGAACGGACCGGGATCGGAACGGACCGGGGCGCGCGCGGGGGGGGGGGGGGGGGGCACACGGGCCCCGGCGGGGGGGGGGGGGTGGGGCGCGCGGACGGGGGAGTTAGACACACAAACGCCCCAC
>NZ_JBHWBZ010000054.1:4992-35981 GCF_042735475.1 Kitasatospora sp. NPDC059577 | reverse complement strand
CGGGCGGCGCCCCGCGGGGCCGCCCGCGCCGCGTACCCCCCCGGCCGGGGGGCGCGGGGGGCGCGTTTTCACCCCCCCCCGCGCCCCGTGCTGTGCGGGTGGGTTCAGCCCTGCGCCACGGCCGCGCGGTGGCGGCCGTGCGGGTCGTACTCCGGGCTGTCGTCGGAGGCGGACCGGCCGCGGTGGCGGCCGTGCGCGGCGTCCTCGGCCGTCTTCTCGTCGGCGTCGGTCCCGATCGCGGGTCCGGTGGTGTCGGTGAGGGTGTCGGACATGAGAAATCGTCTTTTCCGTGCGGAGGGTGCTGGTCATCGGCGCCCGGCCGGCGCCGGTGGCGCACGGTCGAGTCCCCGATCGGGCGCTCGGTACGCGCCCCAGCCGGTGATCGCGGCCCGTGCCCCGGCCACCATAACGGCCGGAACGGACGAGATCCTATCGAGATCACGACGCCGTCCCCGCGCTGGTCCGGGGCCCGGAACCGAGCCGGTGGCCGACCGGCTCGCGGTGGAACGGGGACAGCACCAGCAGGTCGCCGTGCCGGGCCGGCACCCCCCGACCGCCCTCCGGCAGCAGCATCCGGTCCGCCCGCAGCGCGGAACCGATCCGGTGCGCCACGACCACCGGCGTCCCCGGGCGGGCCGCGAAGGCCCGCTCGACCCGCTCCTCGGCCCCAAGATCCAGGCGGCAGGTCGCCTCGTCCGGCACCACGACCGGCACGGGGGGCGGGCACGTCCGCACCAGCGCCGGCAACTGACGCTCACCGGCGGAGAGTTCACCCGGATCGCGGAGCGCGGCGGCCGACCCGCCCGGGCGTGCCACCGGCTCCTCCGCCCCCAGCAGCGCCACCGCCGCGCCGAGCCGCTCGTCCGCGACGCCCGGGGCGGGCCAGGCCGGGTTCTCCCGCACCGAGCCGGGGAAGACGTACGCCTCCTGCGGCACCAGGGCCACCAGCCGGCCCGGCACCGGTCGTACGCCGCCGACCGCCACCCACCCCGCCGTCGGCGCCACCACCCCGGCCGGCAACGCCGCCAGGGTCGACTTCCCCGCCCCGCCCCGCTCGGTCCGACCACCCCCACGCGCTCCCCGGCGGGGAGACGGGTGCGTGGGGAGAGGACGGGCGCGTCCGGGGAAGGCCCGCGAGTGGGAAGACGGCGGGTGGCGGGCCCCCCGGTGACGGCAAGGCGGGTCGGGACCCCGTGACCACCCGACGTTAAAAGGGGGGGCCGGCCCGGGGGGGGGCGGGGGGGGGGGCGCGGCCCGCGCGGGGCGGGCGGCGGCCCCCCCCCACCCGGTGACCACCGTCGGATCAGCGGTCGGCCGAGCCGGTGGCTCAGCTGACGGTGAAGAGCAGACAGGTCAGGATCAGGCAGGTGTACTGGCAGCCGTTGCCGTGGCCGGTCAGCTCGACGGACTCGGTCTCCGGCAGGTCCTGCAGCGCCGCGAGATCGGTCTCGAAGTCCACCGTGTTCTCCATGGTCGGTTCCTCCCCTTGAGGTTGCGCCCACCGCGATCTGCGCGCGGGCGTCGGGTATCGCACCCCGGGCGGCCTCCATCCACCGCGTCGGGGTCGTGCCCCGGGCCTCGGCGGGCCCGGGAGTCTGTGGGTGTGGGTCTGTGGGGTCGTGGGCCCTGGCGGGGTGCTCAGCCCGGCCGGCCGGTCCGCAGGAACGCGGCCAGCAGCTCGTGCAGCACGGCGGCGCCCTCCTCGGCGAGCACCTCGTGCCCGGACCCGGCCGCCTCGACGTACCGGAAGTCCTCGCCCTCGATCCGTCCGATCCGCAGCAACTCGTGCCGCAGCGAACGGGACTGGCTGACCGGCACGACCTCGTCCCGGTTGCCGTGCACCACCAGCAGCGGTGCGCTCAGCCGGTGCGCCAGCTGCAGCACGTCGCGCGGGCCGCGGGCGTCCGCGATCGGCTCGCCGCCGCCCAGGCGGGTGGTCAACGCCCGTACGGGGGGCGCCGCTTCGGCCAGCAGCCGGGCGCCGGACAGGAACGGGGCGACCACCGCGCAGCGGGCGACCTGCTCGGCCGGTGCGTGCGCGGCCGCCAGCAGTGCCAGGAACGCGCCGTAGCTGACCCCGAACAGTGCGGGCGGCTCCAGGCCGAGCGCCGCGCGCTGACCGGCGATGCCCTCCAGCAGGTACAGCACGTCGTCCAGGTCGGGCCCGCCCCAGTTGCCCCGGATGGCCAGCGCGTGCGCCACGCCGTAGCCCGTGGAGCCGCGCTGGTTGGGCGCGACCACCGCCAGGCCCTCGGCGGCCATCCGCTGCAGTGCCGGGTCGAACTCCAGCCGCCAGGCGTCGGCCGGCCCGCCGTGCAGCGCCAGCACCAGGTGCGGGCTGCTCAGCCAGGCGTCGCCGCCGTACACCACGGCCTCCAACGGGCCCGCCGGGCCCGCCAGTTCGAGGCTCTGCGCGGGCTGCCAGCGGCCGCCCTCGCCGGGCGGGGTGCTGCCGTCCAGCCGCCAGCCGGGCGGCGGGGTCCGGACGGCCGGCACCCCGCCCGGCTGCCAGGGCAGGACGGTGTCCCGCCACGGGCCGGGCAGTCCCGAGGTCAGCGGCGCGAGTTGCAACGGCAGCGGCATCGGGCCGGTGGGGGCCGGGACCGGACCGTGCGCCAGCAGCGCGTCCACGTCCAGGGTGGCCAGCGCCGCCGGGTGGTCGGGCGAGGAGTAGGGCAGCCGCAGCCCCGCCGCGTCCCAGTGCCCGACCGCGCCGAGCCGTCCGGGGGGCACCGGCAACGGGTCCAGCCGACCGGTGGACGGCCGCCACAGCGCGAGGGCGGACCCGGCGCCGTGGTCGATCTGCACCACGACCCGGGGGCCGTCGGCCCCCTGCCGCAGCGCGACCGGCCGCAGGAACATGCCCGCGACGTGCAGACACTCCGGGAACCGCAGCGGCTCGCCGCCGCCGAGGACGCCCCAGCCGAGCCGGTCCGCGCCGGGGGCGTCGCTGCGCACCATCGCGAACCGGCTGTCCGGGTCGAACAGCGCCAGCCGGTCGTTGCTGCGCTCGCCGATCTCCAGCAGCGGGGTGGTGGTGCCGCTGCGCAGGTCGAGCGCCACGCTGCGGACCAGGCCCGCGTGCACCCGGTCCAGCGCGAGCAGTGCGCCGGTGCGGTCCAGCCAGGTGCCGCCGCCGTGCAACCCCGCGATCTCGGCGACCCGTTCGGGCTCGCTGCCGTCCGTCCGCACCAGCCAGACGGTGGTCGCCGGACGGGTGTCGGTGCCCAGGGCGACCGCCACCGGCGTCCGGGGCCCGGCGCCGACCGGCACCGGGAGCGGCAGCAGCCGCAGCCCGGCCATCCGGAGGGAGGCCAGCGGCTGCTCCACGGTGGCGGTTTCGCCGTAGTGGAGGCGGACCAGGTCGTGCCGCTCGCCGTCGTGCCGGCAGACCAGCGCCGAGCCGTCCGGCAGCGCGACCAACTGCGAACGCAGGCTCTCCGAGCGGTTGCCGGACAGCGGCAGCGCGAGCGGCGCGGCCGGGGTGTCGTCCTGCGGCAGCCGCCAACTCTCCACGTACCAGCCGCTGTCCGCGGACGAGGCCAGGCACGCGGCGTGGCTGCCGTCGGCGGCGAAGGTGAAGCTCAGTCGGCGCAGGGCCTGCGTCACGGTCCGGGTGGCCACGTTCATGCTCCGCCCACCCCGCTTCCGTCAGGCGGGAGCCGGTGCCCGTCCGGAGGAAGCCGGCGCCCACCCGGCGGCACCGGGTCCAGCCAGAGCCGGGGTCCGCCGTGGCGCAGCCGCAGCAGGAAGGCCAGCGGGCCCGTCGTGCCGGTCCCGTACGCGGGGGCGCAGCCGGTACCGGTCTCGTCCGGGAGCACCAGGAGGCCGTCGCGCAGGGCCGCCCGGGCGGCCAGCAGGGTGGCCAACTGCTCGGCGCCGGTGCGGAATCCCGGCTCGCCGGTGGCCTCGGCGAGGTCCAGCAGGTACTCGCCGTCGCCGGCCAGTCCGTGGCAGGCGCTCGCTCCGCCGTGCCAGCGGGCGGCCAGCACGGCGCGTCCGGCGGCGCGGGCCAGGCCGAGCGCTTCGGTGTCGCCGGTGGAGCGCCAGAGCCGCAGCAGGAAGCTGCCCGCGCCGGAGGAGCCGCTGCACCAGTGCGCGAGCCGCACGTGCTCCGGGTCGTCGGCGCTCTGCGGCCACCAGGCGCTCTCGCGTCCGGTGCCCGGGCGGTCGCCGGGCCCGTCGCCCCACCGCACGGTCGCGGCGAGCGTCCGCCCGGCTTCGGCGGCGCCGGCGAGCAGGGCCCGGTCCCCGGTCGCACCTGCGGCGGCCAGGAGGAAGGCGCCCACGCCGGCCACGCCGTGGGCGAAGCCGAGGTGGGTGATCCCGGCGAGCGCCGAGTCGAAGTCCCGGGGCACCGGCCAGACCGTCCCGTACGGCGTCCGGCGGGCCGCGGCGAGCAGGGCGCGGGCGCCGCGGGAGGCCCGGTCGAGGAAGTCCGGATCATCGACGTCATCTGCTGCGAATCGGAGTCGGGTGAATCCGGCGCCGGCTGCGCCGTGGCAGACATCGGGGTTGGGCCATTCGACGGCGATCCGGCGGGCGAGCGCGGCGGCGCGGTCGGCGAGCACGGTGTCGCCCAGCGCCCGGGCCGCGTCCAGCAGGGCCCAGGCCGTGCCCGACCGTCCGAAGTGCAGCCCGGGCAGCACCACCGGTTCGGCGGCGACGCGCCGCTCGATCCAGCCCGCGGCGGTCCGGGCCGTCCCTGCGGCCTCCGCCCGCACCCCGGCGGGCAGTCCCCCGGTCGCGACCGCCCGCGCCAGTACGGCCAGCACCCCGGCGGCGCCGTGCTGCACGTTGCAGGGGTCGGTCCGCTCGCCCGCGGGCACCACGGGCCACAGCCGGTCCCGTCGCTCCGGCGTCGCCGTGGCGGCGAGGTGCCGCAGGCCGTCGTGCAGGAGACGGTCGTGCAGGACGGGGTCGAGCGCCGGGGCACCGGCGGCGGTGTCCGGCGAAGCGGAGCCGGTGCCCGGTGCCCGGAAGAGGACGTCCGGAGCGGCGGAGGTGGTGGTCGGCGCCGCAGTGGCGGCGCTCCCGGGAGTGGTGGTCGTGTGGGCGCCGCCCGGCCGGGCGCCGGCGTGCCAGAGGGGTGCGACGACGGCGGGTCGCGCGGGGCCGCGCCCCGGCGGTGGGTCCGTGACGGCGGGCGTACCGGCCTCCACCGATCCCGCGTGCAGCGCTTGCCGCACCCGGGCGACTCCCCACCGCTGCCCGGGTTCCTCGGCCCGCAGCCCGAGGACCGCCGGGGCCAGCCGGCGCGCGGTCGCTCCGGTGCGGGCCGCGAGGGCGAGCCAGCGGCCGAGGCGTTCGGCGACCGGGCGGGCCTGGGGGAGGTCGTCCGGCAGGAGCGGGTCGTGACCGGTGGCCAGGAGGAAGAGCAGACCGCCGAGGGCGTACAGGTCGACGGCCGGGTCCGCGACGCAGCTGCTCGCGGGGGCGAGCCGGCCGGGCCCGTGCTCGGGCGCGCGGTAGCCGGGGGTGCCGGCCGATCCGGCGGCCCGGCCGGCCTCGGCGGCGAGTTCGAGGTCGACCAGCCGCAGGGTGCCGTCCGGGCGGACCATGACGTTGCCGGGGGAGAGGTCGCGCAGCACCAGGCCCTGGGCGTGCACCCGTTCGACGAGGTCGAGGAGGGCGTGGGCGACCGGCCCGGCCTCGGTCCAGTCGACGTCGGGGCTGCCGTCGCGGCGCAGCCGGGCGGCGACCCAGCTGCCGAGCGGCAGGCCGGAGACGCGTTCCTGCACCAGGAAGACGGAGTCGTCCTGTTCGATCAGTTCGACGGCGCGCGGCGCCAGGTCCTGCCCGCTCAGGCGGTCGAGCAGCGCGGCCTCGTGCCGCAGCGCGTCGCGGGCGTCGGTGCCCGCGCGGTCGACCTCGATGTGCGCCCGGGCCTGCTTGACCACCACCTCGGCGCCGCTCGCCGCGTCCCGTCCGAGGAACACCCCGCCCTTGGCGCCGTGCCGCACGGCGGCGGTCACCGCGTAGCGCCCGGCCAGCAGCACGCCGCCCTTCCGCTTGGCCGAACCCGAACCCGAACCCGGAGCGGGTGGCGCCGCGGCGGCCCGGGTGCGCAGCGGATCCCGCGCCCACCCCGGAGCCCGGTACGACCCGCCGCGCACGTCCTCGGTCCGCTCCCCGCCGGGCCCGCGCAGCACCGACCGGTACGCCCCGTCGTTGCCCAGCTCCGCCGGCAGCGCGAACGCGCCGTACCGGTAGTGCACCCGGCTCCCGGGCCGGTAGGGCCGGTCGGAGAGCACCACCGGCCCCGGCAGCCCGGCGGTGGCCCGGTCGAGCTCGGCCGCCAGCCGCTGGAACTGCGCGTCGTCCGCCGGGTAGACGGTGATGAACTTGCCCGCCGAACCACGGTCGCTGTTACGGGAGTTGAGCTCGCTCAGCCGCCCCTGGGCGGCGGCGAACTTGAAGCTGCACGGATCTTCGGCGAGCACCCGGACGACGGCCGAGAGCACCTCCTCGCCCACCACGGACGCCGCGCTCACGTGGAGCTTCCACCCCTGCTCGGGCAGTGGCGAGGACGCGGACGGCCTGGCCGTGCACCAGAAGCCGCCGACGGTGACGTCCCAGTCGCCGTCGCCTCCCCGGCCTCCGGCACCGGCCAGTGCCGCCCGCGTCGTCTGCGGCCACGAACCGGCATCGTCCGGTCCGCGCCCCACCGATCCCCTGTCCCCGGCCGTACGCAGCGATGTGCCCGCCCCCATTCGCCACCACATCCCTTCGTGTCCGCCGCCGCCGCGGGTGCCCACTGCTCGGGCACCCGGGCGTACGGCCCGGCCTGATCGGTTTCCGTCGGGGTCCCCGTCGCCGCCCGGCCGCACGGGGCGACAGGGCGGCGGGGGTGCGGCCGCCGGCGGCCCACTCGGGGCTACTGCCGGGGCAACTCCCGTTCGCAGGACTGAAGTTAGTTTCGAGAAAACCGGCTGCTCAACGCAGAGCCGGTCACTTCACTCGTAAGGGTGATCCGGGGGCGGTTTCGAATTCGTGCGAGAGCGCCGGTGTGCGCAACGGGCGCCCGGCGCACCGGCGCGCACGGCCCGCGCGGGGTCGTCCGAGCGCCCCTCGCCGCAGGTTGACGCGCATCCGTGCGCCCACGGCACCCCCGTCCGAACCCGGTCCGCGCGCCCGCCGCGAGCCGTTCGAACCCCCGCGCCGATCCGGCGTCCGCCGCCGCGCCGACCCCCGCTCCGACCCCCGCGTCGACCCCCGCACCGATCCGGAGCCGGACCCCGCGCCGACCCGACGTCCACCCCCGCCGGACCCCCGCCGGCCCCCCGCGGCAGCCCCGTGACCGCCCCGCGGCAGCCCCGGCCCCCGAACGGCCGAGGCCCGATCGCCCCCGCGCGCACGGTAGTCTCGACAGGTGCCGAAACTGTCCGACGTCATCACCGCGCTCGAAGAGGTCTACCCGCCGGAGTGGGCGGAGTCCTGGGACGCCGTCGGCCTGGTCTGCGGGGACCCTCAGGCCGAGGTCCGCCGCGTGCTGTTCGCCGTCGACCCCGTCCAGGCGGTCGTCGACGAGGCCGTGGAGTGGGGCGCCGACCTGGTGGTCACCCACCACCCCCTCTACCTGCGCGGCACCACCAGCGTCGCCGCCACCACCTTCAAGGGCCGGGCGGTGCACACGCTGATCACCAACGGCATCGCCCTGCACGTCGCCCACACCAACGCCGACCACGCCGACCCCGGTGTCTCGGACGCGCTCGCCGAGGCGGTGGGCCTGCGGGTGACCGGTCCGCTGGTGCCGGACCCGACCGACCCGCTGGGCCGTCGCGGCAGCGGCCGGATCGGCCTGCTGGAGCCCCCGCTGCCCCTGTCGGCGTTCGCCGCGCGGGTCGCCGAGGGCCTGCCCGCCACCGCCGCCGGCGTCCGCGTCGCCGGCGACCCGAACCGGCTGATCAGCCGGGTCGCGGTGTGCGGCGGCTCGGGCGACGGCTTCTTCGCCGACGTCCGGGCGGCCGGCGTGGACGCCTACGTGACCGCCGACCTGCGCCACCACCCGGCCTCCGAGGCCGCCGAGGCGGCGCCGGTCGCGCTGGTCGACGCCGCCCACTGGGCCACCGAGTGGCCCTGGCTCGGCCTGGCCGAGCGCGCCCTGCAGTCCGCTGCGGACAAGCGCGGCTGGACCGTGGAGACCAAGGTCTCCCACCGGGTCACCGACCCGTGGACCGCGCACGCCCCCATGTCCTTCACCGCCTGACCCGATTCACAGGAGCTCTCCGCTTGAACGCCGCGCCCGCCGACCAGATCCGCCTGCTCGACCTCCAGGCCATCGACTCGAAGCTCGACCAGCTGGCCCACCGGCGCCGGACGCTGCCCGAGCACGCCGAGATCGACAAGGCCTCCGCCGACCACACCGCCCTCAAGGACCTCGTCGTCGCCGCCGAGGCGCAGAAGGGCGACACCGCCCGCGAGCTGACCAAGGCCGAGCAGGACGTCGAGCAGGTCCGCAGCCGGGCCGCCCGCAACCAGCAGCGGCTGGACTCCGGCGCGATCACCTCGCCGAAGGACCTGGAGAACCTCCAGCACGAGATCGGCTCGCTCTCCAAGCGCCAGGGCGACCTCGAAGAGGTCGTGCTGGAGATCATGGAGCGCCAGGAGAGCGCCCAGAGCCGGGTCGAGGAGCTGTCCGCCCGCCTGGAGCACTCCACCGTCGTCCTCACCGAGGCCGAGGGCCGCCGCGACGCCGCCTTCGCCGAGATCGACACCGAGGCCGACAAGGTCAAGCGGGACCGCGAGACGGTCGCCGCGGTCATCCCGGCCGACCTGCTGAAGGTCTACACCAAGCTGCGCGAGACGCAGGGCGGCGTCGGCGCGGCCCGCCTCTACCAGCGCCGCTGCGAGGGCTGCCGCACCGAGTTCTCGATCACCGAGGTGAACGCCATCAAGGCCGAGCCGGCCGACAAGGTCGTCCGCTGCGAGAACTGCTCGCGGATCCTGGTCCGCACCGCCGACTCGGGCGTCTGAGTCGGTGGCGGCGCGCTTCATCGTCGAGGCGGACGGCGGGTCCCGGGGCAACCCGGGTCCGGCCGGCTACGGCGCGGTGGTCCGTGACGGGGACACCGGGCAGATCGTCGCCGAGGCCGCCGAGTTCATCGGCCACGCCACCAACAACGTGGCCGAGTACAGGGGCCTGATCGCCGGGCTCAGGGCGGCCCGCGAGCTCGACCCGGACGCCTCGGTGGACGTCCGGATGGACTCCAAGCTGGTCGTCGAGCAGATGTCCGGGCGCTGGAAGATCAAGCACCCCGACATGCAGCCGCTCGCCGCCGAGGCCCGCACCGTGTTCGCGCGCGGTCGGGTCAGCTACACCTGGATCCCGCGCGAGCGGAACAAGGACGCCGACCGGCTGGCCAACGAGGCGATGGACGCGGGCAAGGCCGGACGGCAGTGGGAGCCCAGGCCGAAGGCGGTGGCCGTCGACGAGCCGCCGCTGGAGACCGCCGCCCCCAAGGCCGGCTGGGCCGCCCCCGCCGACCTCGGCACGCCGACCACCTTCGTCCTGCTGCGCCACGGCGAGACCCCGCTCACCCCGGAGAAGCGCTTCTCCGGCAGCGGCGGCAGTGATCCGGAGCTCTCCGACAAGGGCCGCTGGCAGGCCGAGCGGGCCGCCGAGGCGCTGGCCGCGCGCGGCAGCGTCCAGGCGGTGGTCGCCTCCCCGATGCGCCGCACCCGGCAGACCGCCGAGACCGTCGCCGCCCGGCTCGGCCTGGAGGTCCGGTACGAGGACGGGCTGCGCGAGGTGGACTTCGGCGACTGGGAGGGGCTGACCTTCGCCGAGGTGCAGGAACGCCACCCGGCCGACCTGGCGGCCTGGCTCGGCTCCGCCAAGGCCAAGCCGACCGGCAGCACCGAGAGCTTCACCACCCTCACCCACCGGGCCGGTGTCGCCCGGGACAAGATCATCGCCCGGTACGCGGGGAAGACCGTGCTGGTGGTCTCGCACGTCAGCCCGATCAAGACGCTGGTCCGGCTCGCCCTCGGCGCCCCGCCGGACTCGATGTACCGGATGGAGCTGAGCGCCGCCTCGATCTGCGCCGTCCAGTACTACGCGGACGGCAACGCCTCGCTGCGGCTGCTCAACGACACCTCGCACCTGCGCTGACCCATGTCCCGGTCCCGCTCCCCACGTCGGGGCGCGGGAGCCGGGACCGGGGCGGGCGCCGGTCGGCGCGGGGTCAGTGCACCTCGGTGACGACCACGTCCAGCTGCCACGGCTTGCGGGCCGTGCCCTCCGCCGCCTGCTCCACCCGGTGGCCCAGCGCCGACAGCGCGTCCATCAGCTCGCCGGGCGTCTTCGGCTCGGCCCCGGCGACCAGCAGGTCCCGGACCAGGCGGCCCTTGGTCGCCTTGTTGAAGTGGCTGACCACGGTGCGCCTGCCGTCGCGCTCCTGCAGCACCCGGACGGTCGCGGTCCGGGAGACCACCTCACCGGCCGGCTTCCACGCCGCCGCGTACGCGGAGCTGCGCAGGTCCAGCACCAGCCCGTCCGCCACCTCCGGGAGCACGTCGGCCATCGCGCTCCGCCAGTACGCCCCGAGCGCTCCGGGGCCGGGCAGTTTCACGCCCATCGAGCAGCGGTAGGAGGGGATCCGGTCGGAGATCCGCACCGCGCCCCAGAGACCGGAGAAGACCAGCAGCGAGCGCTCGGCCCGGTCGCGGGCGGCCGGGTCCAGGGTGGCCAGGCCGAGGTTGTCGAACAGCACGCCGGTGTAGACCTCGCCCGCCGGACGGGCCCCGGCGGTCGGCAGGCCCGCGTTCTTGGCGATCTCGCCGCGCAGCCCGGGGGAGAGGCCGAGCACCCCGGCGGCGGTGTCCTCGTCTCCTCGACAGAGGCCGACCAGCGCGTCCAGCACCGCCCCGCGCGCCGCCGTCAGCCCGGGCAGCGACAGCCGGTCCAGCGCCACCGGCCCGCCGTCCCCGGACCCGGCCTTGCCCTCCGAGGGCGGCAACAGCACCAGCACAGCGGACTCCTCAACACTTTGTGGCGGACGAACCCCGCCACCCTACTGCGGCCGCCCCGGCCCCCAGCGCCACGCAGAGGGGCGAGTAGTACCGGCGGTCCAGCCGCCGGAACCGCTCCGAGCGCTCGATCACGCTGCCGAACAGCGCCGGCCCGCCGATCCCGCGCGCCAGCAGCACCCCGGCCACCGTCCGCACCCCGGCCCGGCGCACCCGTCGCGACCCCGCCCCGGGCAGCACCCCGGCCTCCGCCCCCACCAGGTACGCGGCCGTCCCCAGCAGCCCCGCCACCGCGAGACAGGCCGCCGCCGGCGGCACCCCGTCACCGGTGCCCAGCACGGCGTCCGCGAACTCCTCCGGCGACCCCAGCGGCCACGGCGTGACCGCCCACACCGCGTGCAGCGCCCCCGTCGCCGCCAGCGCGCCCGACACCACGACCCCGGTCGTCCTCACCGCACCGCTCATCACCCGAACCCCCTTCGTGCGGACCGTCTCCGACCCCCACCCTACGAACCCTTACACCGCCCCCGGTGCCACGGCTCCGTCCCACCCGGTCCCGCCCGACCGGGTGGGACGGAGCCGTGGCGACAATCGGGTGGGAACATCCCGCGCCCGCCACTACCGTGAGCAGCGAGGAGAGTGATCGAGATGACCCTGCGACCCCTGGACCTGGTGCCCGACGACGGCGACGCCGTGGAGGAGTCGCTGTCCGTGCGGCTGCCCGCGGGCCTGCCGGAGGAGACGCGGCAGGCGCTGGAGTTCGCGCTGCGGGCGACGGCGCAGGCGGTGATGGCCGGCCGGGTGCGGGTGACCGGCGCACCGGGCGGGTCGGACACCGCGGAGCTGGCCTTCGAGGTCCGGCAGTCCGAGGTGCCGGAGGCGCTCACCGACCGGGCCGGCCCGGGCCGGGCCGAGCGCCGGGCGGCCATGGTGGCCCGGATCCGCGCCGCCAACGCGGAGACGCTGGAGAGGCTGAAGGACCTGTGAGGGAGTCCACCGAGTACCTGGACCTGGAGGACGTCACCTACCTCGCCGGCGGCCCGGAGAACATCCGCGACCTCGGTGGCCTGCTCTCGGCGATCGCCCGTCCGCAGGCGAGCCTGTTCGGCGGCGACGCCTACCCGGACCTCTGGTCCAAGGCGGCCGCCCTCGGGCAGAGCCTGGCCCGCAACCACCCCCTGGTCGACCGGAACAAGCGGACCGCGTTCGAGGCGATGCTGCTGTTCCTGGACTACAACGGGGAGCCGTACACCGACCCGCGTCCGGACGAAGCCGTGGCGTTCATGCTGCGGCTGGCCACCGGCGGGTACGACGACGCGCTCGCGCTCGCCGCGAAGGACCTGAAGTCCCTGCTGGGACGCTGAGCCTCCGTCCGGAATCACCCGATTCGCCCTACGCTGCCTCCATGCCTCGCCGAAAACTGCGCGTCAAGGCCGCCGACTCCGCCCGGATCAACACCGAGCTGACCGAACTCCGCACCCGCCTGGAGGTCCACACCGAGTGGCCGGAGGAGGTGCTGGCCGAGGCCGAGGAAGCGGCCGAGCGACCCCGGCTGCCCGAGCACGACGCCACCGACCTGCCGCTGTTCACCGTCGACCCGCCCGGCTCGCGCGACCTCGACCAGGCCATGCACCTCACCCACCGCGCGGGCGGCGGCTACCGGGTGTACTACGCGATCGCCGACGTCGCCGCCTTCGTCCGCCCGGGCGGCGCGATCGACACCGAGGCCCGCCGACGGGTCGAGACCCTCTACTTCCCGGACCACCGCGTCCCGCTGCACCCCACCCGGATCTCCGAGGACGCCGCCAGCCTGCTGCCCGGCGAGCCCCGGCCCGCCCTGCTCTGGCAGCTGGACCTGGATGCCGACGGCGCCGTCGTCCTCGCCGACCTGCGCCGCGCCCTGGTCCGCTCGCACCGCCGCCTCGACTACGCCGCCGTCGAGCGCGCGGTGGACCTGGGCGGTGCCGACGAACAGCTCGCCCTGCTCGCCACCGTCGGCCGGCTGCGCGAGGAGCAGGAGCGCGCCCGCGGCGGGATCAACCTGCCGGTGCCCGAGCAGGAGGTCGAGGAGACCCTGCACGGCTACGTCCTCGGCTACCGCGCGCCCGGCCCCGCCGACGGCTGGAACGCCCAGATCTCGCTGCTCACCGGCATGGCCGCGGCCGAGCTGATGCTGGACGCGGGCGTCGGCCTGCTGCGCACCCTGCCCGCCGCGCCCGCCGGCGCGTACGAGCGGCTGCGCCGGATCGCCGCCGCACTGGACGTGCCGTGGCCGCAGGCGCTCCCGTACCCGGAGCTGATCCGCTCCCTGGACCCGGACGTGCCGCTGAACGCCGCCTTCCTGAACGCCTGCACGGGCCTGCTGCGCGGCGCCGGCTACCACGCCTTCGACGAGTCCCGCGGCCTGCCCGCGCCCGCCGCGCCGGACCACGCCGCGCTCGCCGCGCCCTACGCGCACTGCACCGCGCCGCTGCGCCGCCTCGGCGACCGCTTCGCACAGGAGGTGTGCGCGGCGGTGGCGGCGGGGGAGGACGTGCCGGACTGGGCGCGGGAGGCGCTGCCGGACGTGCCGGCGCTGATGGCGGGCGGGGACCGCCGGGCGGGCGAGGTCGAACGGGCCTGCGTGGACCTGGTGGAGGCGGAACTGCTGGCGGGCCGGGAGGGCGAGGACTTCCCCGCGGTGGTCATCGACGTGGACGAGAAGCGGCCCGCCGCCGGGACCGTGCAACTGCGCGACCCCGCCGTCCGGGCCCGCTGCGACGCGTCGGCCACCGCCGCGGACGGCGCCGCCGGCCGGCTGCCGCTCGGACGGGTGATCGACGTCCGGCTGACGAAGGCCGACCCGGTCACCCGAACGGTCCGCTTCGCGGCGGTGTAGCGGGCCACGGGTGGCGGGCACACGGCGCGGCCCGCCACCCGTACGGGTCCGTCCCACCTCCCGCGGCCGGTCCGCAGTGGGAGGATCGGTCCGTGCTCGATGCCCAGTCCCCCGCCGTGGCGCCCGCGCCCGCACCCGGGCGGCGCCGCCGGCTGCTCGTCCTGGCGATCTGCTGTCTGAGCCTGTTCATCGTCGGCCTCGACAACACCGTGGTGAACATCGCCCTGCCCGCGATCCAGCGTGACCTGCACGCCCCGGCGTCCGGGCTGCAGTGGATCATCGACGCCTACACCCTGGTGCTGGCCTCGCTGCTCATGCTGTTCGGCTCGGTGGCCGACCGCTTCGGCCGCCGCCGGGTGTTCCAGACCGGGCTGGTGTGCTTCGCGCTCGGCTCGCTGCTGTGCAGTCTGGCGCCGAACCTGCAGTGGCTGGTGGCGTTCCGGGCGCTGCAGGCGGTGGGCGGTTCGATGCTCAACCCGGTGGCGATGTCGATCATCACCAACACCTTCACCGATCCGAAGGAGCGGGCCCGGGCGATCGGCGTCTGGGGCGGCGTGGTGGGCATCTCGATGGCGCTCGGCCCGCTGCTCGGCGGCTTCCTGGTGGACGGCGCGGGCTGGCCGTCGATCTTCCTGATCAACGTCCCGGTCGCGCTGGCCGCCATCGCGCTGACGGCGCGCTACGTCCCGGAGTCCCGGTCGCCGCGGCCGCGCCGACCGGACCCGGTGGGGCAGCTGCTGATGATCGTGCTGCTCGGCTGCGGCACCGCCGCGATCATCGAGGGCCCGGGCAACGGCTGGACCTCCCCGCTGATCCTCGCCCTCGCCGGGGCCGCCCTGGCCGCGTTGGTCGCCTTCCCGCTGTGGGAGCGACGGGTGGCCGAGCCGCTGGTGGACCCGCGGTTCTTCGCCAGCGCGCCGTTCACCGGGGCGACCGTCACCGCGGTCTGCGCCTTCGCCGCGCTCGGCGGCTTCCTCTTCCTCAACACCCTCTACCTGCAGGACGTCCGGCACTACGGACCGGTCGAGGCCGGCCTCTGGACACTGCCGATGGCCGGGATGATGCTGGTCTGCGCGCCGCTGTCCGGACGGATCGTCGGCAGCCGGGGCCCGCGCCTGCCGCTGGTCGTGGCCGGGCTCGGCCTCGCCGCGAGCGGCCTGCTGCTCACCCGGTTGTCCGCCGACTCCCCGCCGTCGCTGCTGCTGGCGGCGTACGCGCTGTTCGGTTTCGGCTTCGGCATGGTCAACGCGCCGATCACCAACGCCGCCGTCTCCGGCATGCCGCGCGCCCAGGCGGGCGTGGCGGCCGCGGTCGCCTCGACGAGCCGTCAGGTCGGCCAGTCGCTGGGCGTCGCCGTGATCGGCACGGTCGTCGCCTCGGCCCTGGTCGGCCCGGTCGCGACCGGCTTCGCACAGGCCAGTCACGCCGGTTGGTGGATCCTGGTCGGTCTGGGCATCGCGATCCTCGTACTGGGCCTGGTCACCACCACCGCCTGGGCGGGCGCGACGGCGGCCCGGGTGGCCGCCCGCCTCGGCGGCGAACCGCCCGCCGTCCGGTCCGGTGTACGGGAGGCGCCGCCCGAGCGGCTACGATGACCACTACGGCGGAAGAGCCGGCCGGGCGGTCGCGACGGGTCACCAGACCCGCCGAGGAACGTCCGGGCTCCACAGAGCAGGGTGGTGGGTAACGCCCACCCGGGGTGACCCGCGGGACAGTGCCACAGAAAACAGACCGCCCTCCGCTTCGTGCGGTGGGTAAGGGTGAAACGGTGGTGTAAGAGACCACCAGCGACCGGGGTGACCCGGCCGGCTAGGTAAACCCCACCTGGAGCAAGGTCAAGATCGGTGCCCTCGGGCGCCGTGCGCGGACGATTGAAGGCTGCTCGCCCGAGTCCGCGGGTGGACCGCACGAGGCTGTCGGCAACGGCAGCCCTAGATGGATGGCCGCCTCCCCGGGCCGCGCAAGCAACCCGGGAGACAGAACCCGGCGTACAGGCCGACTCTTCCGCCCCCTCCCCGCCCCCCGGGCGGGACGCCCCGCGACGACGCGGGACGCCCGGCGACTACGCGGGACGCGCGCCGACGGCGTCGCGGATCTGCTCGCCGAGGCCGCCGTTGACGCGGGCGCAGTTGGCGCAGCAGAAGAACATCCCGGCCACTTCGACGCCGTGGCCCACGATCCGGACGGTGCACTGTTCGCAGCGCGGCGCGAGCTTCTCCATCGCGCACTCGAAGCTGTCGAAGGTGTAGGTGTCGCCGGTGACCGTCTTGATCTCGAAGGCCAGCCAGTAGTCGTTGCCGCAGGTGACGCAGATGGCCATGGCGGCCGTCTCCTTCCGGTGGGGCCGCCCCCGGCGGGGCGGCTCCTCCCAGTGTCGAAGGCCCGGTCGGCGGCGGCCACCCGGCGGGACTGTCGGGCGGACCCCGGCTCAGTCCGGGGACGGGCCCTGGCGTTCGGAGAGGTCCGCCAGGGCGCGGACGGCGCGTTCGGCGTCGTCGGCGGCGACGAACAGGTGGTCGTGGTGGAAGCCGGCCACCACGTTGCAGCTGATCCCGTCCTCGGCGAGCCGCGCGGCCACGGCCGCGGTCAGGCCGACGGCCTCCAGGGCCGAGTGGATCTGCAGGGTGATCCAGGCCGCCACGTACTCGTAGCGCAGCCCGAGGGCGTCGGCCTCCTCCTGGGTGACCACCACCGTCACCCCCTCGGGCTCGGCGACGGTCACCACCGGCCGCATGCCGGCGGGCACCTTCGCGGGGAGGGTGCAGTAGACGTACCGCCCCGGGTTGAGCAGCGGGCGCATCCCGCGCAGCAGCGTCGCAAGATCTCGTTCTCCGGCCATGCCCGCCACCGTAGCGGCTGGGCGGTGGCCGCGTCCGGGCCTGGCGGCCGTGTCGGGCGCGGCCGGGCGGTCCGCCGGGGGTTCGGCTCCCTCCGTGGGGGCCTGCGCCTGTGGACCGGGTGACATCCGCGGTGGGGCCGGTCAGTTCGGGGTGGGCCAGGTCCGGAGGAGCTTGCGGGCGGCTCCGCTGTTTCCGAGCTGGTAGACGGCGACGGCGGCGGGGCGCACGGTGAAGGCGTCGAACGGCTCGGCCTCGATGGTCGTGAGGTCGTCGAGAGTGGCGAAGCCGACGGTGATGTGGGATTGGTAGCGGTCGGGCCCGATCTGCGCCGGGACGTAGCCGTCGACCCAGTCGAGGGTGCTCCGGCTGATGCCCTCGCCGGGGTCGGTGACGAAGGCGGCGGCCGTGCCGCCGGACTCGGTGAACGGGGTGATCGCAGCGAGCAGCGCGGCCTGGAAGTCGAGGACCTGCGGTCCGGGTCGAAGGAGGATGGCCGCGAGGCCCTGCCCGGGCACGCCCCAGTCGGCGTGCCTGATGGCGACGGCCCGGTAGGACAGGGTGCCGGTGTCGGTCGCGGCCAGGGTCCGGTGGACGGCCTCGTACGCCTCGTCCAGGTCGGTGGTCCGGACGTAGCGCTGGAGGGTGGTGATGTGCGGTTGGTGGGAGGCGTCCAGGGCGAAGCCGTCCGGGACGCTCTCGCGCATCCGGGCGTTCCAGGCCCGGGCGTGCCTCAGGGTCGTCGAGTCCGGGTTGACGAGCACGTCGACGGCGGTCAGGTCGTTCAACGGGTCCTCCTGGTCAGAACAGGGTCGTCCAGTCGTTCTTCATGCTCACGACCGTCCAGCCGAGTTGCTCGGCGGTGGCGAGCGAGGCCTCGGCGCCCTTGCTGTAGGCGTACTCCCGCTGGTCGTCGTCGTGGCGGACGAGCAGCGCGAACGCGGCGCTCCGGAGCATCTCGATGTCGACGTCGGCGTTGCCGCCCGCGAAGGCGGGCAGTCGGCCGGTATGGGCGAAGATGTGCTCGGGCTTGCCCGGCCCCAGGTCCAGGCCGCCCAGGAGCGCGCGGGAGCGGACGATCCTGCCGTCGGTGTAGGTGTAGGCGGCCGCTGAGCCGATGACGTTCTCCTTCGGGATCCCCCAGGTCTCCTCGGAGAACACGCGCATGAAGTCGCGGCCGCCGCCCGAGCACACGAACACCCGGAACCCGTTCGCGCGCAGGAGGGCGAGCAGTTCCAGCATCGGCCGGTAGACCAGCTTCGTGTACGGGACGCCGAACCGCAGGTCCCGCACCGTCGTGGTCCACTCCCGGACCCGCGCGTCGAACTCCTCGGGCGTCGTGCCCGCCCACGACCGGGCGAACGCCTCCAACAGGCTCGCCACCGCCTGGGGCTCCTGTGTCGCCAAGCCCTCGAAGAACTGCTGGTCCCGCTCCACGAGGGCCTTGTACGGCTGTCGTTCCGCGAGCGAGGGGTCGGCCTTCACCTCCTCCTCCCAGGCGCGGAACACGAAGTCGAACTGCGGGGGCATCGGCTGCTCCACCCAGAGCGTGCCGTCGTTGTCGAACGTGGCGATCCGGTCGGCCGGCTCGACGAACGCCCCACCCGGCGTCGTCGCCTCGTGGACGAAGTCCAGGATCGCCTTCCTGGCCGGTCCCTCTTTCCAGCTCGCCAGCACCTGTTCGGTCACGGGCCACTCCTCTGCTCGGCAGTCGCGTCGTCCTCGCACGGCGACTCAGGGGCGTTCGTGAGGCCATGGTCGCCCCGGACGGCTTCGGGCACTGTGCAGACACGTCCGACACCCGCCGGTTACCGGCGAACCAGCCGCTGACCTGCGCGGTCAACCTTCAGTGCCACAAACCGCTGTCCGTGCATCCTCGGCGGCGACCGGTCAAGGTTCGGCGCCCCGGGCCGTCGGCGATATATCGGAGAATCGTTGACGAGCGACAGTCACCGATATATCGTCGAACTATCGAGACAGTGACTCGACTGGATCGGAGAACCAGGAGGTGGGCGCCATGCGCTCAGGAATGCGATTTCGTGGAGAGGGCCCGGGCGACGGCCGCTGGCCGGGGCCGGGGCCGGAGTTCAGGGGGATGCCCGGAGAGGGTTTCGAAGGTCGGCAGGCGTTCGGCGGCTTCGGCCCGCCGTTCGGTGGCGGAGGCCCCGGGCGGCCGATGGGCGGCCCGTTCGGGCACGGCTTCGGTGGGCACGGCGGCCGGCGCGGAGGCCCGCACGGGCGGCGCGGCGGACGGGCACGGCGCGGTGACGTCCGCGCCTCGCTGCTGGCCCTGCTCAAGGAACGGCCGATGCACGGCTACGAGATGATCGCCGAGATCACCGAGCGGACCGGCGGGGCCTGGCGCCCCAGCCCGGGTTCGATCTACCCCAACCTCCAGCTGCTGGAGGAGGAGGGCCTGATCACCGCGGAGGAGGTCGGCGGCAAGCGGCTGGTCTCGCTCACCGAGGCGGGCCGCGCCGAGGCCGACGCCGGACCGGCGGAGCCGTGGGCGGAGGCCGGCCGGGAGGTCGACTGGGAGGCCGTCCAGGAGGTCGGTCAGGCGCTCGCCGCGCTCGACCAGGCGGTCCAGCAGGTCATGCGGACCGGCAGCGAGGCGCAGCGCGCCAAGGGCCTGGCCGTGCTGACCGAGGCCCGCAAGAAGCTCTACCTCGTCCTCGCCGAGGATGACTGACCGGCGCGGGGGGAGACGCACCGGCGTGACGGGCGGTGCCGCTGCTCACGGGTGGACCACGAACAGGGCCGCACTGACCAGCAGCAGCACCGCCCAGCCGAACCAGAGCCAGCCGTTCGGGCCGATCGTCACCGTGTAGAGGCTCACCGCGAGCAGCAGCACCCCGGTGACCCCGGCGACCTGCCGGTTGTGGTGGGCGATCGCCCGGGAGCCGCTGCGCGGGTGCCGTACCGTCCTGGCCATGCCGACCTCCCGGGAGGGCGATGGGGGAGCGGGCGGCCCGCCGGCCGGAAGCCGTGTCAGCCGGAGGCCTTCGCGGAGGCCGCCTCGTCGTACTCGTAGCGCCAGAACCAGCTCAGGCCCCGCACCTGCTTGGCCCGGACGTACACCAGTGTGCGCGCGGCGGCGTCGCCGTGCGCGGGGACCGGGACCTTGTACTTCTTGGGCACGCCGAGCATCGGCCCCAGGGGGACCGGCAGGACCGTCCCGTCCAGGGGGCCGCCGACGAATTCGGTGTCCGCGCTCTTCATCCCTCCAGGGTCTCACCTCCGCGCGGGTGGGTGGTCTCCCCGCCGGGTGGCCGGGAACACCCCGGTGGGAAGGGAAACAGGAGGCCTCGTGAGGGCCCGGTGCCGGGAGTGTGCCCGGGGTGCGCGCGGGAGTGTGACCGGAGAGGCACCGCCCCCGGTCATCCGAAGGCCCCGCGCACCCCTATCCTTTCCTGTACGCCCCCGGGGTTCACCCGGGTCAGCGGGCCCGTACGGGCCGGGCGAGGCGCGGATCCGCGCGCCCTCCGGCCGATCCGGCGCGGACAGCGTGCTGCCGTGACTGCGTACCGTGACCCGGGCGTCGGCCGTCCGGTGACCCCGGGCCGCGGCCGACAGGGCGCGGACGGCAGGGCCGAGCACCTCGGGAAGCAGTGGGGCGCTTCGTGCGTTGCGTCGGAGTGGAACGTCGAACGCTGTGTCGCACCAGGCACGGCAGTTGCGCGGAAGGGGCCCGATGGAAGCCGGCGGCAGGTGGACGACCTGGTGGCAGAAGCGTGATCGTCAGCGGGCTCGG
This sequence comes from Kitasatospora sp. NPDC059577, assembly GCF_042735475.1. Lineage (NCBI taxonomy): Bacteria > Bacillati > Actinomycetota > Actinomycetes > Kitasatosporales > Streptomycetaceae > Kitasatospora > Kitasatospora sp. NPDC059577. The sequence goes on along the minus strand of NZ_JBHWBZ010000054.1, from coordinate 15,541 downwards.
GCGGGGGACCCGGACGGCCCGGCAGCCGGCCTGGACCAACTGCTGGACGCGGTGCGCGCCGGATTCCCGCTCGCGCCCGCCGCCCACCCGACCGGCTACCGCTGTTCCTGTGACCGGGTGGCCTGTCCGGCCCCGGCCCAGCACCCGGTCTCCTTCGCCTGGCAGACCCAGGCCACCACCGACACCGAGCAGCTCTCCCGCTGGCTCGCCCGCGACCCGCGGGCCAACTTCATCACCGCCACCGGCCGGGTCCACGACGTGCTGGACGTCCCGGCGGAAGCCGGACGGCTGGCCCTGGAGCGGCTGACCGCGGCGGGCGTCGAAGGCCCCGTCGCCGCCGTCGGCGAGGACCGCTACCTGTTCTTCACCGCCACCCGCGGCACCCCGCAGGACGAGGACGAGTGGTGGCCGAGCGCGCTCGACTCCACCCCGGACACCATGTCCGAGCACCCCGGCCTGCGCTGGCACTGCCGCGGCTCGTACACCCTGCTCCCGCCCGCCGCGCTGCCGGACGGCTCCCGGGTGCGCTGGCTGCGCGGGCCCGAGCAGCCGCTGCCGGACCCGCTGCGCGTCCTGGACGTGCTGACCGACGCCTGCACCGAGGTGGGCGCGGTCGCCGAGGAGCAGTGGCTGATCGGCTGAGCGGCGGGGGTCGCCGCAGGCCCCGGGCCGGGCGGCCCGGGGCGCGCCGGGTCACGGCAGGGTCAGGACCTCGGCGCCGTCCGCGGTGACCACCAGGGTGTGCTCGAACTGGGCGGTGCGCTTGCGGTCCTTGGTGACGACGGTCCAGCCGTCCGGCCAGATCTCGTAGTCGTAGGTGCCCAGGGTCAGCATCGGCTCGATGGTGAAGGTCATCCCCGGCTTGATCACCTCGGTGGCGCGGTCGCTGTCGTAGTGCGGGACGATCAGGCCGGAGTGGAACGACGTGTTGATGCCGTGGCCGGTGAAGTCCCGCACCACGCCGTAGTCGAAGCGCTTCGCGTAGGACTCGATGACCCGTCCGATGACGTTGATCTGACGGCCCGGCTTGACCGCCTTGATCGCCCGGGCGAGGGACTCCCGGGTGCGCTCGACCAGCAGCCGGGACTCCTCGTCCACGTCGCCGACCAGGTAGGTGGCGTTGAGGTCGCCGTGCACGCCGTGGATGTACGCGGTGGCGTCGATGTTGACGATGTCGCCGTCCTGCAGCACGGTCGAGTCCGGGATGCCGTGGCAGATCACCTCGTTGATCGAGGTGCAGACCGACTTGGGGAAGCCCCGGTAACCCAGGTCGGACGGGTAGGCGCCGTGGTCGCACATGTACTCGTGGGCGACGGCGTCCAGCGCGTCCGTGGTGACGCCGGGGGCGATCAGCTTGGCCGCCTCCTCCATCGCCCGGGCGGCGATCCCGCCCGCGATCCGCATCTTCTCGATCGTCTCGGCGGTCTGCACCTCGGGCCCGGTGTACGGCGTCGGGGCGGGCCGCCCGACGTACTCGGGGCGCGCGATGTGCGCCGGGACCTTGCGGGTGGGGGACTGGATGCCGGGTACGAGAGCCATGGCCGCGAGTCTAGTCGCCGGGCCCCGCCGGGACGGGCGGTGCGCGGAGGCGGGACGGAGGCCCGGGTGCGGAGGCGGGACGGAGGCCCGGGAGCGGGGTGCGGGGTGTGGTGTGCGCGGCGGCCCCGGGCGGGGAATGATCGGTACGACCCCATCCGTGAACGCCGACCGCCCGAACGGGAGAGCCCGCCCATGCCCCTCGGATTCCACCGCAAGCCGACCGGAAAGCCCGGCGAGTGGTTCTACTGCATCAAGCACGGCAAGGTCGAGGAGGGCCCGGAGTGCCCGGCCAAGGACCGCCTCGGCCCGTACGACAGCCCCGCGGAGGCCGCGAACGCCCTGCAGCTCGCGGACGAGCGCAACCGGGAGTGGCAGAACGACCCGCGCTGGAAGGACGAGCCGAAGGACCCCACCGAGTAGGTCAGCGCGGCTCGGGGCCGGTGAAGTACTCCTCGTCCACGCTCAGCACGACGAGGCGCCGCCCGGACGCGAGCGCCTGGGCGGCGGCCTGGCTCACGGGCGCCGCCGGCGTGGACTCCCGGTCGGCCCAGACCCTCGCCCCGGCGTTCGGCGCCGCGAGCTCCCGGGGGAAGCCCGTGCCCGGGGCGGGGGAGGCGGCCGTGTCCTTCCGCTCGTCGAAGGCCAGGCTCACCCCGAGCAGGTCGCGGTCGCCGTCTGCGCGCGGGAACCCGTACCAGAGGCCCTCGCCCGGCCGGGGCGAGGCGTTGGAGTCGGCCGACTGGGCGCCCTGGGCGGTCATCACCTGGTCCCAGCGCGACCGGGCCTGCTGCGGATCGCCGCTCACCGCGAGGTACTTGACCACCTGTCGGCGGCACGTCGGGGCCGGCCAGTGCACGCCGGAGCCGCCGGCGCCGTCGGCCCGTCCGGGCCCCACGCCACAGCCGTCCTGGACGCCCCCGCCGATCTCCTGGCCACCGGACAGCGTCGGGAGCAGTGCGGCCAGCCGCCGGTCGATCTCGGCGGTGAGGGACCGGTCGGCGGCGGCCACCTCGGGGGAGGCGGCCAGCGCCGCGACGTCCGGCGGCTGCGGGGTGGCCACGGCGGCGGGCGTGGTGCCGGTCGGGGGCGCGGGCTGCCCGGCCACGCGGCCGCTGCCCCAGAACGCCCAGCCGAACGCGCCGCTCACGGCGGTCACGACGACCGCCACGGCGGCCCACTGCTTCCAGCCCCCGGTCCTCATGCCGGGCAGTCTGTCACAGGGCGACCGTCGTCCCCGTCGGTGTTTCCGGATTCGGCTCCGTGCTTCGGTCCGTCCCTTGGTCCGTCCCTAGGTCCGTCGCTTGGTCCGCCCTCGGCCCCCGCTCCGCCTCCCGCTCCGCCCGTTCGTGCTCGGCACGGACGGCGGCGGCGTGCGGGTCCGTGCGGTCGTCGTAGGCGAGCAGCCTCGGCAGCGCGGCGGCGACCGCGAGGACGGCGACGACGCAGGCGACCCCGCCGGTCCAGACGGCGGCGCGCACGCCGACCAGCCCGGCCACCGTGCCCGCCCTGACCTGGCCGAGCTGCGGGCCGACGGAGTAGCTGAGCAGCTCGACGCCGGCCATCCGGCCACGGACCCCGTCCGGGATGGACTGGTTCCACATGGTCGAGCGGGCCAGCCCGCTGATCTCGTCGGCGCCGCCCGCCAGGGCGAGCCCGAGCAGCACCACCCAGACGCTCCCGGACAGCCCGGCCAGCGCCATCGCCGCACCCCAGCCGACGGCGGCGACCACCAGCAGCCGCCCGTGCCGGTGGACCCGGGAGGTCCAGCCGCTGGTCGCCCCGACCAGCAGGGCACCGGCGGCGGAGGCCGCGTACATCGGGCCGAGCGCCCAGTCCGCGCCCAAGTCCGAGGCCAGGAAGGGGAAGACCGCCACCGGGTAGGCGAACAGCATGGCGCAGACGTCGATCGCGTAGGTGCCGAGCAGGTCCTTGCGGCTCCACGCGTACCGGACGCCGGTGAGCACGGCCCGGACCGAGGGCCGCTCGGCGCCGGTCGCGGGCGGCACCGCCCTGATCCGGACGAGCAGCAACAGCGAGGCCGCGAAGGTCAGTACGTCCAGCGCGTACGCGGTCTGCACCCCGGCGAACGCCACCACGACCCCGGCCAGCGCCGGCCCGGCCACCGAAGCGGCGTTGTGGTACAGGGACTTGAGTGCGAACGCGGCGGCCAGGTGCCGGTGCGGGACGAGCCGCGGGGTGAGCGAGTCCAGGGCCGGGCGCTGCAGGCCGTCGGCGGCCGCGACCAGCGCGGCGACCAGGTAGATCGGCCAGAGCAGCGGGTGCGGCAGCAGGGCGTTGACCAGGAGCAGCCCGGCCAGCAGACCGAGCGCGGCCTCGGCGCGCAGCACCAGCTTGCGGCGGTCCAGGGCGTCGGCGAGGGCGCCGCCCCACAGGCCGAAGACGATCAGCGGGACGAGTTCGACGGCGCCGATCAGGCCGACCGCCAGGGAGGAACCGGTGAGCTCCTTGATCTGCATCGGCACGGCGACGAGGGTGAGGAAGCTGCCGAAGCTGGTGACGCAGCCGGAGGTCCAGAGGTAGCGGAAGTCGCGCGAGGCGCGCCACGGTGACAGATCGGGCACCAGCGAGCGCAGCGCCGACCGGGCCCGACCGAGCGCCGGGGGATGCGGGGGTTCGTCGACGTTCACGAACCATCATCCTGGGACGGCGGCCACCGGCTCCGCAAAGGGTTTTCGAGCGACCCGCGACCGCGCCTACCAGCGGCTGAGCACGGGTGCCGAGGCCAGCCGGCCGGCCAGGGCGGCGAGGCGGTCGAGGGAGGTGCGGCGGGCCGGGGGCAGTCCGGCGGCGGCGCTGACCAGGTGCTGGGCGAGGTCGAACGGTTCCTCGGCGGCGGTGCCGACGGCCAGGCGCTCGTGCGCGAGCCCGCCGAGGTCGCCCGGGGCGGCGCCGTCCAGCGCGAGCACCGTCGCGCCGTGCCGCCGGGCGTCGCGCACCCGCTCCAGCAGCGGGGCGCCGGCCGTCTGCGGGGCCACCACCAGGACGGTCGCGCCGCGCCCGGCCTCGGTGAGCCGCCGCAGGCCGTGCGCCAGGTGGGCCGGGGCCCCGGGCGGCGGACGGTGCCGCAACAGGGTGGGAGCCAGCCGGGGCACGGCCGACCAGGCGGCCTCGTCGTCGAGGTGGGCGGCCAGGTGCCACGGCTCGTACGCCTCGGTGCCGACCAGCAGCAGGCCGCCCGCCCCGCGCCGCTCCACCGAGCGCCGCAGCGACCCGGCGAAGCCGCCGACCGCCTCCCACCAGCCCGTGCCCGCAAGCCTTTCCCGGAGTGCCGAAACTCTCACCGCGTCCATGCGGGCCAGGATGTCGCGCCGGGCCGGGGATTTGGCAGGATCGGCCCATGACTTCCCTCGATTCAGCGACAAACCCGGCCCACGAGCTGCCGGACGTCTCGCAGCTGGTGGTCGGCGTCCTCGGCGGCACCGGCGACCAGGGGCGCGGCCTGGCCCTGCGGCTGGCCAAGGCCGGACAGCAGGTGATCATCGGCTCCCGCGACGCCGCCCGGGCCGAGGCCTCCGCCGCCGAGCTGGGCCTCGGCGTGCGCGGCGCCGACAACGCCACCGTCGCCCGGGAGAGCGACGTGGTGATCATCGCGGTCCCGTGGGACGGCCACGCCGCCACGCTCACCGCCCTGCGTGAGGACCTCGCCGGCAAGATCGTCGTCGACTGCGTCAACCCGCTCGGCTTCGACAAGCAGGGCGCGTACGCGCTGAAGCCGGAGGAGGGCAGCGCCGCCCAGCAGGCCGCCGCCCTGCTGCCGGACTCCCGGGTCACCGCCGCCTTCCACCACCTCTCGGCGGTGCTGTTGCAGGACGAGTCGGTGGAGGAGATCGACACCGACGTCATGGTGCTCGGCGAGGACCGGGCCGCCACCGACGTGGTGCGCGCCCTGGCCGCCCGGATCCCCGGCATGCGCGGCATCTACGCGGGGCGGCTGCGCAACGCCCATCAGGTCGAGGCGCTGGTCGCCAACCTGATCTCGGTCAACCGCCGCTACAAGGCCCACGCGGGCCTGCGGATCACCGACGTCTGACCGGCCGGGGCCGCGCGGCCGTGTCGACCTCACCCCTGGACTCCTCCGGAGGTGAGGTCGGCGACAATGGGTCCCGGCCGCGTCCCGGCCGGCCGCACCCGTCCTAGGAGCCTCCCGCCATGCCCCGCACGTCCCTGCTCGCCCTGATCGTCGTCGTCCTCGCGCTGGCCGCCGCGGTCTTCTCGCTGACCCAGGGCCTCTGGCTGGGCCTGATCTGGCTGCCGTTGGCCGGTGTGGCCAGCAACGTGCTGTGGTTGAACCGCCGCCGGGCGAAGATCGCCGAGGCCGTCGCGGCCGCCGAGCGGGGCTAGCGGCCGCCGAGCGGGGCTGGTCCGGGGCTGGTCCCCGCCCGGCGGCCCGCGGGGCTAGTTCTTCCAGAAGCTGAAGAGGTACCGCCCGAGCGTCGCGTAGTCCTGGTCCACGCCGAAGAGGTTCATCAGGCCGTGGACGACCCCGAAGAAGAACGAGTTCACCGAGGGCTGCCACAGCAGCGCGAACACCGCGAGCATCCCGTACGGGGCGAACGGCTCGACCGCGCGCCGGGTCTTGTACGACAGCCAGGGCTCGACGATGCCGTAGCCGTCCAGGCCGGGCACCGGCAGCAGGTTCAGCACCGCCGCGCTGATCTGGAGGAAGCCGAGGAAGCCCAGCGCGCCGGAGAACGGCGAGATGGTCAGCTCGTAGCCGTTCCAGAACGCGTGCACCGTCGGGTCGTCCAGCCAGCCGGCGCCGATCGGGACCAGCAGCGCCGCCGCGATGGCCAGGTTGACCAGCGGGCCGGCCGCCGAGATCAGGCTGTGCTTGAGCCGGCCCTGGATCCGGTGCCGCTCGATCCAGACCGAGCCGCCGGGCAGGCCGATGCCGCCGAGGATCACGAAGACGATCGGCAGGACGAAGCTGAGCAGCACGTTGGTGTACTTCAGCGGGTTGAGCGTGAGGTAGCCCTTGGCACCCACCGTGATGTCGCCGCCGTGCAGCGCCGTGCGGGCGTGGGCGTACTCGTGCAGGCACAGCGAGACCATCCAGCCCGCGACCACGAACAGGAACACCCCGAACGAGGCGTTCCCGTAGCCCGCGTACACCGCCCAGCCGGAGGTGCCGAGGATGGCGAGGAGCACCCAGAACACCGGGCTGATCCGGCGGTCCTCGCTGCGGGAGCGCGGCGTGGCGGCGAAGGTCATGGTGTGGGTGCTCCGTGGGCAGAGGGAGGGCGGGTGTCGGGCCGGGGTCCGATCATGCCGGGCGGGCGGTGACCGGACAAGCCGCTCCGGGTGAACGTCCGGGCACCCGGTGGCGTTCCGCCGAGGCCGGGTGCCCGGACGGGGCGGCGGGGCGGGGCCGTATCGGCGGGGGCGCCTGCACAATTGTGCGGCCGCACGCCCGCTGATCGACCAGAATGGTGCGGTGCACTACGGCATCCTCGGGACGACCACGGCCCACCACGACGACGGAACCCCGGTGCCCCTCGGCGGCGCCCGGCTGCGGGCGCTGCTGGCCGCGCTGGCCCTGCGGCAGGGCCGCCCGGTGCCGGCCGACCTGCTGGTGGACGAGGTGTGGGACGCCGATCCGCCGCAGGACTCCTCCGCCGCGCTGCAGACCCTGGTCGGCCGGCTGCGCCGCACCGTCGGCCGGGACGAGATCGGCTCCGGCCCGGCCGGGTACTGGCTGACCGGCCCGGGCACCGACCTCGCGGACTTCCAGCGGCTGAGCACCGAGGGCCGACGGGCCCTGGACGCCGGGGACCACGCGCTGGCCGCCGAGCGGCTGCGCGCCGCCCTGGCGCTGTGGCGCGGCCCCGCCCTCGCCGACCTGCCGGACCGCTCGGGCCCGGCCGCCAGGCTGGAGGCCCAGCGCGAGGAGGCCCGCCGGCACCGGATCACCGCCGACCTGGGGCTCGGCCGGGCCGCCGACCTGGTCGCCGAGCTCGCCGAGCTGTGCGAGCGGCAGCGGCTGGACGAACCGCTGCAGCTGCTGATGATCCGGGCGCTGCACGAGAGCGGCCGGACGGCCGAGGCACTGCACCACTACGAGCGGACCAGACGGGTCCTGGCCGATGAGCTCGGCGTCGACCCCGGTCGGCACCTCCGGTCCCTGCACGCCGAGTTGCTCGCGCCGGGGGCCGGTCCGGAGCCGGGCGTCGAGCCGGAGCCACACCCCCGGCCGGAGCCGCACTCCCGGCCGGAGCCGCAGCCCCGGCCGGAGCCGTCCGCGGGCACTCCGGCGACCCAACTCCCGCGCACCGGCGGCAACCTGCGCGGACGGCTGACCAGCTTCGTCGGCCGGGAGGCCGATCTCGCCTCGCTGCGAGGTCTGTTGACGGGGCGCCGGCTGGTGACCCTCACCGGACCGGGCGGCTCCGGCAAGACCAGTCTCTCGGTCGAGGCCGGACGGGCCGAGCAGTCGGCGGGGGCCTGGCCGGACGGCGTCTGGGTGGCCGAACTCGCCCCACTGGAGAGCCCGGACGCGGTGCCCGCCGCCGTGGTGTCGGCGCTGGGCCTGCGCGAGATCGTGCTGCACAGCGCCAGCATGGTCGCCGAGGTGATCGAGAAGCGCGTCGAGGACCCGGTGCGCCGGCTGGTCGAGCACTGCGGCCACCGCCGGATGCTGCTCGTCCTGGACAACTGCGAGCACCTGATCCAGGCCGCCGCCGACCTCGCGGACGTGCTGCTGGCCGACTGCCCCGGGCTGACCGTGCTCGCCACCAGCCGCGAGCCGCTCGGCGTGCCCGGCGAGACGGTGCTTCCGGTCGAGCCGCTGCCCGACCCGGTCGCGCTGCGGCTGTTCGCGGAGCGCGCCGCCACCGCCCGTCCCGGCTTCGACCCGCAGGGCGATCCGGAGGCCTGCGCCGAGATCTGCCGTCGGCTGGACGGGCTTCCGCTGGCCATCGAACTGGCCGCGGCCCGGCTGCGGGTGATGACGGCCCGTCAGATAGCCGACCGACTGGACGGCCGGTTCGCGCTGCTCACCGCGGGCAGCCGCACCCTGTTGCCGCGCCAGCAGACCCTGCGCGCGGTGGTCGACTGGAGCTGGGACCTGCTGGGCAAGCGCGAGCGGGCGGTGCTGCGCCGGCTCTCGGTGTTCTCCGGCGGCTGGCAGCTGGAGGACGCCGAGGCGGTCTGCGCCGACGGCGTCGAGGTGGCCCCGGGGGAGGTCGCCGACCTGCTGCTGTCGCTGGTCGACAAGTCCCTCCTGGTGGCCGACCTGGACGGCGCCAGCCTGCCGCGCTACCGGATGCTGGAGACCATCCACGAGTACACGACCGAGCGCCTCGCCGAGTCCGCCGCCGAGCGCACCGCCACCGGGGCCCGCCACCTGGCGCACTTCCGCGCCGTGGTCGCGGAGGCGGACCTGCACATCCACGGGCCCCGGCAACTGCACTGGCTGACCGTGCTGGAGCGGGAGCAGGACAACATCCGGGCCGCGATGCGCCGCGCGATCGACCTCGGGGACGAGGAGGAGGCACTGGCCCTCACCCTTGGCATGAGCTGGTACTGGTCACTGCGCAACTACGGCCTGGAGGCCCGGAGCTGGTACACCGCGGTCGCCGCACTGGGCCCGGACCCGTTCGGCCCGTCCGCCCCGCCGCCGGTGCCGCTGGAGCGCGGCGTGCTGGAGTACGGCCTGCCGATGCCCGAGGGGGTGGTCGAGGAGGCCCGCCGGCTGCTCGCACTGCACCGGCTGATCGGGCTCTTCGAGGGGAACCTGGAGCTGGTCGGCGACGCACAGGCCGTCCAGGTCGCCCAACAGCTCCTGGACGTCTATACCCCGGACCTGCCGCAGTCCCACCGCTTCCCCGCGCTGATGCGGGTCTTCGGCGCCTTCCTCTCCGGTCGGCTGGACCTGATGACGCACCTGCTGGACGACGCCGTCGCGGGCTGCGAGCGCCACGGCGACGCGAACGACATGGCGTTCATCCTGCAGCTCCGGGCCAAGATGCTGAACGACTGGCCGGGCGGGGCGGAGCAGAGCGTCCTGGACGGCTCGCGCTCCCTGGAGCTCTACCAGCAGGCCGGCAACCTCTGGGGGGTCTCCCAGGCTCTGTCGGCGCAGGGCGAGTCGCTGGCCAACCGGGGCGAGCCGGAGGCGGCCGCCGCCGCCTACGAGCGGGCGATCGGGCTGGCCGAGGAGCTGGGGGCGACCCAGGAGGTGCCGATGCTGCGGGTGAACCTCGGCAACGCCCTGCTGGAGGTGGATCCGGAGCGCGGCGAGCGGATCGTCCGGGAGGCGCTGGCCTCCATCGACTCCCCGGGTCTGAACCAGGCCGGCACCGGCGCCTGGCTGTTCGGCCACCTGACGCTCTGCGGCGTGCACGCCCAGCGCGGCGAGTACGCCCAGGCGCTGGCCGAACTGGACCTGATGGACGTCACCACGGTCGACTTCCTCGCGCCGACCGTCGTCTCCGGGCTGCTGAACGCGGCCCGGGGCTGGATCACGGCCCGGACCGGCGATCCGGAGCGGGGTCTCGAACTGATCCGCGAGTGCCGGCGGATGCTGCGGTCGATCGCGACGGGCTCCGGGTTCGTGGAGCAGATGACGGTCATGGTGGTCCCGGCCGTGGTCGGGGTGCTGCGGGTGTTCGCCGAACGCGACCGGGACCTGGAGCGGGGCCGGCTCGCGGCGCTCCTGCAGGGCGCGCACAACGGGCTGAACGGCCCGAAGGGCGGCTACCTGGACCGCGTCGAGCGGGAGCGGTCGGCCGCGGCTTTGCGGGGGCTGCTGGGCGATGCCGCGTACGAGGAGGCCTACGCCCGCGGCGACGGCATGACGCAGGAGCAGACCCAGGCCTTGCTGACGGAGCTGATCGGCTGACGGCGCCCGCTGGACCGTCGGTCCGTCGGTCTGTCGGTCCGGGGGTGCGGGGTTCGGGGGTGCGGGGGTTCGGGGAGGGCCCGGCGGATCGTCGGTCCGGGGGCGCGCGGTGAGGGCCCGGTGGGCCGGTGACCGTCCCCTGGTCACCGG
>NZ_JBHWBZ010000054.1:0-4982 GCF_042735475.1 Kitasatospora sp. NPDC059577 | reverse complement strand
GCGCCCCGCCCCCCCGGCGCCCCCTGCGACGGCCGGCGCCTGTCCCGGGCGGCCGGCCGCCCCGTCCGCCGGCCCCCCCCCGCGGAGGGCCGACGCGGTCCGGGGTCAGGTCCGCTTGCGGAAGCGGGCGACCGCGAGCGGGGCGAAGACCGCGGTGACGGCGGCGGACCAGATCAGCACGATCATCACCGGGTGGGCGACCGCGCCCTCGCCGTTGAGCAGCGCACGGGAGGCGTCGGCCAGTGCGGACAGCGGGTTCACCTTGGTGAAGGACTGCAGCCAGCCCGGCATGGTCTGGGTCGGGGCGAAGATCGAGCTGCCGAACTGCATCGGCATCAGGACCAGCATGGAGACGCCCTGGACGGCCTGGGCGCTGCGCAGCGCCATGCCGAGCAGCATCGAGATCCAGACGATCGACATGCCGAACACCAGGGCCAGGCCGATGGTGGCCAGCACCTCCAGCGGACCGGTCTTCACCTCGAAGCCGATGCACATCGCGAAGCTGATCAGGATCGCGAAGGAGAGCAGCCCGCGGAGGGTCTCGGCGGCGATCTTGGAGAGCAGTACGGAGGCCCGCCCGATCGGCAGGGTCCGGAAGCGGTCCATCACGCCGGTCTGGAAGTCGCTGTTGAGGCCGGTGCCGACGGCCATCGCCAGGGTGAGACCGGTCTGTCCGAGCAGGCCGGGGACCAGGTACTGCCGGTAGGCGTCCTGGTTGCCGGCCATCGCCCCGCCGAAGACGTAGACGAAGAGCACGGTGAAGATGATCGGCATCAGCACGGCGTCGAACATCGACTCCGGGTCGGCCTTGATCCGCATCAGGTTGCGCCGGGTCAGTGCGCCGACGTGGCGCAGGGTGCCGGACAGACCGATCCGGGAGTCCTCCACCCGGGCGGGGGCGAGTGCGGCGGTGGTCATGCGACGGGCTCCTTGGCGAGGCTGGGGGCGGCGTCCGCGGCGGGGGCGGGCTTGCCGGTGATGGCGAGGAAGACCTCGTCGAGGCTGGGCACCTTGGTGTCGATGCCGGCGATCGCGAAGCCGCGGCCGCCGAGCACGCCGATCACGGTGGTCAGCTGCTCCTCGCCGGTGATCGGCACCGCGAGCAGGCCGGTGTCGGCGGAGAAGGTGGCGGTGGTGATGCCGGTGTCGTGCAGGCAGCGGGCCATCTCGGGCAACTCGGCCGCGTGGACCGGGCGGACCTGCAGGGTCTGCCCGCCGACCTTGGCCTTGAGTTCGGCCACCAGCCCGGTGGCGATCACCTTGCCGCGGTCGATGACGGTCAGCTCGTTCGCGAGCTGCTCCGCCTCCTCCATGTACTGGGTGGTCAGCAGCACGGTGGTGCCCTCGGAGACCATCCGCTGCACCTCGTCCCAGACCTCGTTGCGGGTGCGCGGGTCCAGACCGGTGGTGGGCTCGTCCAGGTAGAGCACCCGGGGGCGGCCGATCATGCTGGCGGCCAGGTCGAGGCGGCGGCGCATGCCGCCGGAGTAGGTCTTGGCGGGCCGCTTGGCGGCCTCGGTGAGCGAGAAGCGTTCCAGCAGTTCGGTCGCGCGGGCCTTGGCCTCGCGGCCGGGGAGGTCGAGCAGTCGGCCGATCAGGTAGAGGTTCTCGTACCCGGAGAGGAGTTCGTCGACGGAGGCGTACTGGCCGGTGAGGCCGATCGTGCGGCGCAGCTGCTTGGGCTGGCGCAGGACGTCGTAGCCGCCGACGAAGGCGGTGCCGGCGTCCGGCTTGATCAGGGTGGAGAGGACCCGGACGAGGGTGGTCTTGCCCGCGCCGTTGGGGCCGAGCACACCGAGGACGGTGCCTTCCCTGACGGTGAGGTCGACCCCGTCGAGGGCCTTGGTGGTGCCGTAGTGCTTGACGATGCCGCGGACCTCGACGGCATTGCCGGCGGCGGCTCCCCGGTCGTTCGGGGCGGTGGCGATTCGTGTCATGCCACCAGGTTGTCCGGCCCGGCTGTCAGCCCCCTGTCGCCGTGGTGACGGCGGCGGCGGCCCGCTGCCAGGCCGCTGTCACGCCGCTGTCATCGGCGGCCGGACGTGCCGGCGGCCCTGCTCCGCGGGCGCGGGGCAGGGCCGTGACCGGTGCGAACGGTCAGTGGAAGCTGTGCTCCTCCGCGGGGAAGGCGCCGCCGCGGACGTCCTCGGCGAAGGCCCGGGCGGCGTCGGCCAGGACGGTCCGCAGGTCGGCGTACTGCTTGACGAACTTCGGCACCCGGCCGGCCGTCATGCCGGCCATGTCGGTCCAGACCAGCACCTGGGCGTCGGTGTCGGGGCCGCCGCCGATGCCGACGGTGGGGATCGCCAGCTGCTCGGTGACCTGGGCGGCCAGCTCGGCCGGCACCGCCTCCAGGACCACCGCGAAGGCGCCCGCCTGCTGGACGGCCTTGGCGTCGCGCAGCAGCTGGTGCGCCGCCTCGTCGCCGCGGCCCTGGACCGGGTAGCCGCCGAAGGCGTGCACGGACTGCGGGGTGAGACCGATGTGCGCCATCACCGGGATGCCGGCCTCGACCAGCAGCTCGATCGAGCGGGCGCTGCGCTCGCCGCCCTCCAGCTTGACCGCGCCGACCCCGGCCTCCTTCATCAGCCGGGCCGCGTTGTGCATGGCCTGCGCGGGGGACTCCTGGTAGGAGCCGAACGGCAGGTCGGCGACGATCATCGACCTCTTGGTGCCGCGGACGACGGCGGCGGAGAGCATCACCATCTGATCCATGGTCACCGGGACGGTGGTCTCGTAGCCGAGGTGGCAGTTGCCCGCCGAGTCGCCGACCAGCAGCACCGGGGTGCCGGCCTCGTCGAACACGCCTGCGGTCAGGGCGTCGTAGGCGGTGAGCATCGACCACTTCTCGCCGCGCTGCTTGGCGGCGGCGAGGTCGCGGACGGTCACGCGGCGGTTGGTGACCCCGCCGTAGAGGGTGGCGGTCGACGCCTGGTTCTGGGCAGGCGAAGGCGAAGAAGCGTTCATCGAACGGACTCCTGAAGGGTTGTCGTCTCGTGGCGCCGTGCGGCGTCCCCGGATCACCTCCATGCTTGCACGCCCCGGCGTGCGCGCAAAGAGGGGTGCGTTCGTCCCGGTGCGATCCGTGACACACCGGGGCCGGCCGCGGCGGGCCGGGGTTCGGGGGAGGCGCCGGGCTTTGCCTCCATTTTGCGAAACGGTGTCGTCTCGTATCGTATTTCCCCGCTACTCTGGTGCAGGGGGTTACGAGACGTTTCCGACTCGGAATAGCCCGCCAGTGCCACGCCAACACGGACGGGAAGACCAATGACCACCGCAGCCGCGCCACCCCGCGTGCCGGAAGCCATCCACCGTCGGCGCTGGGCGATCCTCTGCACCCTGGTGCTCGCCCTGCTCGTCGTCGTGCTCGACAACTCGATCCTCAACGTCGCGATGAAGACCATCGCGACCCCCGCTCCGGTCGGCCTCGGCGCCACCCAGAGCGACCTGGAGTGGTCGATCAACTCCTACACGCTCGTGTTCGCCGGGCTGCTCTTCACCTCGGGCCTGCTCGGCGACCGCTTCGGCCGCAAGCTCGCGCTGCTGGCCGGCATGGTGGTCTTCGGCATCGCCTCACTGCTGTCCTCGATGGCCGGCTCGCCCGGTGAACTCATCGGTTTCCGCGCCCTGATGGGCGTCGGCGCCGCGCTCGCGATGCCCGCCACGCTGGCGATCATCATGAACGTCTTCGAGCGCTCCGAGCAGCCCAAGGCGATCGGCATCTGGGCGGGCGCGGTGGGCCTGGCCATCGCCATCGGCCCGATCACCGGCGGTCTGCTGATCGAGCACTTCTGGTGGGGCTCGGTCTTCCTGATCAACGTCCCGATCGTGATCGTCGCGGTGATCGCGATGGCGATCCTGGTGCCCGAGTCCAAGGACCCGGCCCCGGGCAAGCTCGACCCGGTCGGCGTGCTGCTGTCGATCATCGGCCTGGTCGCCCTGATCTACGGCATCATCAAGGGCGGCGAGCTGGCCGACTTCACCGCCCCCGGGGCCTGGGTGCCGACCCTGGTCGGCGTGGTCGCGCTGGTCGCCTTCGTCTGGTTCGAGCGCCGCACCGCGTTCCCCGCACTGGACGTCACCTGGTTCCGCAACAAGGTGTTCAGCGCCTCCGTGGTGGTCGTCGGCGTGATCTTCTTCGCGCTGATGGGCGTCTCGTTCTTCGGCGTCTTCTACATCCAGAGCGTGCGCGGCTACAGCGCCCTCCAGGCGGGCCTGTTGATGCTGCCGCTGGCCGTCGCCCAGCTGCTCTTCGCGCCGCGGGCCCGGCTGGTGGTCGATCGCTTCGGCGTCGCCGCCACCGCCTCCGGCGGCATGCTGCTGGTCGCGCTCGGCTTCGTCGGCTACACCGTGCTCACCGCCACCACCCCGATCTGGGTGCTGATCGTGCTCGGCCTGGTGATGGGCGCCGGCATGGCGCACGTCATGCCGCCGGTGACCGTCGCGATCATGGGCTCGCTGCCCCGCGAGAAGGCCGGCGCCGGCTCCGCCGTCAACAACACCTTCCGCCAGGTCGGCGGCTCGCTCGGGGTCGCCGTGCTCGGCGCGGTGCTCTCCACCGTCTACCGCGACGGGATGTCCGACACCCTGAACCAGCTGCCGGAGAACCTGCGCGACAAGGCCGGCGAATCGCTGGAGGCCACCCTGGCCATCGCCGGCCGGATCCCCGGCGGACAGGCCCTGATCGGCCCGGCGAACGACTCCTTCATCCACGCCATGCACGTGGTGGCCTCGCTCTCGGTGGGCATCTCGGTGATCGGCGCGCTGGTCGCCTGGTTCCTGCTGCCGCGCCGCTCGGCCGCTCCCGGCGCCCCGGCCGGTCCGGCCGCCGGGCAGCCGGACGCGACCCGGGAGACCGCGGCCGCGGAGGCCTGACCCGCCACCGGACCGGACGCCGGCCCGTGCCGCGGCACGGCCGGGGGACAATGGCCCTGCCGCCCGGTACGCCCGGGTGGCAGGGCCTGGGGGGGGGGGGGGGGGGG
>NZ_JBHWBZ010000053.1:68827-71150 GCF_042735475.1 Kitasatospora sp. NPDC059577 | reverse complement strand
GTCAGATAGTTTTGTTTTATAGACCCCGGCCGGGGGATGCGGGGCCGGGCCCCCCCGGCCGGGGTCGACCGGGCCGGCCCGGCCGCCGTGGTGGCGGCCGGTCAGTGGATGCCCTCGACCGCCGCCTGCGCCGCGCGGGCCAGTTCGCGCCGCGCGCCGGACCGGGTGGCCCGCGGGGCGGGCGGCGGGATCGGCGGCAGGAACGTCACGTCGGCGACCAGCCCGCGCGCCGCGACCACCCGGGCGAGCGAGGTGAGCAGGCCGTCGTCCCCGACGAAGGCTGGGACACTGGTCGGCCGCCCGTCCGCCAGCCGGTAGCGGATCGTCACCGGCTGGACGAAGGCCCCGGCCTCCACCGCGGCCTGGAACAGCGCGGGGCGGAACCGCCCGCTCTCCCGCCCGCACCAGGTCGAGCCCTCCGGGAAGACGATCACCGGGTGTCCGGAGCGCAGCTCCTCGGCGACCTCCGCGACGGTGTCGGGCAGTGTCCGCAGCCGGTCGCGGTCCAGGAAAACGGTGCCGCCCCAGGCGACCAGCGGGCCGAGCACCGGCCACCGCCGGACCTCGGTCTTGGCCAGTGAGCGGCCCGGCCGGCCGGCGGCGAGCAGTGGGATGTCCAGCCAGGACACGTGGTTGGCCACCACGAGCACCCCGCCGCCGCCCGCGCCGGCGGGCCGGGCGCCGGGCCCGGCGAGGTGGACGGTCACGCCGAGGGTGCGCAGCAGGACGCGCGCCCAGAGCCGGATCAGCCGCTCCCGCCCCCCGTACGGAAGCAGCCGGACCGGCGGGCTGAGCACGACGCCGGCCACCACCGCCGCCAGGCAGGCCGTCAGCCGCAGCGCCCGCCGGGGGTGGGAGACCTCCGGGGCGGGGTCGGCGAGGCAGGTCTCGGGCCGGCAGGTCGCCGTGGGCAGCCAGACGCTCACGACGCGGAGCCCAGGCCGGGCAGCCCGGAGAGGAAGTGCCGCAGGTAGCGCGGGTCGGTGCGCTCCAGCGAGAGCAGCACGTACAGGTCGGCGCAGTCGAAGTCCGGGTCGTACGCGGGCTCGCCGCAGACCCAGGCGCCGAGCCGCAGGTAGCCGCGGAGCAGCGCCGGCAGCGGGCCCCGCTCGGCGCGCGGCACACCGGTGGCGTCCCAGCGGTGGCGCGGGGCGACCCGGTACTCGGCGGGGGCCAGGTGCTTGGCGCTGACGGTGTCCCAGACCCGGGCGGCGGTGGCGCCGCCGTCCTCCAGGCCGATCGAGCAGCAGCCGCCGACCCAGGTGTTGCCGGTGTCGGCGAGGTAGCGGGCGATGCCGCCCCACATCAGGTTGATGACGGCGCCGTTGCCCCGGTGGTCCGGGTGGATGCAGGAGCGTCCCAGCTCGACCAGGCCGGGGCGGACCGGCGCCAGGGCGGAGAGGTCGAACTCGCCCTCGGAGTACAGCCGTCCGGCGCGGCGGGCGGCCTCGGGGCGCAGCAGCCGGTAGGTGCCGACGACGGTGCCGTGCTCGCCCTCGCGGACCAGGAGGTGGTCGCAGTGCTCGTCGAACGGGTCGACGTCCAGGCCTGCGACCGGGCTGTGCAGGACGGCGCCGAGCTCGGCGGCGAACACCTGGTGGCGCAGCCGCTGGGCGGCCCGCACGTCGTCCTCGTCGCGGGCGAGGGAGACGGTGTAGGCGGCCGGGGCGGGCGTGGGGACGACGGCCGGGGCGGGCCGGTGGCGGGGGGCGGGGACCGCCGGGGCGTCGTGGGTGGGGGCGACTGCGGACGGAGCGTACGTGGGGACGGTGGTCATGGCGGACCCTCCAGGGCAGCACGATCGGCGGTGCCGAGGATCGCCAGGGCACCGTCCCGGTCCGCAGGTGGTTCGGGCATGGACGCGAACCGGTCTCGGTATGTCTCTCCGAGCCGGTTGGCATCCACGTTGCGGCGCGGCGGAGCGCAGATGTGCACCTGTTGAATGGGACCACCCGTGGCTTGCCGGTCATCTGCCGGGCACCGGGCGCTCGTTCGCAGGGGGTGGACAACGGGGGCGTACGGCTGCACCGTACGCCCCCGCCGTCGGGCTCGCCCCACCCGGGTCACCGGACTCACCGGGTCACCTCGGTCACCGGACTCACCGGACTCACTGGACTGACCGGACTGACCGGGTCAGGGTCACCCCGGTCACCCGAGACACCCCGGTCACCCGGTTCACCGGTGCAGCCCCGGTCACATGGAGTGCCAGCCCTCCGGGGCGACGCCGCCCGGGACGGCGGCGGCCGCGCCGCTAGGTGGCCGGGGGTGGTCGAGTCGAGTATATAAAAGAGAAGCAGGCGACGGATATAGAGGTGGTGTGAGA
>NZ_JBHWBZ010000053.1:32086-68817 GCF_042735475.1 Kitasatospora sp. NPDC059577 | reverse complement strand
CCCCGGCCCCCGGGTCCACGGGGGCCGCCCGGGACACTGGGCGGCCCACCCCTCGGGGCCGACGCCGCCGGGGCGGGCGTCGGCCGGACCGTACGGTTCCCGGGTGTAGACGAAGGAGCCGACGTCGAGGTGGCTGACCGTGCCGTCGGCCTTGCGGACCACCCGCAGGGTCTCGCCCGCGTAGTAGTTGTCGAGGCCGGTCCAGGTGCCGTCCGGCTCGGGCCGGAAGCGCGAGCCGCGGCCGGTCGAGGCGAGCTGGGAGAGTTCCAGGACGCGGTCGGCCCGCAGCCGCAGGGTGTTCGGCGCGGCGCCCCAGTACCAGGGGCCGGTGAGCTCCAGCAGGTCCTCATCGGCCTCGGGCAGCGGGCGCCAGGGCTCGGGCAGCGGGGGCTCGTGGTCGGCGGTGAGGGTGATCAATCCGGCGGCGAGCTGCGGGGCGTTGCCGCCGCTGGTGGCGTTGGAGAGGGCGAACGCGGCGAGTCCGTCGGTCTCGCTGATCCACAGGCCGGCCGTGAAGCCGGGCATCGAGCCGGTGTGCCCGTACAGCAACCTGCCCTCGTGGCGGCGCAGTTGCAGGCCGAGGCCGAAGGCGGTGGTCCACCCGGCGTCGTCCGGGGCGACGGCGGGGCGGCGCATCTCGGCGAGGGTGTCGGCGGCCAGCACCTTGTCGTCGCCGGCGGCGAGGAAGGCCGCCCAGCGGGCCAGGTCGGCGCCGGTGGACCAGAGTTGGCCGGCCGGGCCCATCAGGCCGGTGTCGGTGAGCGGCTCGGGCAGCATGACGTCGGCCCACGGGTGGACGGCGAAGCCCCCGGCGTGCGGGTGTTGGGGCAGCAGCGTGGTGCGGTCCATGCCGAGCGGCGCCAGCACCTCGCGGCGCAGCACCTCGCCCCAGTGCTCACCGCGCACCTTCTCCACCAGCGCGCCGAGCAGCGCGTAGCCGGGGTTGGAGTAGTGGAGGCGGCGTCCGGCCGGGTGTTTGACGGGCCGGCCGGTCTCCAGGACGTCGTCGAGGGCGGGCCGCAGGGAGCCGTCGGTCCGCTCCCACCACGGGCCGGGGGTCTCGGCGGCGAGCCCCGAGGAGTGCGAGAGCAGGTGGGCGATCGTCGCGCCGTCGGCCGCGGTGCCGGGCAGGTGGCGGCCGAGCGGGTCGGCGAGGTCGAGCAGGCCCTCGTCGCGCAGCCGCAGCACCAGGACGGCGACGAAGGTCTTGGTGAGCGAGCCGATCCGGTACTGGACGTCCGGGGTCGGCGCGTGGCCGTCGACCATGCTGCGGGCGCCGCTCCACACCAGCCGCCCGCCGCGCACCACGCCGGCGACCATCGAGGGAGTGCGCCCCTCGGACTGGGCGACCGCGAGGAGGTGCAGCAGGGCGCGGCGGGTGGTCGGCAGCAGTTCGTCGGGCAGGCCGGTCATGTGGGCTTCTGAACTCATCGACATGTGACGGACAGTAGCCCAGCCCGGCGCCGGCCCCGACCGGTTTTCCGGCCGCCCGACCGGCTGCTCGTCCGGCCGTCCGACCGGCCGCCCCACCAGCCGTCCGACCGGCTGCTCGTCCGGCCGCTCAGCCCGGCAGCGGCGGCAGTTCCGGCCGTTCCAGCCAGGCCTCGAAGAGCGGGCCGAGCGGCGTGGAGGTGTAACGGGAGGCGTGCGCCCGGAGGTCGGCGGTGTCGACCACACCGTGCCGGTTGATGCCCGTCCAGTCCCGCAGCATCGCGAAGAACGCGTCGTCGCCCAGGGCCCGCCGCAGGGCGTGCACGACGAGACCGCCGCGCTGGTACAGCCGGTCGTCGAACATCAGCTTCCGGCCGGGGTGGCCGAGGACCAGGTCCTGCGGCTGCCCGGCCAGCAGGGTGTGCGCGGCGGCGGCACGGGTGGCCGCGGCAGGGCCGCCCGTGTGCTCGGACCAGAGCCACTCCGCGTACTTGGCGAAGCCCTCGTTGAGCCAGATGTGCCGCCAGTCGGCGATCGTCACGCTGTTGCCGAACCACTGGTGGGCCAGCTCGTGGGCGATCAGCCGCTCGCGCTCCCAGCCGCCGCCGAGGTGGTTGGCGCCGAAGGTGGCGAGGCCCTGCGCCTCCACCGGCACGTCCAGTTCCTCGTCGGCGAGGACGACCGCGTACTCGCCGAACGGGTACGGCCCGAAGACCTCGCCGAAGTAGGCCGTCATCTCGGGCTGCCGGGCGAAGTCCCGGGCGAACCCGGTGGCCAGCCGCTCCGGCACGTACCCGGTCTGCGGCACGGCCGGCCGGGCGGCCAGCGGCACCGGCCGGTAGTGGCCGATGGACACCGTCACCAGGTACGTGGAGGTCGGCGCGCTCTGCTCGTACACCCAGGTGGTGCTGGACGCCCGGGTCGTGCGGGTCAGCAGCCGGCCGCTCGCGACCACGGTGAACGGCGACGGCGTGGTGACGGCGATCTGGTAGGTCGCCTTGTCGGCGGGCCGGTCGTTGCACGGGAACCAGGACGGCGCGCCGACCGGCTGGCTGGCCACCAGCGCGCCCTCGGTCAGCTCCTCCCAGCCCAGGCCGCCCCACGGGCTGCGCACCGGGCGCGGGTTGCCGGTGTAGTGCACCTCGACGGTGAACGCCGCGCCCGCCGCGAGCGGCTTCGCCGGGCGGATCCGCAGCTTGCCGCCGCGGTGGGTGTAGCGGGCGACCCGGCCGTCGACCAGGACCCGTCCGATCCGGAACTCGGCCAGGTCGAGCGCGAACTCGGCCAGCACCGCGTCCGCCACCGCGCTCAGCCGGGCCGATCCGGTCAGCCGGTTGGGACCGGGCCGGTAGTCCAGCGCCAGCTCGTAGCGGTGCACCCGGTAGCGGTGGTCGCCGCTGTTCGGGAAATACGGGTCCGGGGCGCCGGCGGCCGCGGGGGCGTGCTTGGACTTCACGGGGACGAGCGCTTCCTGCGGGCCGGGACGGGTGGTCGACGGGGTGGTCACGACGTGGTCTGCCACACCTCGATGGGGTTGCCCAGCCACCGCGTGTCGGCGGGGACGGACTCGGCACGCATCACCAGCGAGGCCGGGCCCAGCGTACTGCGCGCGCCCACCGTGCTGCCGGGCAGCACGATGCCGCCCGGGCCCAGGGTGGCGCCCTCGCGGAGGACCACAGTATCCATCCGCATGATCCGGTCGTGGAAGAGGTGGGTCTGCACGACGCAGCCCCGGTTGATGCTGACCCCGTCGCCGAGGGTGACCAGGTCCGCCTCCGGCAGCCAGTAGCTCTCGCACCAGACGCCGCTCCCGACCTTCGCGCCGAGCGCCCGCAGCCACAGGTTCAGCACCGGTGTGCCCGGCACCGCGCCGACCAGCCACGGCACCGCCAGCATCTCCACGAAGGTGTCCGCCAGCTCGTTGCGCCACACGAACCCGCTCCACAGCGGGTGCTCCACCGCCCGGAACCGCCCGACCAGCAGCCACTTCGCCGCCACCGCGACCAGGCAGGCCAGCGCACCGGCGCCCAGCAGCACCAGGCCCGACAGCAGCGCGGCGGTCAGCGGTGAGCCGGCCGCCAGCCAGGACAGCGCCGCCACCGTCAGCAGTCCCAGCGCGCCCGAGGCCAGCACCGGCACCACCCGGGCCAGCTCGACCAGCCCGCGCGCCCACAGCAGCCGGGCCGGCGGCTCGTAGGTCAGGCTCTGGTCGGCCCGGTCCGCCGCGCGCGGCAGCCGCACCGGCGGCATGCCCAGGTACGAGCTGCCCTTCTTCGCCTTCGCCGGCGTCGCCGACAGCACGCCCACCAGGCCGCGCTTGGGCACCGACCGGCCCGGCGCGGTCATCCCCGAGTTCCCGAGGAACGCCCGCTCGCCGACCTTCGCCTCGCCGAGCCGCACCCAGCCGCCGCCCAGCTCGTACGGGGCGATCAGGGTGTCGTCGGCCAGGAACGCGCCGTCGCCGACGGTGGTCAGGCTGGGCAGCGCGAGCACCGTCGACACCTCGGCGCCGCGGCCGATCCGCATCCCCAGCGCCCGCAGCCACAGCGGGGTGACCAGCCCGGCGTACAGCGGGAACAACACCTCCCGGGCCCGGTCCATCAGCTGGGTGACCGTCCACGCCTGCCAGCCGACCCGGCCGTGCAGCGGGTGCACTCCGGGCGCCAGGCCGATGCTCAGCAGCCGGACCAGCACCAGCAGCTGCGCCGCGTACACCGCGCCGTACGCGAGGGTCGCGGGCAGCAGGCCGAGCAGTGCGCCGCCGAGCGCCGGGCCGAGGGCGTCGCCCTGCTGGACGAAGCGGGACAGCACGGCGAGCGCGGCCACGGCGGGCAGCGCCGGGAGCAGGCCGAGCACGGCACCGCTCGCCCCGTACAGCGAGGCCCAGCGGGCCCGGCGCACCGGGCGGTCCTTGGGCCAGGTGCGCTCGGCGCGGCCCAGCTTGACGGCGGGCGCGCCGCCCCAGCGCTGGCCGGTCGGCACCTGGCCGGTGACGCTGGAGCCGGCCACCACCTGGGCGTGCTTGCCGATCCGGGCACCGGGCAGCAGCGTCGAGCGGGTGCCGACCACGGCGCCGGAGCCGACCTTGACCTGGCCGATCAGCAGCCGGTCGCCGTCCAGCCAGTAGCCGCACAGGTCCACCTCGGCCTCGACCGCGCAGCCGCGGCCCAGCTTCAGCATCCCGGTGACCGGCGGCAGCGAGTGCAGGTCCACCTCGGGCGCGACCTTGCAGCCCAGCGCGCGGGCGAAGCGCACCAGCCAGGCGCCGGACAGCGAGTCCGCGCCGCTGAGTTCGGCGAGCCGTTCGGCGGTCCACAGTCGCAGGTGCACGGCGCCGCCGCGCGGGTGGCTGCCGGGGCGCACGCCGCGCAGCAGCAGCCGTGCGCCGCCCGCCGCGACGGCCAGCCGGCCCGCCGGGGTGTACAGCGCCAGGGCGCCCGCGCCGACCCACCACCAGGAGGCGGTGGGCGCCCACGGGTAGTCCCCGAGGTGGGTGAGCAGGTTGCCGGCGGCCAGCAGGGCGACCGTCCAGCGCAGGCCGACCACGGTGAACAGCGGGACCAGCAGGAGCAGCTGCAGCAGCTTGGCCCTGGTCGGCACCCGGGTGACGGTGCGGGCCTCGGTGCGGTCGGGAGCGGTGCGCTCCAGGTGCCGGGCGAGCTTGCGCAGCGTCGGGTGCTGGTAGATGTCGAGGACGGCCGCGCTCGGGTAGCGGGTGCGCAGCAGGGTGGTCAGCCGGGCGGCGGCCAGGCTGCCGCCGCCGATCGCGAAGAAGTCGTCGCGCGGGCCGCCGACGGTGATGCCGAGGATCTCGGACCACTGCTCGGCCAGCCAGGCCTCGGTGCCGTACAGCTGCTCGCTCGGCCCGGCGGACTCCAGCTCGGGCAGCGGCCAGGGCAGGGCGTTGCGGTCGACCTTGCCGGAGGTGCGGGTGGGCAGGGTCTCCACGGTCGTGAGCAGCGGGACCAGGGCGGCGGGCAGCTCGGCGCGCAGCCGCTCGACGGCCTGCTCGCGGTCGAATCCGTCCTGCACCACCAGGTAGCCGACCAGCAGCTGGTTGCCGCCGCGCGCGGTCCGGACGGCGGCGGCCGCGCCCGCCACGCCGGGCAGGGCCTGCAGTGCCGCGTCGACCTCGCCGAGCTCGATCCGGCGGCCGCCCAGCTTGATCTGCTCGTCGGTGCGTCCGAGGAAGAGCAGGCCGGCCGGGTCGGCCTGGACGAGGTCTCCGCTGCGGTAGGCGCGCTCCCAGCCCAGTGAGGGCAGCGGCGCGTACTTCTCGGCGTCCTTCTCCGGGTCGAGGTAGCGGGCCAGGCCGACCCCGCCGATTACCAGCTGGCCGGTGCCGCCGGGGGCGACCGGAGCGCCGGCCTCGTCCACCACGGCGAGGTCCCAGCCGTCGAGCGGGAGGCCGATCCGCACCGGGCCCTCACCGCTCAGCAGGGCGGCGCAGGCGACCACGGTGGCCTCGGTCGGGCCGTAGGTGTTCCACACCTCGCGGCCCTCGGTGACCAGGCGCTGCACCAGCTCGGGCGGGCAGGCCTCGCCGCCGAAGATCAGCAGCCGCACCTCGTTGAGCGCCTCGGCGGGCCACAGGGCGGCCAGGGTCGGCACGGTGGAGACCACGGTGATCTCCTGCTCGGCGAGCCAGGGCCCGAGGTCGGCGCCGCTGCGGACCTGGGCGCGGGGGACGGGCACCAGGCAGGCGCCGTGCCGCCAGGCCAGCCACATCTCCTCGCAGGAGGCGTCGAAGGCCACCGACAGCCCGGCCATCACCCGGTCGCCCGGGCCGATCGGCTCGTCCTGGAGGAAGAGCGCGGCCTCGGCGTCCACGAAGGCGGCGGCGTTGCGGTGGGTGACGGCGACGCCCTTGGGCTTTCCGGTGGAGCCGGAGGTGAAGATGATCCAGGCGTCGTCGGCGGGGGTGGGGCGGTGCCCGGGGGCCGGAGCGCGCTCGGCCGTGGTGGTGAGGACGAGGCCGGCGCCGATCACACCGGCGACCCCGGCCTCGCCGAAGACCAGGTCGGCGCGTTCGTCCGGGTCCTCCGCGTCCACCGGGACGTAGGCGGCGCCGGCGGCGAGCACGGCGAGGATCGAGACGTACAGGTCGTTGGTTCCGGAGGGCACCCGCACGCCGACCCGGTCGCCCGGGCCGATCCCGGCGGCGGCCAGCCGGCGGCGCAGCCGGTCGACCTCGGCCGCCAGCGCGCGGTAGCCGAGCACGGTGCGGCCGTCGTCCAGGGCGGGCTCGTCGGGGTGGGCGCGCACGGTGGCCTCCAGGAGGTCCACCAGGGTGCGCGGTGCAGCGGCCGGGCGGCCCGGGAACAGGGCGTGCGGCGGCGCGGCGGGCCGGTGCGGCCGGCTCGGTTCGTTCGGCTCGATCGGTTCAGCTGTCATGGCAGCCCGTGCGCTCCTCGTCCTCGCCCCGTTCCGACCGATGCCCGGCCCTTGGGGGCGGTGGGAGCACTCGCCGGACCGGGTGACCCCACTCCGGGGCCGGAGCGGACAACCCAACCGATGGTAGCTCCGGTTCTCGGTCGGCGGGTGGGTCGTTGCGCGGCCCAACTCCGCCGGGGGCGGCCGAATCTGACGATCCGTCAGTCGACAACTGAGGCGGTGTTGCTCCGATGTGACGATGAGTCAGTCGAACTGACGGATCGTCAGGCCGGATTTCCGATCGTGATCCACACCACAGCGAATACTGCTCCCTTCGGGTGGCGGGCCCGGTGTTTCGGCCGTTTCCGGCACTCTTTCGGCCCTGCGGCCCCGGTCGGCCCGGGCCCGCCACGAGGGTCGGGACGGTCAGCCGAAGGCGTGCAGGTGCTCCCGGAGGAACGCTTCCAGGGTACGGGGGCTGCGCCCCGTGGCGTCGGTGAAGGCGCCGTCGGGCGTCTCCCGGCGCACCACGGCGAGCTGCTGGATCTCCACCACGTGGGCGGCGAGCCAGTCCGGCATCCCGGCACGTTCGACCAGATGGGCGTGCAGCCCGGCCGGGGCGAGGTCGACGTAGCGGACCGGCCGGCCGAGCAGCTCTCCCAGCAGCGCGGTGAGCTCCGGGTGGCTGTACGCCCGCCCGCCGGTGAGCGGGTAGGTGCCGCCCGCCAGCTCCGGGCGGGTGAGGACGTCGGCGGCGAGGTCGCCGACGTCCCGGACGTCCACGTAGTTGCAGCGGGCCTGCCCCGTCGCGCCGTGCACCACCCCGGCGGCGGCGATGCCGGGGGCCAGCAGCAGCAGCTTCTGCATGAACGCGTACGGGCGCAGGACGGTGGTGGTGACGCCCGAGGACCGCAGGCGCTCCTCGATCAGGTGGTGGCCGCGGGAGACGGCCACGGGGGAGTCCGGCTCGGCGGCGGGCGCGGAGACCTTGACGACGTGCTCCACCCCGCAGTCGAGCGCCGCGTCGATCGCCGCCAGCTCGTACCGGACCTGGTCCGGGCTGTTGGCCATGGTGAGGAAGAGCTGGCGGGCGCCGCGGAAGGCCGCCCGGAGGGACGCCGGATCGGCGGCGTCGGCCCGGAACGGCTCGGTCCGGGCGAGGGTCCGCCCGTCCAGTGAGGCGGCGAGCCGGCCGGGGTCGCGGCTGAGCGCGCGGCTCGGGGCGCCGAGGGCGGAGAGGCTGCGCAGGGTGGCGCCGCCGGTGGCGCCGGCGGCGCCCATGATGACGATCATGACGTCTGCCTTTCGGGTTGCGGTGCGGAGTGGAGTCGGTGCTGCGGTTCGCGGGGCGTGCGTCGGCTGGCGCGCCAGTGCCAGGTGGTGATGGTGGCGGCGATGGCGGCGGAGACCGGCAGGTCGACCGGCAGCCGCTTCGGCCAGGGGCTGTCGGCGAGGGCCGGGAGGTGCGGGAGCCAGTGCGCGGCGGCGAGGCCGACGCCGAGGGCGAGGGCGGCGGCGACCAGGCCGAGGACGGCTGCCGCGAGGGCGCGCGGGGTCCGGGCGGGCCGGGGGCGGACGGGGCGCCCGCGCAGGACGCCGCCGAGCGCGGCGGCCACCAGGGCCGAGGTGCCGCCGATGGTGGTGAGTGCGGCGACCACCAGCTCGTGTTGCCGGGTGACCGCCCCGCCGAGGCCGGCCATCGCGGCGGGCATGACGTAGGCGACCAGGACCTCGCGCCACAGGACGAACGGCGGCGGAGCGCCGGGGGCCTTCTTGCTCATGGGGTTGTCCTCACGTTCGGGTTGCCGTGGTTCCGGTGGTTCCGGTGGTTTCTGGTTAGGTGCCTAAGTATTTGTGCTTAGGTGCCTAACTATTGGGGCGAAGGGAAGGCGGGCCGACTGCGGCCCGCCCGGTGGGGTGTGGCGGTGGGGGTGCCAGGTTTGAGGTCGGGTCGCGGACGGCCCCGCGGTCAGTCCGCGGTGAACGCGTCGACGCCCGCGACCACCCGGGCCAGCAGGTCGAGGAAGGTGGTGCGCTCCTCGACGGAGAGGCCGCCGACCAGCGCCTGCATCCGGGCGAAGTGCTCGGGTGCCAGCTCGCGCAGCCGGTCGGCGCCGCGCGCGGTCAGGATCACCACGTTGCCGCGCCCGTCCTCGGTGGACGGGCGGCGGGCCACCAGACCCTCCCGCTCCAGGCCGTCGACCAGGCCGGTCACGGTCGCCCGGGAGACGCCCAGGCTCGCCGCGAGCTGGGACGGCGACTTCTCGCCGCCGTGGTCCTCCAGGTCGGCCAGCAGTCGGTAGCGGCCGGTGGAGAGCCCGAAGCGGCCGAAGTGCACCTCGCCGGCCTGTCCGATCCTGGCCCCCGCCGCCATCAGTCGGGCCGCGACCAGGACCGCCTGCGGGTCGGCCGCGAGGCCGTAGCGGGCGATCTGGCGGCGGGCCTGGTCGAGGGTGGGTGCGCCGGGGTCGAACTCGGAGTGCTGCGTCACGAGAAGTAATATGGCGCCTAATCAGATCTCTCGTCAAGTGCGCCCGGGAGAAGCGGGCGGGCCTGCGGACGGCGTCGGTGACCACGGGCCGGAGTCGATGCGGGTCCGGATGGAGCGGCTCGCCCCGGTCGGGGGGCGCCGCTTCGAGCGGATCGAGGACCTGGTCGGCCCGCCGTGCCCGAACGCCGTCCACCAGGTGGCTGCCGAGGACGGCTTGTCGAAGCCGATCGCGCAGCAGCGGCGCCGGCCGTGGGTCGCGTCGGCGGCCCGCGGCCTGGCCGACGGTGCGTCAGTCCGGGATGAGCGGGAGTCAGAACGACCCGCTAATGATTGGCCGTCAGGTCAATGAACCGTCAAGTTGGTTCATTCACAGAATATTCCGTTGTTTTCGGCATGGAGTGCGGACAATTCTGCGGTCCCGAGGTCTTCACACGGAGATCTCCGGCTGACAGGCTGGGGCAGCCCTTTTCAGTACCGAGGAGGTTCCTTGTCCCGCATATCCACGACGGCCGGAGCAGTCGCCTGCGCTCTCGCCCTTGTCACCGGTTCCGCCGTCGCCGCCTCGGCGGCGCCGATCGACCGGGCCCCGGGCCTGGCCGAGGCGAAGGTCGACCCCGTCGCCTGGGCCCCGTGCAACCCCGACCCGAGCAAGCCGGACCCGGGCATCTACGACTGCGCCGTCTACCCCGTGCCGCTGGACTACGACAACCCGTCGGGCGAGAAGGTCGGCATCGCGATGATGCGGCGCCGGGCGAGCGACCCGTCGAAGCGGATCGGCTCGCTGTTCCTCAACCCGGGCGGCCCGGGCGGCAGCGGCTACCTGTGGGCGACGACCAGCCGCTTCGGCCCCGAGGTGCAGTCCAAGTTCGACCTGATCGGCTTCGACCCCCGCGGTGTGGCCCGGAGCAACCCGCTCAAGTGCTTCAAGACCCAGGAGGACGCCGACGCGGTCAACAACCGCATGGTCGGCGTCCCGGTCACCAAGGCCGAGGTCAACGAGACGCTGGACGCGGACCAGGACTACACGGACGCGTGCAGCAAGAACGCGGGCCCGCTGATCGAGCACATGTCGACGATCAACGTGGTGCGCGACCTCGACCGGATGCGCCGCGCCGTCGGTGACGCCCAGCTCAGCTTCGCCGGCTTCTCCTACGGCACCCTGATCGGTTCGACGTACGCCAACATGTACCCGAACAAGGTCCGCGCGATCATCATCGACGGCAACGTCGACCCGAACCTGCGCCTGCACAACGGCCTGGAGTACGACCGCCAGCGCGCGGGCGGCTTCGAGCTCGCCCTGGACGAGTTCCTGAAGCGCTGCCAGGCGGCCGGCGCCCCGCGCTGCGCCTTCGGCGAGGGCGACACCCGGGCCAAGTTCGACGGGCTCCGCGACCACCTGCGGACCAGCCCGATCACGCTGCCGAACGGCTCCAAGGTGACGCTGAGCAGCTTCACCAGCGAGGTCGCCAGCGCCCTGTACTCGCAGGCCAAGCTGGCCCCGCTGGCCAAGTCGCTGCAGGCCACCTACCAGGTGCTGCAGAAGCCGAACGCCGCCACCCTGCTGGCTCCGAAGGCGAACGTCGCGGAGGAGGACGCCAACCTCCTGTCGGTGAACGTGCCGCGGGCGCTGCGAGAGGCCCCGGCGGACTCCGAGTACACCGCCGACGACTCCTACATGGGCGTCAACTGCCAGGACAAGCCGTACCCGTCGAACGACCGGGTGTTCGCGAACGTGGCCAAGACCTGGGAGCAGGAGTCGCCGACCTTCGGCCGCTACCAGGCCTTCGACGCGCCCGCGTGCGCGAGCTGGCCGGCCCCGGCCCGGGACGCCGAGCGCTTCTCCGGCCCGTGGAACAAGAAGACCTCCAACACCGTGATGGTCATCGGCAACCTCTACGACCCGGCGACCCAGTACAAGTTCGCCCAGCAGATGCAGCAGGAGCTGGGCAACGCGGTGCTGGTCAGCGTCGACTCCATCGAGCACTGCGCCGTCGGCCGCAGCAAGGCGCTGAACGACCTGGTCACCCGCTACCTGGTGGACGGCACCGCGCCGAAGCCGGGCCAGCTGCTGAAGCCGGACGCGGAGATCTTCCCGGCGGTCTGAGGACCCGCCCCCCGGGAGTCCGAAGGATGAGATGACGATTGTGGTGGTCGGCTGCGCCGGCCACCACAATCGTGTTTCCGGGGCGGGTTCCGGGACCGCCCCGGAACCTGCTCCGGAATGCCCGGACAATCGTCGGCGAACCTTCCCGGGGCGGGCCGCTCCGCGTCGCGCCGACCCCGGCCGGTGCCGCCGGCAATGCCGGCCATGAGGTCCGGTGCGGTGGTCGAGGTCGGTGCCGTCGTGGATCGCCGGAAAGGACGTGGGGTCACATTTCGATCGTCGTTTCCCGACGTCGAATTCCCGTGCCGACGGGCGCCCCGCCGGTTTCTCCCGAATCGGGAAAGCGCTGACCGCGCGCCGCGGGGAACCCGGACCGGATTTCCCCCGGCGCGCGGTGCACGTTCAGTGGTGCACGTTCAGTGGTGCGCGGCTCGCGGTGCACCTTTCGCGGTGCACGTCTCGCGGTGGCGGTCACCGCCGCCGGAGTTCCGCCGAGTTCCGCCGGCAGAAGGCCCGTGACGTGCCGGTGGGCGGGTGCGGGGAGGCGCTCGGCGTCCCCGCACCCACCCACCCCACGCCCACCCACCCCACGCCCACCCGCCGCGCGGCCGGCTGCCGTCAGGCGGCCTGCCCGGCCGACTGTTCCTCGACGACCCGCCCGTCGCGCAGCTCGATCACGCGGTCGGCGAGCCCCATCAGCGTCGGGTCGTGGGTGGCGACCAGCACGGTGACGCCCTCGCTGCGCACCACCGCGCGCAGCAACTCCATGATCGAGCGGCCGGTCTCGGAGTCCAGCTGGCCGGTGGGCTCGTCGGCGATGATCAGGCCGGGCTCGTTGGCCAGCGCGCGGGCGATGGCGACGCGCTGCTGCTGGCCGCCGGAGAGCTCGCCGGGGCGCTGGTTGGCGTGGTCGGCCAGCCCGACCAGGGCGAGCAGGGTGTGCGCACGCTCCTCGCGCTCGGCGGCCGCGACCTTGCGCAGCCGCATCGGCACGCCGACGTTCTCGGCGGCCGTGAGCATCGGGATCAGCCCGAAGGACTGGAAGACGAAGCCGATCCGCTCCCGCCGCAGGGCGAGCCGGCCGTCCTCGTCGAGCCCGGCGAGGTCGATGCCGTCGAGGGAGATGCTGCCGCCGGTCGGCGAGTCCAGGCCACCGACCAGGTTGAGCAGGGTGGTCTTGCCGGAGCCGGACCGGCCCTTGAGTGCGGCGAGTTCGCCGCGGCCGACGGTGAAGGAGACGCCGCGCAGGGCGTGCACGGTCCGCTCGCCGGTGCCGAAGCTGCGCCGGAGGTCGGTCACGGCCACCATCGGTTCGGTGGTCGTGACGGTCGCGGTGGCGGCCTGATCCTGTGTCATGCGGCGTCCCCCTGTGGGCGTGGCGACCCGGTCCTATCCGGTATCCACGGATGCGGCGGCTCCGCCGGTTCACGTTCCGGGACGGGAATCCGGGAAGGCGGAGTCCGCGGCCGTGGGAACGCGGTGGAGCCGGAGTTCTGAAGTGTTCATGGCATTTCAACGGCACATCCTCGGCCGGGATGCTACCAATGAAAGGAATTTGCTCACTGCTTACTTGATTCGCGCAAGTCCCTTCCGTTCCTGGATCGAATCTGACAGCATCGTCCGCTATCCGGTGATCGAATGCCGGTGTTCAATGCGTCGGTGTGCTCTCGATGTGTCCATCCGTGGCCGATTTGTGTCCGGATCGGGTCGATGGGCGGTGCCGGTGGACGCTACCGGGGACGCGATCCGGGGGAGGAACTTGATGCTCGGCTTCGTCGTGCGCCGACTGCGCGGGCGACTGCCGCTGGCTGCCGCCGTCCTGCTGACGGTGCTGATCACCACGGCGGTGCTCACCGCCCTGGTGACCTTCAACAGCAGCGTCGGCCAGGCCGGCCTTCGGCAGGCACTGCAGGGCCCCGGCCACGCCCGGACCACGGTGGTGGTGACCGCCGAACACGGGCTCGACCAGCGGCAGAAGGACGAGGAGGCGCTCGCCTCCTACCGGCAGAAGCTGTTCGGCGACCTGCCCGTGCGCACCGACAGCCTGCTGCGCAGCCGTTCCTACGGCCTGCCCGGCAGCACCGCGGCCGGTGCGGCGGGAGGGGCCGACGCGGCAGGAACGGCGCCCGGAGCGGCGCCGGGAACGCCGGCAGCCGGCGGGACGGCCGGTCAGGCCGCCGATGCCAAGGTGGACCTGACGGTCCTCGCGGACCTCGACCGCGACCGCGTCCGGCTGGTCGCCGGGGCGTGGCCGGGCGCCGCCACCGCACCCGTCGGCGCCACCGGCCCGCAGGTCGCCGTCCCGCAGAGCATGCTGGGCCGGCTCGGCCTGACCGAGCAGGCGCTGCCCGCCGACGTCCGCCTCACCGACCGGTTCGACGGCAAGCCGCTGACCGTCCGGGTCACCGGCGCCTACCGGGCCGTCGACCCCTTCGCCCCGTACTGGCGGATCGACCCGGTCGGCGGCCACGAGGTCGAGGTCGGCGGCTTCACCACCTTCGGCCCGATGATGGTCGACCAGAGCGCCTTCACCGCGGGCGGTCTGCTGCAGAGCAGCCGCGGCTGGCTGCTCGACGCGGACTTCACGGGCGTCGACCGGGACACCGCCCAGGCCATCGGCGACCGTGCCCCGGGCCTCACCGCAGACCTGCGGAAGGCCGCCTCGCTCGGTGTGACGACCGAACTGGCAGACGTCATGCGCGAGTTGTCGGCGAGCATGATGGTCGCCCGGTCCACCCTGCTGATCGGCGCGCTCCAGCTGGCCGTCCTCGCCGCCGCGGCCCTGCTGCTGGTCGTCCGGCTGATCTCCTCCCGTCAGGAGTGGGAGAACGAACTGCTCGCGGCCCGCGGCGCCTCCGGTGCCAGGCTCGGTGGCTTCACCGCCCTGGAACTGGTGCTGCTCGCAACACCCGCGGCACTGTTCGCCCCGCTGCTCACCCCCTTCTTGGTCCGCGTCCTGGCCGGCCTCGGCAGGGCCCACCAGGTCGCCCTGGACACCGGCATCAGCTGGACGCTCTGGCCCGTCGCCCTGCTCTGCGCCCTCGCCTGCATCGTGCTGGCCACCGTGCCCAGCCTGCTGCGCGGCGCCGGCGCGGCCCTGCGCCGCCGGGCCGGAAGCCGCCAGGCCGTGGTCTCCGGCATCGCGCGCAACGGCGGCGACCTCGCCCTGCTGGTCCTGGCCGCCCTCGCCTACCAGCAACTGAGCCAGTACGGGGGCGGGCTGTCCACCGACTCCTCGGGCAAGCTCGGCGTCGACCTCCTGCTGGTCGCCACCCCGACCCTGGCACTGTGCGCGGGCACCCTGGTGGTGCTGCGCCTGCTGCCGCTCGCCGCCCGGCTGGGCGCCCGGGTCGCCGCCGGCGGCCGGGGCCTCGGCCCGGCCATGGTCGGCTGGCAGCTGGCCCGTCAACCCGCCCGCGCCACCGGCCCGGTGCTGCTGCTCGTGATGGCCGTCGCCACCGGCGTCCTCGCCCTCGGACAGCAGGCCACCTGGAACGCCTCCCAGCGGGACCAGGCCGCCTTCACCACGCTCGGCGGCCTGCGCATCTCCGCCTCGCACAGTTCGCTGATGGGCCAGGCCGGCCGCTTCGGCGCCCTGCCCGGCGGCGACCGGCTGGTCCCCGTGGTGCGCGAGGAGCAGCAACTGCCCTCCGGTACCGGACAGGTGCTCGCCCTGGACACCGCCGCCTTCGCCGACCGCGTCCCGGTGCGCGAGGACCTGCTGGACGGGCACACCCGGGACGAGCTGTTCCGTCCGCTCGCCCTTCCGGCCCCGGCCGGTGCGCCGGACGGGGTGCCGGTGCCCGGTCACCCGCTGCGGATCGACGCCGAGCTCGCGACCGACTCGACCGGGTTCCCGTCCACCGAGCCGTCCCTGCGGGTGACGCTCCTCGTCCGGGACCGCTTCGGCATCGTCTACAAGCTCCCGTTCAACGGCGTCCCGACCGACGGCGGCCTGCGCGGCTCGGCCTCGCTGAGCACACTGGTCGACGCCCCGCTGGGCTCCGTCGCCGCACCCCTGACCGTCGTCGGGGCGACCGCCGCCGCCAGGAGCAAGACCGACCTCGACACCGCGTTCCGCTCACTGGCCGTCTCCGACACCGAGGCCGGGCCCGCGACGGCCGTCCCGCTGCCGGCCGGCATCTCCTGGGGGGCCCGGGGCGGCGGCAAGGCCGGCGCACCGGCCACCGTGCCGGGTGTCGCCACCCGTGACTACCTGAAGGCCATCGGCTCCTCGGTCGGCGACACCGTGCGGGTGCCGTTCGGCGGGGCCACCCTCCCGATCAAGGTCACCGCCGCCGTCGAGGCCCTGCCGGTGGCGGGCCGCAACGCGGTCGTGATCGACCTGGCCACCACCGCGCGGGCGCTGCTCGTCCAGCACGGCACGGTCGCCAACAACGCCGAGTGGTGGCTGCCCGCCACCGGCCCGGACGACCACACCCCGGCGCAGGCGGCCGCGGCCCTCCGCGCGGCCCCCGGAGCGCAGGACGTCCGGCTGTACGACGAGGTGGCCGAGGGCTTCCTCAGCGACCCGGTCGGCGCCGCCCCGCAGAGCGCGCTGACGGCCATCGCGGTCGTCACCGCCCTCCTCGCGGCGATCGGCTTCGGCGCCGCCGTGGCCGGCTCCGCCCGTCAGCGCTCCCAGGACGCCGCCCTGCTGCTCGCCCTGGGCGCGCCCCGCCGGACGGTGTCCCGTACCACCACGGCCGAGCCGGCCATCCTGGTCGCCCTCGGCGGAGCCGTCGGACTCGGCCTCGGGGCGCTGCTCGTCCACCTGATCGTGCCGTTCGTCGTGCTGACCTCCGCCGCGCACCGGCCGCTACCCGAGGCAGTGGTCGAACTGCCGCTGGGCCAGGCGCTCCTGCTCACCGCCGCGATCGCCGTCGTCCCGCTGCTGTCCGCCTTCCTCGTCGGACGCCGTCGTCGGAACGTGGCCGCCCGGCTGCGCCTCGTGGAGGAGATGTGACCACCAAGGCCGGCACCCCCGTGCCCACCCCCGCCTCCGCCCACCGGCCCGCGAGCTGGGTCCGCACCAGGTTGCGCGCCAACCCCGCAGCGGCGCTGCTGATGGCGGCCCTCACCCTGGTGACGGTCTTCCTGGCGGCGGCCTTCCCCCGCGTCGCGGACCGGGGCGCGGACGCCGCCCTGCGGGACTACGTGAGCCACCAGGGCCTGAACCTGACCAGCCTGCAGACGACCACCAAGACCCGGACGGGCGACACCGCCGCCGGGCTGGACACCGCGCGCGAGCAGATCACCGCACGGATCGGCCGGGAACTGACGCTGTCCCGGCCCGGCGAGGCCTACGGCACCAAGGCGCAGACCGAGGCCAGGATGAACAACCCGGGCTACGCCCGGCTGTCCGACAACGCCGCGCCGACGATCTCCCTGCTCTACCTGCACGGCCTGGCCGACCGGGTCACCCTGACCACCGGGGCCTGGCCCGGGCCCGCCCCGGCGGCGGTCGGCGCCCCGCTGCCGATCGTGGTCAGCGAGAAGGCCGCGGCGACCGTCGGCATCAAGCTCGGCGACACCGTCGACAACGGCGCCGGCGGACCGGGCACCGGGGCGAACAGCGTGGTGACCGGCTTCTACCGCGTCAACGACCCGCTGGACCCGTTCTGGGACGACCTCGGCTGCCCGGCCCGGGCCTGCCTGCACATAGGGCCCGGTGGCACCAACTGGTGGCAGACCACCGGCTTCGTCGACAGCGGAAGCATCGCCGCGCTGGCGCTCTGGGGCTCGGGCGGCGACAACTTCTGGCGCCTGCCGGTCGAGGCCTCCTCGCTGCGCGCCGACCAGCTCGACCGCACCCGCGCCACCCTCGCGTCCTTCCAGACCGGACGCGGCGCCTCGGACCTGGTCGACGCCACCAAGCGCGCGGACCTGCACACCACCTCCAACCTGTCCGACCTGCTCACCCGGGCGGACGCCCGCTACCAGGCCGCCATGCCGCTCAGCGCGATCGGCCCGGCGGGTGTCGCCGGGGTCGCCGTGGTGGTGCTGTTCCTGGCCGCGGCCCTGACCACCGACCGTCGCACCGCCGAGATCCGGCTGCTCCAGGCCCGCGGCGGCTCGCGCGGCGGCGTGCTGCTGCGCCTGCTCGGCGAGGGTGCGGTCACGGTCCTGCCGGCCGCCGTGCTCGGGACGGCCCTCGCCCTGGTGCTGCTGCCCACCCCCCGGTGGGAGTACGCCGTCCTGGCGGCCCTCGTCGCGGCCCTGCTCGCGCTGCTGGCCTTCCCGGCCCGGGCGGCCCTGCTGTGGTCGCGCCGCCGTACGGTCGGCGGCTGGCGCCGGGCGATCGGCGAACTCGCCGTCCTGGCCGTGACCGCCGCGGCCGTGGCCGAGGTCCGGCGCCGCGGGGTCGGACACTCCGGCGTCGGCGTGGACCCGCTGCTGGTGGCCGCGCCGCTGCTGCTCGCCGTCACCGGCGGGCTGCTGCTGGCCCGGATCGAACCGGTGGTGGTCGGCTGGCTGGCCGCGCTGACCGGTCGCGGCCGGGGCCTGATCGGCTTCCTCGGCCTCGCCCGGGCGGCCCGTGACAACTCGGGCCGGCGGCGCCCCTCCGCGCTTCCGCTGCTCGCCCTGCTGATCGCCGTCACCACGGCCGGCTTCGGTGCCACCGTGCTCGACACCGTGGACCACGTCCGGATGCGTGCCGCCCGCATCGCCACCGGCGGGGACGCCTCGGTGGCGATTCCGGAGTACGCCACCCTGTCCGAGTCGTTCACCAAGGCCGCCGGTGCCCTGCCCGGGGTCCGCGCCGCGACCGGGGTCCGGGTCGAGGGCAAGGCCCTGTTCATCGGCGCCGACAAGCAGTCCACCGAGGCCTACCTGGTGGTCGCCGAGCCGACGGCGTACGCCGAGATCGCCCGGACCACCGGGCGCGGCGAGTTCGACCCGGCGAAGCTGGCCGGGGCGCCCGGCAGCCCGGACACCGCGGTGCCCGCGCTGTTCAGCCGCGACCTGGCCGCGCGCCTGGCCGCCGGCGATCCCCAGGTCCGCGTGCCCAGCGGGAACCAGGTGCGCACCACCGTCGCCGGGACGGTCGCCGCGACCCCCGCGCTGCCGGACCCGGGCAAGCCGTTCATCGTGCTGCCGGCCGGCCCCGCCACCGAACGCCTGCCGGAACTCGGCCGGGTGAACAAGTGGTTCGCGGTCGGCGACCCCGACCCCGAGCAGGTCCGGGCGGTCCTCAGGGACGGCGGCGTGACCCAGCCGACGGGCATGGCCAAGCTGATCGCGGACGAGGCCGCGGCCGCCGGCAAGGCCACCCACGGCCTGCCCGCGGGATACACCGTGCACAGCAGCCGGGAGACCGCCGCGGACCTCGCCGACGACCCGCTGCAGCACGCCGCCGGCCGGCTGTTCTGGTACGCGGCCGCCGCCGGCGGCGGATTCGCCCTGCTCGCCGTCCTGTTGACGCTGTTCCGGGCCGCGCCCGACCGCACGGCGGTGCTGGCCCGGCTGCGGACGATGGGCCTGCGGCCCCGGCAGGGGCTGGCGCTGATCGTCGCCGAGGCACTCCCGCAGACCCTGGCGGCAGCCGTCGGCGGCGGCCTGGTCGCCGCGGCCGCGGTCGCCCTGCTCGGGCCCGCGTTCGACATCTCCACCCTGGTCGGCGCCAAGGTCGGCGACGCCCTGCAACCCGCGCTGATGCCGGTGCTGCTGCCCACCGCGGGCCTGGCCCTGCTGGTCGGCCTCGGGGTGGTGGCGGAGACGCTGGTCGCCGGCCGGCGGCAGATCGCCACCGAACTGCGCGCGGGGGAGCAGCAATGACACACGTGGCGTTGACACGCGAAGCAATGACACGCGAAGCAATGACACACGAAGCAATGACACGCGAAGCGGTGGCACGGGAAACGCTGCCACGGGCCGCGGCGGCGGACCGCTTCGTGACACCGGCGAACGCCGCCGGGGCCGTGGGAACCGGCACGATGAAGCACACAGTCGAGACAGGAGACGAGCGGTGAACAGCACCCCCCAGGGGCAGACGGTCGTCGAGGCCCCCAGCCTGCAGGAACTCCGGCAGCGGGCGCTTGCCGCGGCCTCGCCCAAGGCCTACGGCGAGGGCGCGGCCATCGTCTGCGACCGGCTGGTGCGGATCTTCAGTGCCGAGGGCGTCGAGGTCCAGGCGCTCCAGGGCCTGGAACTGACCATCCGGCAGGGCGACCTGGTCGCCCTGGTCGGCGCCTCCGGCAGCGGCAAGTCGACCCTGCTCACCATCCTCGCCGGGCTGGACGTGCCGACCGCCGGCACCGCCACCGTGGCCGGCTGCGACCTGCTGGAGATGTCCGTCAAGGAACGGCTGCGCTACCGGCGCGAGGTGGTCGGCTTCATCTGGCAGCAGACCGCGCGCAACCTGCTGCCCTTCCTCACCGCCGCCGAGAACATCGCCCTGCCCATGCAGTTGCGCGGCCGCCGGTCGGGCGCCACCGGCGCGAAGCGGCAGGCGGCCAGGGTGGCCGAGTTGATGGAGGCGCTGGAGATCGGCGAGCTCGCCCACCGCAAGCCCAACGAACTCTCGGGCGGCCAGCAGCAGCGGGTGGCGATCGCGGTGGCGATGGCCAACAACCCGCCGGTGCTGCTCGCCGACGAGCCCACCGGTGAGCTGGACTCCGAGACCGCCGGGGTGATCTTCGAGTCCTTCCGCACCGTCAACCGCGAACTCGGCGCCACCGTCGTCATCGTCACCCACGACCCGATGGTCGCGGGCGAGGTGCGCCGCACCGTCGCCATCCGGGACGGCCGGACCAGCAGCGAGGTGCTGCGCCGCACCGTGACGGACGAGCACGGCGAGGAGTCGGTCAACGAGCGCGAGTACGTGATGCTGGACCGCACCGGCCGGGTGCAGCTGCCGGTCAAGTTCCTGGAGGCGCTGGGGATGGAGCACCGGGTCGCGGTCGACCTCGCGGCCGACCACATCGAGGTGCGCCCGGACGACATCGCGGGGCACTGACCGGGGTCCGGCTTCCGGTCGCCGGGTCACGGGTCGTCGGCTTCCGGTGGCCGGGTCACGGGTCGTCGGCTTCCGGTCGCCAGGTCACGGGCTGCCGGCTTCCGGTGGCCGGGCGCCGGTTTCGGGGAGACGGCTTCCGGGCGACGGCGGCGGACGGTGTCAGTCGTCGTCGCCCATCCGCCGGAAGAGGCCGCTGTTCTCGGCGTCCGAACGGAGGTCGGGCGGTGTCTCCTCCGCGGCGCGCTCTCCGCGCGACGCGGAGGTGCACAGGGCGAAGACGAGCAGGGCACTGGCCGCCACGGCGAGGATGCCCAGTGCGGTCAGGACGCGTAGCCAGGTCAAGGTAGTGCCTCCTGGGGGACGGTGCGGGGAACGCTGCCGGGGATGTATCGGCAGGCGGGCCCGCACGGTCGAGTGCCCACGGACGGTTCTTCCCGCCGGGTGCCGGGCGAGCGGTGGCCCGCTTGGGCGCTCGAAGCACGGCCGGGGCGTGTCACGCCCCCTCGCGCGCCCCTGCGGTGGCGGCGGTCCGGCCGCTGCCGTCGGTCGGGCCCTTGCCGCCGTCGGTCGGGCCGTTCCGGTTGCCGGGGCGGCCGCGGTCGGCCGCCAGGGCGCGCAGGAGGCCGAGGTCCGGCTTCCCGAGGCCGTTCAGCGGGATGGCGGGCAGCAGGAGGACGGTGTCCGGCGCGCACCGCGTGCCGCCGTGCTCCCGGCTCCAGCGCCGCAGTTGCCCGGCCGTCGTCCGGGACCCCTCCGCGAGGGCCACCGCGGCGTGGACCCGCTCCAGCCGGTCCGGGTCGGTGGTCGTGAACATCACCGCCTCGTGGACGTCCGGGTGGGCGCGCAGCGGCTCCTCGACCTCGCGGGGGAACACATTGTGCCCCTCGACGATCGCCATCGGATCCCGCCGCCCCGCCACCGTCAGGTAGCCGGCGGCGTCCAGGCTGCCCAGGTCACCGGTGTGCAGCCAGCCGTCCCGCAGCATCGCGGCGGTCGACTCCGGGTCGCGCCAGTAGCCGACCATCGCCGTCGGCGTACGGACGCAGATCTCCCCGGTACGCCCCGGGGGCAGCTCCGCCCCGTCCTCGTCCAGGACACGCACCCCGGTGTCCGGGTACGGGCGCCCGGCGGTGACCAGCAGCCGGGGGTCCAGGTGCTCGTCCGGGCTCAGCCGGGCGACCGGCCCGCACTCCGTCAGGCTGTAGGTCTGGTGCAGCACCCGGCCCAGCCGCCGGGTCGCCTCCGCCAGCCGCCGGGGCGAGGGCGGGCAGCCGGTGTAGCCGATGCGGCGCAGGCTGCCGGTGTCGGTCGCGGGCAGCAGGGGATGGTCCAGCAGCCGGTACAACAGGTGCGGCGGCAGGTACATCCGGGACACCCGGAACCGCTCGACCGCCGCCAGCACGGCCCCGGCCTCGAAGCCCTCCTGCAGCACCACGGTGCCGCCCGCCGCCAGCGCGAGGTCGGCGGTCGTGCCGCCGCCGTGGCAGAGCGGCGTGCACAGCAGGAACGTCGAACCGGCCGGCAGCAGCGGGCGCGGCGGCCGCGCGAAGCGCCGCAGCACGCCCTTCGGCCGTCCGGTGGTGCCACCGGTGAACCGCACCGCCATCACGTCCTCGGGCCCGTACCGGGGGGCGAACGGGGCGGCGGAACAGTCGGCGGCGAGCCCCAGCAGGTCCTCGCCGAGCCCGAGCGGCGCCGGGCCGAGGGACAGCAGGGCGGCCCCGGGCACGGCACGCGCGACCCCGGCGGCCGCGGGCGAGCAATGCAGGGGGTCGAAGACCAGCGCCGAGGTCCCGGCGAACTCCGCCAGCGCCACCTGCTCCGCCACCGGCCCGTCCGGGAACGGCATCGCCACCCGGCAGCCCAGCAGGTTCGCGGCGAGCCGCACCAACAGCGCCTCCGGCCGGTTCCCGGCCAGCACCGTCACCCCGTCCCCGCGCCCCAGCCCGACCCGCTCCAGCGCCCGGGCCGTGCGGTGGACCGCGTCCAGGCAGTCCTGCCCGGTCAGCGCGGACTCCCCGGCAACCCCGGACCGGACCGCCACCCGCCCCGGGTCCCGCGCCAGCCCGTCCAGCACCAGCCCGGTGTACGTCGAAGCCACATCCGCCATGACCCGCCTCCCGTCTGACGGTGCGTCAGCCTAGTGGACGGGCGGCCCGGGAGCGCACCGCGGTCGCCCGGAGCCACCGGAGCACCGTCGGCCGGGCGGGGGCGCGGACCGGGCCGCCGGACCGGACACGGCGCCTGGGCACCATCGCCGGGAGCAGCCCCCGGCGCGCGGGTGACGGCGCGGGCCGGGGGTTGACGAGGGCCGGGGGTTGACGAGGGGCCGCCGCGCGCAGTTGTTAGGGTTCCCGGTCGGATGGAAACGGGGGAAACGGGGGAAACGGTGGGCGGCGGGGTGGACGCGGTCGTGGTGCCGCACGCGGTGGTCGACCTGCGGGGCGAGGCCGGGGCGGGGTTCGTCGTGGCCTACCCGGCGGACGCCGTCGTGGTCGTGTCCGGCCTGCCGGGCGCCGGGAAGAGCACGCTGCTGCGCCGGTGGTCCGGGACGGCGGTGCGCGCGGTGGACCCGCGGACCGTGCACGAGGCCTGCGAGGCGGTGATGCCGGCGAGCCTGCCGTACGCGGTCTACCGACCGTGGGCCCGGCTGGAGCACTTCCGGCTGCTGCGCTCCTCGGTGCGGCGCGGCGGGCCGCTGCTGGTGCACGACTGCGGCAGCCGCGCCTGGATGCGGCGCTGGCTGGCCCGGGAGGCCGGCCGCCGCGGTCGCGAACTGCACCTGGTGCTGCTGGACGTCGGCGCGGCGACGGCGCTGGACGGCCAGCGAGCCCGCGGCCGGCACTCCTCCAGCCGGGTGTTCGCCCGCCACCACCGCGGCCTGGAACGGCTGTTGGAAGCCTTCACCCGGCACGTGCGCGCCGGCGGGCCGCTGCCGACGCCCGAGGCCTCCTCGGTGCTGCTGCTGGACGCCGCCTCCCGCTCCCGCGCCGAGGCGGTGCGGTTCGGGGTGGACCGCTGAGCTCAGCGGTGGGCGCGGCGCTCGGCCTCGGCGTGCCACCAGCCGGGCGGGGAGGGCCCGTCGACGGCGGCGGTGGGCTGCTCGGGGTGGAGCCCCAGCGGGCGCAGGGCATCGGCCGATACCTGGACGTCGAACCAGCCGCGCCAGTGTCCGTCCGGGCCGATCCCACAGGTCAGGCCCCAGCGCACCGAGTTCGTGGCGAACGGCATCCAGTCGATGCCCCGGTCGCGCAGTCAAGCGCGGACGGCGGCCCACGGGGTGAGGCGGCCGGGCAGGTTCTCGTAGGCGGCGACGGTGATCCAGTCGGTGTCGGGCTCGCGCATGGGGACATCCTGCCGGGACGCGGCGCCGCCGGGGGCGGAAAATCCGCTCGCACCGGGCCCGCCCCCGGCCCTACGCTCGGCGCGCCGAACGCGCAACGCGCAACGCGCAACGCGCAACGCGCAACGCGCAACGCGCAACGCGCAACGCGCAACACGCAACACGCAACACGCAACACGCACCACGGAGCGCAGGGGGACGGATGGGCAAGGCCGACGCCGTACGGGCGGCCAACGCACTGGGCGTGCGATGGGTCGAGCGGACCGACCCGGCGGAGGGGACGGTCCTGATGCCGGCCGGTGTCTGGCCGCTGCTCGGGCTGCTGGCCCCGGCCGGGAGCCCCGAGGTCCGGGGTGAGTTGGCGCAGGCGCTCGGCATGCCGCCGGAGGCCGCCGCCGACCGCGCCCGGGATCTCCTCGG
This sequence comes from Kitasatospora sp. NPDC059577, assembly GCF_042735475.1. Taxonomy (NCBI): domain Bacteria; kingdom Bacillati; phylum Actinomycetota; class Actinomycetes; order Kitasatosporales; family Streptomycetaceae; genus Kitasatospora; species Kitasatospora sp. NPDC059577. Next base: position 44,696 of record NZ_JBHWBZ010000053.1, on the reverse strand, counting down.
CCTGCTGCGGGACGTCCCGGTGGTCGGCTCCGCGCTCGGCCTCTGGACCTCGCGGCGCCTGCGGCCGCGCCCCGAGTGGCTGTCCGGTCTCCCGCCGGCCCTGCACCGGCGGCTGACCGGTGACGTGCCGGAGGACCGTCGGCAGCTGGACGCCTGGGCCAGGAACGCCACGGACGGCCTGATCGACGCGATGCCGGTGGAGGTGGACCGGGACACCCGGCTGGTGCTGGCCGCCGCACTCACCGTCCGCACCGACTGGATCCGCCGCTTCGACGAGGTCCACGGCGTGCCGTACGGCGTGGACGACGCCTGGGGCGAGCCCGTCCGCTACCTGACGCGGTGGACGTCGATGCTCGACCGGGTCGCCGTCCTGGAGACGCCGGCGGGCCTCGTCACCGAGGCCAGGGTGCTCGGCTACGGCGACATCAGTGTCCACCTGCTGCTCGGCGAGCCCGACGCCCGGCCCGGCCGGGTGCTGGCCGCCGGGATCGAGGTGCTGGGCCAACGACACCGGCGGACCACGGCCGACCGCCTGCCCGACGGCGCCCCCGGCCCCGGTCTCACGATCGCCCGGATCGCGCGGTACCAGCCGGAGGACCTGCTCTCGGTGGTCGTCCCGCAGTTCACCGTCGAGGCCGACCACGACCTGCTGGCCCACAAGGCGGTCTTCGGCCTGAAGACGCTGAGCGCCCGCTCCGAGACCGAGCACCGGCTGCCCGGCCTCGCGGACGGCGAGCCGCTGTACCTGAACAGCGCCCGCCAGCGGGCCACTGCCACCTTCGGCCCGCGCGGCTTCCGGGCCGCCTCGGTGACCGCCCTCGGCGTGGCGATCGGCGCCGCCGCGACGACCCGCCGCCCGCCCTACCAGCAGCGGATCGCCCGGGTCGGCTTCGGTCGCCCCTTCGGCTTCCTCGCGGTCCACCGCACCTCCGGTCTGGTCCTCGCGGCGGGCTGGGTCACCGAGCCGGACCGCGAGGCCGAGCGTGAGCCGGAGACCGACCCGTGGGAGGAGTGGCAGGAGGAGGACTGACGGACGGACGGGGAACCGACGGACGAACGGGGAACCCACGGACGGGGCCGACGGGTGGGGGACGGACGGATGGATGGCCGTCGGCCGGGGTGCGTGATCACCACAACACCCCGTGGCGGCCTGCGCGCTGACAGACTGGGAGCAGCACAGTCCGTCACGGAGAGAGGCCACACCCCGCATGCCCAGCAGCGCTGCCGTCGACAACCCGTGGTTCCGCCGGTTCAACCCGTCCGACTCCGCGCCCGCCCGGGTCGTGATCTTCCCGCACGCCGGCGGCTCGGCCAGCTACTACCTGGAGTACGCCAACGCGCTGGCGCCGCACGCGGACGTGCTCGCCGTCCAGTACCCGGGCCGGCAGAACCGCTTCCTGGAGCCGACGATCAGCTCCGTGGACGAACTCGCCGACGAGCTGTTCCGCGAGCTGCAGGACTGGACGGACCGGCCGTTCCTCTTCTTCGGCCACAGCATGGGCGCGGCCGTCGCCTTCGAGACCGCGCGGCGCTTCGAGCGCCACGGCGTGAAGGGGCCCGAGAGGCTGTTCGTCTCGGCGGGCCGCGCGCCCTCGCTTCCCCGGGACAGCGAGGTGCACACGCTGCCGGACGACGAACTGTTCGCCGAGATCGTCGAACTCGGCGGCACCGACGAGCGGATCCTCGACATCCCCGCGCTGAAGGAACTGATCCTGCCCGCCCTGCGGGCCGACTACACCGCCATCGAGACGTACCGCTGCGCCCGGGACGCGACCGTGTCGGTGCCGATCACCGGCCTGGTGGGGGAGACTGACCCGAACGCCACGGTGGAGCAGGTCGGCCAGTGGGACCGGCACACCACCGGCGGCTTCGACCTGCGGGTCTTCCCGGGCGGGCACTTCTACCTGGCCGACCGGATCGCCGAGGTCGTGCAGCTGGTCGTCAGCCGCCTGCACGGCTGAGCCTGCCCGGAACCGGCCCTCCGCACGGGTGACCGAACCCCGTCGGCTCGGCTACTGTGCCAGCGTGACGGGCCGTCAGCAGACGGTCAGCAGAGCACCGGGAGGCCGTGTTGCGCCGGATCGCCGTCGTCGGAGCGGGCCAGGCCGGCCTGCAGTTCGCGCTCGGGCTGGTGGCGGACGGGTACGAGGTGACGCTGGTCGCCGAACGCACCCCCGAGCAGGTGCGCGGCGGCCGGGTGCTGTCCACCCAGGCGATGTTCGGCCCGGCGCTGCGGATCGAGGCGGCGGCCGGGCTGGACCTCTGGGCGGACCGGGCGCCCGCCGTCTCCTCGGTCGACGCGGTGCTGGTGGCGCCGCCCGCCGTCCGGGCGCTGGAGTTCACCATGACGCTCGACGAGCCCGCCCAGTCGGTGGACCAGCGGCTCAAGCTGGCCGGGTGGCTGGAGCTGCTGGCGGAGCGCGGTGCCCGGGTCGAGTACCGCGCGCTGGACCGGGAGGGACTGCACGAACTGGCCCGCCGGCACGAGCTGACCGTGGTCGCGGCCGGGCGCGGCGAACTGGCCGGGATCTTCGACCGCGACGCCGGCCGCTCGCCGTTCGACCGGCCGCAGCGGAACCTGTCCTGCCTGTACGCGCACGGCGTCGACGCGCCCGACCCGGCCGCCGGGCCCAGGGCCCGGATGCACGCCCTGCCCGGCCTGGGGGAGCTGTACCTGCAGCCGGCGCTCACCCACTCCGGTCCCTGCTCGGTCCTGCTGTGGGAGGCGCTGCCCGGCAGCCCGCTGGACGTGTTCGGCGACGACCCGGCGCCCGACGTCCGACTGGACAGGATCCGCGCCCTGTTGGGCGAGTACCTCCCGTGGGAGGCGGAGCTCTGGACGGCCGCCGAGCCGACCGACGCCGGGGCCGGGCTGTCCGGCGCGGTCACCCCGACGGTCCGCCGCACGGTGGCCGAACTGGGATCGGGCGTGGACGCCGTCCACGTGCTGGGCCTCGGCGACGCGGTGGTGGTGAACGACCCGATCACCGGCCAGGGCGCCAACAGCGCGGCCCGCGCCGCGGAGGCCTGCCGGCGGGCCGTCGTCGAGCACGGCGACGCCCCGTTCACGGCCGACTGGATGTGCCGCACCGCCGAGCGGTTCTGGCAGCAGCACGCCCGCCACGCCGTCGGGTTCACCGCCACGATGCTGACCATGCCGGACCACCTGCAGGGTGTGTTCGCGGCCGCCGCCGAGCGCGAGGAGGTCGCCCGCCGCCTCGCCAACACCTACGCCGAACCGAGCGACCACGCCGCCTGGCTGGCCACCCCCGACCTGACCGCCGCGTACCTCGCCCCGCAGGGCACCGTGCCGTAGTTGTCGGCTGGGACGCCTCCTGCGTGAGCGCGCGGGAGCGGGCCGAACCGTCCGGCCTCGCGAAGGCCTTCATGGTCGATCCGTTCGAGACCGACATCCTCCCGGGATTCCGGGGCGACCTCGACGAGGAGGACCGGGACCGCCCGCCGGACGACAGCGCCGGCGCCCTGCCGGACCTCGTCGACCGCGGCCGGATCTCGTTGACCGCGGCCGGATCGAGGCCCGGCGGATCGTGCCCCGGGTCTCACCGACCGGCGAGGAGGGGTACGGGCTCGGAGACCCGGCGCCGGTGGACCGCCTCGCGACCGTCCTGAGGACGAGTCCGGGTGGGAGCCCCCGGCGGACGGCACCTGGGTCGGCGCCCTTGATTCCGATCGAGAGCGACGCCGGGAAGCGAGACCGACGCCGGGAAGAGGGGCAGCCGCCGCTCGCCGGGGACGGGGACGACGGGGACGGGGACCCGCTGGGGTCCGCCGCACTTGCCCCCGGGCCGTCCGCAGGACGACGCTGGAGGGGAGGACGGCAACGGGTTCGCGAAGCAGTGGGCTCGGAAGCAGCGGGTCCGCGAAGCAACGGGTCCGCGAAGCAGCGGGTCCGCTAAGCAACGGGTTCGGGAAGCAGCGGGTTCGGGAGGCGTCTCCCGTGGACGGACACGAGTCCGCGGGCCGGTCCGGGAGCGGTCACCGCAGCGTGCCGCACACGGCCGACCTGCGGGTGGAGGCCTGGGCGCCGACGGCCGAGGGCTGCATCGGCGAGCTGGTGCACGGTGTCGTGCACAGCTTCGCCGACCTGAGCGGTGCGCGGATCGTCGGCGAGCGCGGCTGCACCGTCGTCGCGGCGAGCGACGCGGACCTGCTGGCGGGCGTCCTGGAGGAGGTCGTGTACCGGATGGACGCGCACGGCGAACTGCCCGTCGCCGTGGCGGTCGGCGGCATCGAGGGGCCGGGCGGCGCCCGGACCGTCGCGGTGCGGTTCCGGATGGCGGACACCGCGACCGCGGCCCTGGTCGGAGCCGTGCCGAAGGCCGTCTCGCTGCACGACCTGGACCTGTGCGCCGGGCCGCACGGCTGGACCTGCCGGGTCACCGTGGACGTCTGAGCCCGGGGAGTGCCGGAGCAACCGGGCGGCGGAACAACCGAGCGGCGGAGACCGCGGCAGCGGGCGCCGTCCGCGGGAACGGGGTGAGCGAGGTGGAGATCGCACTGACCGAGGCGGGCCGGCACCGCTGGCGAATCGAACCGCGCCCGCCGATGCGGGTGCCCGGCATCGTGTTCGCGTCCGCCGCGCTGCTGCCGCAGGCCGCCGGGGACAAGGCACTGGAACAGGTGGCCAACGTGGCGACCCTGCCCGGGATCGTCCGCGCCTCCTACGCGATGCCCGACGTGCACTGGGGCTACGGCTTCCCGATCGGCGGGGTCGCGGCCACCGACGTCGCCCGGGGCGGGGTGGTCTCGCCCGGCGGGGTGGGCTTCGACATCTCCTGCGGGGTCCGGCTGCTGGCGGCCGGCGTCGCCCGGCACGAACTGGACCACGAGCGGATCCGCCGCCTGATGGACCTGCTGGACCGCACCGTCCCGCGCGGCCTCGGCCGGGGCGGACTGTGGCAGCTGTCCGGGCCCGGGGAACTGGACGACCTGCTGCTCGGCGGCGCCCGCTACGCCGTCGAGCACGGCCACGGCGTGCCGCGCGACCTGGACCGCTGCGAGGACGGCGGGGTGCTGGACGGCGCGGCCCCGGGGGAGGTGAGCACCCGGGCCGTCGAGCGGGGGCTGCAGCAGGTCGGCAGCCTCGGCTCGGCCAACCACTTCCTGGAGGTGCAGGCCGTCGACCGGGTGACCGACCCGGACACCGCGGCCGCCTTCGGCCTGCGGCCCGGCCAGGTCTGCGTCATGATCCACTGCGGCTCGCGCGGCCTCGGCCACCAGATCTGCACCGACCACGTGCGCGCCATGGACCGCGAACTGCACCACCACCGGATCGACCTGCCGGACCGCCAACTCGCCTGCACCCCGGTCGACTCGCCGCGCGGCCGCGCCTACCTGGGCGCGATGACCGCCGCCGCCAACTACGGCCGCGCCAACCGGCAACTCCTCTCCGAGGCGGCCCGCCGCGCCTTCGCCACCGCGCTCGGCGTCGGACTGGAGCTGGTCTACGACGTCTCGCACAACCTCGCCAAGCTGGAGACCCACGAGGTGGACGGCGCGCCCCGGACGCTGTGCGTCCACCGCAAGGGCGCCACCCGCGCGCTGCCGCCCGGAGACCCCGACCTGCCCGCCGACCTGGTCGACGCCGGCCAACCGGTGCTGGTGCCCGGCACCATGGGCACCGCCTCGTACGTCATGGTCGGCCTGCCCGGCAACGAGGCCTTCCGCTCCGCCTGCCACGGCGCCGGCCGGGTGCTGAGCCGGCACCAGGCACTGCGCACGGTGCGCGGCGAGCAGCTCGGGAGCGATCTGGAGGCGCGGGGCATCGCGGTGCGCCCCGCCTCGTGGCGGGCGCTGGCCGAGGAGACCCCCGAGGCGTACAAGGACGTCGACGCGGTCGCCGCCGTCACGGAGGCGGCCGGGCTGGCCCGGCAGGTCGTGAGGCTGGTGCCGCTGGGCGTGTGCAAGGGGTGAACCGGGTGCCCGCCGCCCGCCTTCGCTTCCGCCGCTGCTTGCCCCTGCTCGCTCTCTGCCCGCCGCCCGCTCTTTGCCCGCCGCCGGTCCGCTGCCCGCCTTCGGTCCGCGCGTCGGGGCGGTCCGCCGGTCCGCCGCCCGCCGCCGGTCTGCACCCGGTCGTCCCGGCCGGGTCTCTCGACAGGCCGTCCCGCGGGCGCTTTGATGGCCGACGCACCCGTCACAGGAGGTGGTCCATGCCAGGCAACGGAACCGGGCCGGTGATCGAGCTGACCTCGCTCACCAAGCGGTACGGCAGCACGGTCGGCATCGAGGGACTGGACGTGTCCGTGGCGGCCGGCGAGGTGTTCGGCCTGCTCGGCCCCAACGGCGCGGGGAAGACCACCACCCTGCGCTGCCTGGTCGGTCTGCTCGGCCCGACCGGCGGCCGGGTGCGGGTGCTGGGCCTGGACCCGGTGGCCGACCACCGCCGGCTCGCCCCCTCGATCGGCTACCTGCCCGGCGAACTGCGGCTCTACCCCGAACTCACCGGGCGCCAGACCCTCGACCTGCTCGCTGCCCTCCAGGGCGCCCCGGTGCCGCGCCAAGGGGAGCTGTGCGAACGGCTGAAGCTCTCCCGGGCCGATCTGGCGCGCCCGGTGGGGGAGTACTCGCGCGGTATGAAGCAGAAGCTCGGGCTCGTCCAGGCGCTCCAGCACCGGCCCGCCGTCGTGGTGCTGGACGAGCCGAGCGAGGGGCTGGACCCGCTGGTCCAGGAGACGTTCTACGAGTTGCTCGCCGAGGAGACGGCCGCCGGGCGGACCGTCCTGCTCTCCAGCCACGTGCTGCCCGAGGTGCAGCGCACCTGCGGGCGGGTCGCCATCGTGCGGCACGGCCGGCTGGTGACCGTCCGCTCGGTCGCCGAACTGCGCGAGGCCCGGGCCCGGAAGGTCCGGCTGGTCCTCGCCGACGGGCTGGGCGCCCGGCCGCTCGGCGCCGCCGAGCGGTGGTCCCCGCGCTGGGACGGCGGGCGGGTCGAACTGCTGGTACCCCCGGACGAGGTGGTCCCGGCCGTGCGCGGCCTGCTGGCCGAACTGCCGGTGGCCGACCTGACCGTGGAGGAGGCGGGCCTGGACGAGGCCTTCCTCGACCTCTACCGCTCGGACGACGACGGCTCGGACGACGACCGTGCGACAGGCAAGGGCTCGGACGACGGCCGCGCGACCGGCGAGGGCTCGGACGACGCCCGTCCGACCGGCGCCCGTCCGACCGGCGACCCCGATGACCGGAGCCGTGCCGACGGCGCCCGTCCGACCGACGACCGTCCGCCGACGACCGAGGAGCAGCCGTGAACCCGGGCACCGTCAGCCGCCGCCTCCCCCTGGTCTGGCTCGCCCTGCACCGGCGCCGCCGGATGCTGCTCTCGCTGCTGCTGGGCATGGTCGTCTTCGAGACCCTGATCGTGGTGATCGCCGGGACCGTCGCGCCCGGTGACCTGTTCGGCGCCGCCCGCCGCAACCCGCCCGGTGCCTTCAAGGCGTTCAGCGGTTCCAACGGCGACATCTCCATCGCCAGCTACCCCGGACTGCTCGGCGCCGGACTCACCCACCCGTTCTGGATCGCCCTCCAGCTCACCGTGATCGGCTCGCTCGGTGCCGCCGCCGTCGCGGCCGACGTCGAATCCGGCACCATCGAGCTGCTGATGACCCGCCCGGTCTCCCGGCGCCGGCTGCTCGCCGAACGGGCGGGTGCCATGATCGCCGCCTCGGTGCTGCTCAACGCCGCCGCCACGCTGACCATCGCACTCGGGGTGGCGTTCTCCCCGAAGCTGCGCGCCGCCGTCCCGGAGGGCGCGGTGTTCACGGCCGGACTGCTCGGCTGCGCCCTCGCGTTCTGCCTGACCGGGCCGGTGCTGGCGGTGTCCGCGCTCAGCCGGCGGCGGGCGTACGTGGTCGGTGCGGCGGTCGTCTTCGGGGCGGTCGGCTTCGCGCTCAACTTCGTCGCGCTGGCCTGGGCGCCGGCCCGGCCGCTGCGCTACCTCAGCCCGTTCCACTACTACGCCCCGGGCGACGTGCTCGGCCACGGCGGGGTGCCGTGGGCGGCGCTGGGCGTGCTGGTCGGGGTCGGCCTGCTCGGTCTGCTGGCGGCGTTCCGGCTGCTGGAACGCCGGGACCTGGCGATCTGACAAGGGCGGTGCCGGCCGACCGGTACCCCGGCGCAGCGGCCGGGGCGCCGCTCCGGCATGCTGTACCCCCGCCGACCCGGCGGCGATGATCATTCTGCGTGGACGGACCGATGGACAGCAGCGACGACAGACCCGCCCCGCCCCGCGAGGCGCGGCGCCCGCCGACCCGGCGGACGGCCCGCCCGACAGCCCGCCCGACAGCCCGTGCGACGGACGGCCCGGGGACCCGGCGGGTGCCCAGGGCCCGGGTGGCGGCGCTCCTGGTGGCCGCGGCGCTGGCGGGCTGGGGTGCCGCCACCGCCCCGGACTGGAACGGGCCGTGTGACCCGGGCTTCCCCGGCGTGGACGAACTGCGGGACGCCCTGCCGGTCTTCGCCTGCTTCACCGTGGGCGACCGGACGACCGCCGGCTACCGGCTCGACGTCCGCTACTCGGGGAAGGAGCACGACCCGGAGGAGGCCCTGTCCGTCGCCCGTCAGGAGGCCGGGGTGTTCTGGCAGCGCTTCCCCTACCCGGTGTCGGGCGTGCACATCGACACCACGGCGGCGTTCGGCGAGTCGGCGGTCAAGCAGGTGACGCTGGACGCGGGCGAGTTGACGTCGCGGTTCGGCCCACAGCCGGCCGGGCCGGGCGCGCGCTTCCCCGGACAGCCGGTCGGGCGCACCGAGGTCGTGCTGTGGGCGGTGTGCGGTGGGCTGCTCGCCGTGGCGGCGGGGCTGCTGCGCCGCCGCCGGCCGGGTCGGCGGTCCGGGGCTCAGCAGGCGCGGGCCGCCGCCAGCAGGTGTTCGCGGACCAGGGCGACGTGGGGGTTGGCGGACCCGGCCGGCCGCCGGACCAGGTAGGCGGTGTTGATCGGCGGGTCGGCCGGCTCGTGCAGCAACCGCAGCGCTCCGGAGGCGAGTTCGGCCCGGCAGAGGTAGCCGGGCAGGACGCTCCAGCCCGCGCCCGCCGTCACCGCCGCCAGCACCGCCCGCAGGTCCGGCACGGTGAGTGCGGCCCGGGCGTGCAGTCGCCGGTCGAAGACGTGCCGCCAGTAGCGGCGGGCGATCGGCAGGTCCTCGGCGTAGCTGAGCAGCGGCACCTCGGCCAGCGCCTCGGGCAGGTCCCGGCCGGCCAGCCGGTCGGCCCACGCGGGTGCGGCGACCAGGACGAACTCCTCGTCGGCCAGGGGTTCGGAGAGCAGCGTGCGGCCGCGCGGACGCCGGGTGGCGATCACCAGGTCGTGCCGACCGGCCCGCAGTTCCTCCAGCAGCGGGTCCGTCAGCCCGCCGGTCACCCGGAGCCGGACGCCCTCGGCGACCAGCGGTGCGAGCTCCGCCAGCAGGACGGTGCCGAGGAACTCCGCCGGCCCGGCCAGGTGGACCGGCTCCGGGACGCCACCGCCGCGTCCGTCGGCGAGGCCCGCCAGTTGGTCCAGCGGGACCGCCAGGCGGGCGGCGAGGTCGTCGGCGTACGGCAGCGGACTGACCCCGCGCGCCCGGCGCTCGAACAACTCCCGGCCGAGCCGCTGCTCCAGCGCGCGGATCTGCGCGGTCACCGTGGACTGGGACAGGCCCAGCAGGTGTGCGGCCGCGGTGAAGGATCCGGCGCGGTGCACGGCGAGGAAGGTCCGCAGCTGGTTGAGGTCCAGCGGGCCGGAGCCGGACAGCAGCCGGTCCTCCGTGGTGGGGCGGCTCGTGGTGGGGCGGTTCGTGGTGGGGCGGCTCGTCGTCCGACCGCTCGTCGTCCGACCGCTCGCCGTCCGATCGCTCGTCGTCCGATCGCTCATGCCGCGAGGGTACGGGATCCCGATGGCTGGGCCGACCGTGCGAGGCATCGGAATTCCGATGCCTCGCATCGCGTGGCCCATTGGTTCCCGTGGGCCCGCCGGGTCTAGCGTCGACGGTGTGAGCGCCGCGGCGGGGGTCGTCGCGGCGGGGAACGCACCACTGGAGGCACCCACGATGGCCGACATCCTGTTCGTCCTGACCGGCTCGGACGTCTGGACCCTGAACGACGGCACCAAGCACCCGACCGGCTTCTGGGCGGAGGAGGCCGTCGTCCCGTACCAGGCCCTGACCGCGGCCGGGCACCGGGTCGTCGTCGCCACGCCGGGTGGCGTCGTCCCGGTCGCCGACCGGGCCAGCCTGACCGACCCGGCGATCGCCTCGGCGCTGGAGGCGATCGAGGAGTTCCGCCGGCCGCGCGTGCTCGCCGGGACCGACCCGGCCGACTACGACGCCGTCTTCTACCCGGGCGGCCACGGCCCGATGGAGGACCTGGCGGTCGACGCCGACTCCGGCCGGCTGCTGACCGCGGCACTGGCGTCCGGCCGCCCGCTCGGCGTGGTCTGCCACGGCCCGGCCGCGCTGCTCGCCGCCCGCACCGAGGACGGCGGTTCGCCGTTCGCCGGGTACCGGCTGACCGGCTTCACCAACGCCGAGGAGACCCAGGCCGGTCTGGCGGACCGGGCGCCCTGGCTGCTCCAGGACCGGCTGGTCGCCCTCGGCGCGGACTTCCGGGAGGGCGAGGCCTGGGCGCCGCACGTGGTGGTCGACCGCAACCTGGTGACCGGCCAGAACCCGGCCTCCTCCGCGCTGGTGGCCGCCGAACTGCTGAAGCTGCTGCAGGCGTAGCCGCCGCGGGCCGGGCCCGCCCGGGCGGTGCGCCCGGGCCGGCCGGCGCCGACGGTCGTGGCAGGCTGCCCGGGTAGCACCGCCGCCCGTGACCAGGAGCACCGCCATGGACCGACCCGCCGCCCTCCACCCTGCCGCACTCCGACCCGCCGCCCTCCGCCTCGACGCCACCGCCTCCGGACACCCGGCGGGCATCCTGGACGCCGCTGAGCGCGCCGAACGCCGGGGCATGGACCGGCTGGTGGTCGCCGAGACGGCGTACGACCCGTTCCTCCAGCTGGCCCGCGCCGCCGACCGGACCACGTCGATCGAACTGGCCACCGGCATCGCGGTGGCCTTCGCCCGCACCCCGATGACGCTCGCCTACCAGGCGTGGGGGCTGCACGCGGCCTCCGGCGGACGGGCCGTCATCGGGCTGGGCTCCCAGGTCAAGCCGCACATCGAGAAGCGCTTCGGGATGCCCTGGGACCGTCCGGCCGTCCGGATGCGCGAGTACGTGCACGCGGTGCGGGCGATCTGGCACAGCTGGCAGACCGGTGAACGGCTGCGCTTCCGGGGCGAGTTCTACACCCACACGGTGATGACGCCGGTCTTCTCGCCCGACCCGGTCCCGGCCGGGGTGCCGCGGATCCTGCTGGCGGGCGTCGGGCCGCTGATGACCCGCACCGCCGGGGCGGTGGCCGACGGTTTCCTGAGCCACCCGTTCTCCTCCACCGCGTACCTGGCCGAGCAGGTGCTGCCCGGCCTGACCGAGGAGCGGGCGCGGGCCGAGGCGGAGGGCGCCGCGTGGACGGAGCGGCCGTTCGAGGTCGTCGGCAACGTGCTCACCGCCGTCGGACGCACCGAGGAGGAACTGGCGGCCGGCCGCGCCGCGACGCGCGAGCGGCTCGCCTTCTACGCCTCCACGCCGGCCTACCGTCCGGTGCTGGCGCAGCACGGCTGGGAGGACCTGCAGGAGGAGTTGCACGCCCACTCGGTGCGCGGGCGCTGGGCGGAGATGGCCGCGCTGATCGACGACGAGGTGTTCGACGCCTTCGCGGTGTCCGGTTCGGTCGAGGAAGTGGCCCGGGAGGTGCGGCGCCGGTACGCGGGCCTGGTCACCCGGCTCTCCGTCAGCCTGCCCGAGGACGCGGACCCGGAGCTGGGCCTGGACGTCCTGGCAGCGGTGCGCTCCCTGGACTGACGTCCGGAGCGCGGGCCGTGCAGTGCGGCACCGACCGGTACGGTCCGGAAACGGGCGGGATACGAACGATGCGGGTCGTCGATCGGGCGACTGGTGATCAAGTCCGGGCAGATTCGGGCAACGGGTTTCCGGTGGTGAGGGCGGGAGGCAGGATCGCGGTGACAGGCCGGGCCGTGCGACGAGGCGTGGCCCTCCGGGCCTGTCATGTCTTGGCCAGCCGTTCCTTCCCTGGCCATCCGCTGCCGATCGTGGGGGTACCCGCGTGTCCGTGTCCGACGACCGCCCCGCCGACTACGACCTCGCGGAGCGCTGGGACCCCGTCGAGGCCGCCGAGGCCGACGAGTTGGCCGACCTGGACGAGTTCCTGCGCGTCTGCGCCGAGCTCACGGGCTTCGACGTGCCCGAACTGCGCGCCACCGGCATGGCGGACGAGCACCACCGCACCGTGCTGGCCCACCGGGTCCGGGACGAGCACGCCCTTGTGCACCTCTGGTACGTCGGCGCCTGGCCCGGCGAGGCGCCCAGCTCCGCCCGCGCCCACGACCGGGGCCTGGTCTGGCGGACCTTCCGGGCCGTCCCGCCCGGGGCCGCCGCGCCCGGGTACGGCAGCTGGGCCGCCGCGCCCCCGGGGGGGGGGGGCCCCCGGGGCGCGGGGGGGGGCGGGCCCCCCCGGGCCCCCGCGGGGGGGGGGGGCGGTTAAAAAAAACACACCCC
>NZ_JBHWBZ010000053.1:15242-32076 GCF_042735475.1 Kitasatospora sp. NPDC059577 | reverse complement strand
CCCCGCGCCGCCGGGGCGGGCGCGGCGCGCCCGGGCCGGGGGGGCCCGCGGGGGGGCCCGCGCGCCCCCCGGCGCCCCCCCCGCCGCCGGGCCCCCCCCGCCGCCCCCCCCCCCGACGGGACGAGAGCCGGTGACCGCCCACTGGGACGCCGTCGTGGTCGGCGCCGGCTTCGCCGGGAGCCTGGTCGCCCACCGCCTCGGCGCACAGGGGTGGCGGGTGCTCGTCCTGGAGGCGGGACGACCCGCGCCCACCGGTGCCGAAGCCTCGGCCGCCCACCGCGCGGCCGGCGGCGGACCACCCACCTCGCCCTACCCGCACAACCCCGAGGCGCCGTCACCCGACGTCACCGACCTCACCGGACTGCCCGGCGGCGGCTTCACCGCCACCGGACACCTCCGCCAGTACGGGCCGCTGCCGTACGCCAGCGGCTACCTGCGCGCCAACGGCGGCACCGGCCTGCTCTGGACCGGACTCGCCCCGCGCATGCACCCCGAGGACTTCCGCACCGGCGACCTCGGACACGGCCGCAACTGGCCGATCGGCTACCACGACCTGGAGTCGCACTACCGCGACGCCGAGCACGAACTCGGCGTCGCCGCCGACGCCGGGGAGCAGCGCAGCGCCGTCGGACTGCCCATCCCCGACGACTACGCCTTCCCGATGCGCGCCATCCCCGCCAGCTTCCTCGACCGGCAGCTGGCCGACGCCCTCGACGGCCGGACCGTCCGCGACCCCGTCGTGCCCGGGCCCGCCCGGCTCGCCGTCACCCACACCCCGCACGCCCGCAACGGGGTGCCGACCACCGGGGTGCCGGTCCGTCCCGGCTCCGCCGACGGACCGCTCTGCGCGGGCAGCGCCGGCTGTGTCCCGGCCTGCCCGAGCGGCGCCAAGTACACCCCGCTGCGCACCCAGGCACGCTGGGCTTCCGGGGTCGAGCTGCGCACCGGGGCCGTGGTCGCCCGGGTGCTCGCCGACCCGCGGACCGGGCGTGCCGGGGGAGTCGAGTACCTGTCCGGCGGTGCGACCCACCGGGTGGCGGCGGACCTGGTGGTGCTCGCCGCGCACGCGATCGAGAACGCCCGGCTGCTGCTGCTCTCCGGTCTGGCCGAGCGCAGCGACCAGGTCGGGCGCAACCTGATGGACCACCCGGCCCTGCTCACCTGGGGCCTGATGCCCCGCCCGGTCGGCCCCCACCGGGGGCCCGGCTCCACCAGCGGCCTGGAGGCCTTCCGCTTCGGCCCCGGCCGCGACCGCCGGGCCCCGTTCCGGATCGAGATCGGCAACTGGGGCTGGTCCTGGGCCGGTGGGCCGCCGGAGGCGGAGGCCGCCGCGATGCTCGCCGCCGGACTGCGCGGCAAGGAACTGCGCGAACGCCTCGGCGACCGGCTCGGCCGCCAGTTCTCGCTCCAGTTCGAACTGGAACAGCCCGCCGACCCGGCCAACCGGGTCACCCTCGACCCGGACCGGCGCGACCCGCTCGGCCTCCCCGCGCCGGCCGTCCGCTACGACCTGTCCGACTACGTCCGCGAGGGCATGGCCTCCGCCCGGGGCGTCTCCGACCAGCTCTTCGCCCTGCTGGGCGCCGAGGACCACACCGCCTACCCGGCGGAGGGCTGGCCGGGCCGGCTGGAGCACCGGGGAGCGGTCCACGGCTACCGGGGCGCGGGCCACGCCGGCGGAACCCACATCATGGGCGACTCGCCCGCCACCTCCGTGGTCGACCACTGGCAGCGCTGCTGGGACCACCCCAACCTGTACGCCGTCGGCTGCGGCTCCATGCCCTCGCTCGGCACCTCCAACCCCTCGCTCACCATGGCCGCGCTCGCGCTGCGCAGCGCCGAGCGGATGCACCGGGACCTGCTGGAGCTGCACCGGCCGGCGACCGTCACGACACCGGCCACGTCCCGTACCCCCGTACCCCCTTCATCCTCGGAGCCCTCATGACCGGCATGCCGCTGCCGCCCGTACCGGAGCCGTACCACCTGCCGTTCCACTACGGCGCGCTGCACAACATCGGCGTCGACTACCTGGTCGACCACGAGCGGGCCCGCGAACTGCTCGGCAAGCGCCACCCCGGGCTGCAGGCCGCCGCGTTCGACGGCGGGGCCTGCGTGTCGCTGAACTACCAGCTCTACTTCGCCCAGTACCCGAACGGCGGCGGCATCACCCAGGAGTTGGAGATCAACCTGATCGCCCACCCGCTGTTCGCCGAGGACCGGATCCCGGTGGTCAACTACGGCCAGTACGCCCGGGGGTACGACCAGACCAAACTGCTCGGCATCGCCCGGCTGCACGTGCTCTGCGACAACCTGCTGGCCATCGACGCCGGACGCCGGCTCTACGCCGAGCCCAAGCACCCGGGCTGGTTCGAGACCACGCTGCCCTCCCTCAACGCGCCCGCCGTGCGCGAACGCTGGACCGTGTCCTGCCGCCGCGCCGGCCTCGGGCCCGACGGGCTGGACCGCCACGACGAGGAACTCCTCGCCCTGGACGTGAACCTGGCCGGCCTCACCCCCGAAGCGGTCACCAACACCCCGATCACCGGCTACGGCACCGACGACGAGGGCAAGCTCCTCGCCGGGCCGCTCACCGTGTACCAGCCCTACCGCTACTACGCCCTGGACGACCGCACCGCCGACCGCGTCCGGCTCGACCTCGGCAACCCCGCCGAGGAGTCCGCCCGCGACCTCGCCCACCTGATCGCCGACGCCCCGGCCGCCGGGGTCTGGACCTACCAGTCCCCGCCGGTCGCCGCCCACAACCGGGCCTACTACGTCCGGTGACCGCGGAGCGCTTCACCCCCGGGAGTACCGCCGTCCGCCGGGACATCGCGTACGGCCGGGTCTGGACGGCCATGCCGTACACCGTCCTCGCCGACGACGGCGCCGACCTGACGATGACCGCCCGCCCCGGCATCGCGAGCCTGGCCCCGTCGAGCTGGACCACCGCGCGGCGGGCGGGCGACGTCGCGGTCCGCAAGCGCGGCATCGACGACCTCGCCGCCGGTCAGTGGGAACTCGACCACTGGGTCTGGCGCGACACCGTGGTGCTCAGCCGGTTCGTCGCCGGCGAGCCGTACAGCGTGCACCGCTTCCTGACGCCCGAGGGCCGGCCGCTGCGCTGGTACGTCAACTTCGAGCGCCCCTACCGGCGGACGGCCATCGGCATCGACACCCTCGACCTCTTCCTGGACCTGGTGATCACCCCCGATCTGGCGACGCACACCTGGAAGGACGAGGACGAGTACGCCCAGGCCCGGCGCCTCGGCCTGATCGACGAGGCCACCCACCGTCAGGTGGAGCGCGCCCGTGAGGCAGCCCTCGCCCAACTCCTGGACCGCAGGGGGCCGTTCGCCCCCGCCCCGGACGCCTGGACGATGCCGCCCCCGGGCCCGCTGCCCGTCCTGCCGGCCGCGACCCTCAGCACCCCCGCGGGGTGAGTCCGCGGCTGCCTGCTAGGGTCACGCCTCGACATGAACGACACCAGCCCGACGGGCACCGCGGACAAGACATGCACCGCGAACGCGACCGGCCATGCGGACCCGACGGGCACCGCGGCGAGGGCCC
Organism: Kitasatospora sp. NPDC059577; assembly: GCF_042735475.1. NCBI lineage: Bacteria > Bacillati > Actinomycetota > Actinomycetes > Kitasatosporales > Streptomycetaceae > Kitasatospora > Kitasatospora sp. NPDC059577. The sequence continues at coordinate 28,509 of NZ_JBHWBZ010000053.1, read as the reverse complement.
TGGTGAACGCCGCGGACGCGATGGACGACATCGAGGCGCTCGGCCACCTGCACGACGGTGGAGACTACCGGCGGCTGGCTGAACGGACCTCGAACCCGGACGTGCTGCGCCGACTGGCCCGGGGCGAGTACCCGTTCGTCTGGCACGCGATCGCCAAGAACGCCGCCGCGCCCACCGACCTGCTGGTCTCGCTGTCCCTCCGGCGCAACACCACCTGGAACGAGAACCTCCTGCTCGAACTGATCGCCGCGCACCCCGCCCTCACGGGCGAGGCGTTGGACGGGTTCATCGATCTCCTGGCCACGCGGCTGAGGGAGGACGCGCGCCCGTACGCGGCGGTGCTGGAACTGGCCCGGAGGCCGGAGCCCACGGCCGAGCGGCTGCACTGGCTGGTGCACCTGCCCGGGGCCTCGGCCCGGTTGCGCCGGGGAGTCACCCGGGTGCTGGTGGCACGACCGGACCGGTGAGCGCGGACGGCGCCTGTCCGTCGGCCTGTTGTCCGTCGTCCTGATGCCCGTCGTCCTGCTGCGCGCCGGGCCGATCCGTGGGTGCGGCTGCGGCCGGCACCCGGGACCAGCGCCCGGCGAGGACCGTTCCGGCCACCAGCTGCAGTTGGTGGTAGAGCATCAGCGGCAGCACCATCAGCCCCGCCTGCGACCCGAACAGGACCGTGGCCATCGGCAGGCCGTTGGCCAGGCTCTTCTGCGAACCGCACAGAACGGCCGCGATGCTCGCGGACCGGTCGAGCCCCAGCAGCCGCGCCCCGAGTGCGGTGGCCGCGAGAGCGGCGGCGAGCAGGAACAGCAGCACCGCGAGGAGCCCGAGCAGGGCGACCGGCGTGGCCAGGCGCCAGATGCCCTGGGCCACCGCCGCGCTGAACGCCGTGTAGACCACGAGCAGGATCGACACGCGGTCCACCGGGGCCAGGGACCGCCGGTGACGGTCCAGCAGCCCGCCGATCCACGGTCGCAGCAACTGCCCCAGCAGGAACGGGGCGAGCAGCTGGAGCCCGATCCGCAGCAGCCCGTCGGCGGACAGCTCCGTGTGCGAGCCCAGCAGCCGGGCCGCCAGCAGCGGGGTGAGGAACAGCCCCGCCAGGCCGGAGTAGGTGCCCGCGCAGATCGCCGCCGGGACGTCGCCCCCGGCGGCGCCGGTGAGCGCCACCGAGGACTGCACCGTCGAGGGCACCAGGCAGAGGAACAGCACCCCGGTCTGCAGCGGCGCGGTCAGCGGTACCGGGGTGAGCAGTGCCGTGGCGAGCCCGAGCAGCGGGAAGAGGACGAAGGTGGCGGCCAGGACCAGCCCGTGCAACCGCAGGTGCCGCAGACCGGCCAGCGTCTCGCGGGTCGAGAGCCGGGCGCCGTAGAGGAAGAACAGCAGTGTCACCGCGAGGTCGCAGGCCGACCCGGCGACCCGCGCCGACCCGCCGGAGGCCGGGAACAGCGCGGCCAGGCCGACCGTCCCGGCCAACGCCGCCAGGTACGGATCGAGCCACCGAGGCACCTGCACACGCGCGCCCAGCGCAGGCCGGTGTTGCCCCTGGCGGCGTTGCCCGTGCCGACGCTGCCCTGGCGGTCGCTCCGGCTGGTCCCAGCCTGCCGGACGGTCGGTCACGGACCGCCTCCCGTCACCGGGCGGCGCGCGGGCCCGGCCGGCGGCGCCGGACCCAGGAGACCGCCGACCAGCGAGCCCGCGCCGTCGTGGTCGCTGCCCGCCGAACCGCTGCCGTTCTGGAGATTGGCCGTCCGGTCGACCTCCAGCCACGAATCGGCGTTGGAGTTGTCCACGACGGTGATCAGGGACCCGCCCGCCGCCGCGGGTGCGGCGCCGGCCGCGAGCAGGGCGCACGCTCCGGCCACCCCCAGCACACCGGCCCGCAGGGCGGCGGCCGCCGAGGGCGGGGCGGGCCCGCGCCGACCGGCCGTCACACCGTCACCGCCGTCAGCTCCCGAGAGCGGGCGATGTTCCGCTCCAGCAACTCGGTGGACTCCCGCACACCGATCTGCCGGTCCTCCTCCGCTGCGGCGGGCAGCCGCCCGTCGGCGACCTTCAGCCCGGCCAGCGCCTCCTCCATCGCCCGGTGCGCCGCGAACAGGCACGGTGTGCTGTAGATGGCGACGTCCACCCCCAGCTCCGTCAGCTCCGAGAGCGACAGCCGGGGGGACTTGCCGCCCGCGATCTGGTTGAACAACAGCGGCTTGTCGCCGACCACCGCGCGGATCCGGCGGATCCACTCCTCGCTGCGCACGCCGTCGACCAGCACCACGTCGGCGTCCGTCGCGGCGAGCGCCCGGGCGCGGCGCAGGATGTCCTCCTCCTCGGTGGCGTCGGTGCGGGCGACCACCACGAGGTCCGTCCGGTTGGCGAGGACGAGCTCCAGCTTCTCCAGGTACTCCTCCAGCGGGAGGACCTGCTTCCCGTCCGCGTGGCCGCAGCGGCGCGGCCGCTTCTGGTCCTCCAGGATCACGCCCGAGGCGCCGATGCGTTCGAGCCTGCGCACGACGTGGCAGGCCACCTCGGGATCGACGTAGCCGTCGTCGATGTCGACCAGGAGGTGGTGCCGGGGGAAAGCGCCGCGCAGCCGCTCGACGAAGCCGACCATGTCCGGCCAGGCGATGAAGCCGATGTCGGGCAGCCCGTAGTAGGAGGCCGCGAAGCCGAAGCCGGAGACGAACATGCCGTTGTAGTGCTCGGCCGCGATGGAGGCCGAGTACATGTCGTAGACGCCGATCAGGGGCGTGGTGCCGGGGCCCGCGATCTCCGCGCGGAGGCGCTGTCCGGGGGTGTCCGTCGTCGTGGTTCCGTGGAACAAGGCCTTCTCCTCATCCGGATGACTTTGCCTGAACTTGGTGTTCGCTAGACCAAACCGAGGTGTCATCACTATGCGGCCTTTAATGTTCCGTGGGCAAATCTTTAAAGGAGATTCCCACGTTGGAGTGAAGGTATCGGCGACAATAGGAAAGGCGTAAAACACTTTCGTATGCCGCGCGGGCGTCAAGGGTTCCGGGACGGGAAGGTCGGCGCGGCTGTCCGGGTGATCGGGTGCCGTGCGAGGTGCGGCACGTCGTCCCGGCGGTCGACGGCCGCGAGGGGGTCGCCCGGGTGCCGGCCCGTGCGTCCGGAGCGCGCACCCGGGTCCGGGGGAGGTGTCCGCGCCGGAGTCGTCGGCGGGAGCGGGAGCGGGAACGGGCACCGCCCGCTCCCGCGGACCGCCGGGCGCTGACCTGCGGCGGTCCGACGGTGCGATGTCCGACGGTGGGCGGTCCGACGGCGGCCGGGCGGGCGGACGGGTCGGTGGGTGGAGAGGCCGGGCGGCCGGGTTCAGGCGCTGGCCACCGGCGGCGCCGCGCGCCGCTCGCGCAGCGTCCTGAGCATCCGGCGGGTCGCCTTGGTGGCGACGGGCGGCAGCAGCTCCAGCGCCAGCCGGCGCGGGGCGGAGCGCAGGACCGGGGCCTTGACCTGGTAGTTGAGGCGCAGGACGCGCGCCCCGGCGATGGTGTCCTCGTCCACCGTGTAGCCGTCGGCCCGCCAGTCCCGCGCCAGCAGGACCTGCCGGGCCGCCGCGGCGTCGCCCCAGGTGCCGTAGAACTTCATCGGTGTGAGCAGGACCGGGCGCAGTCCGCCGGTGAAGACCGCCTCCCAGACCGCCGCCGAGACGCCGGGGGTGTGCTCGGAGCGGTAGTCGTCCAGCGCGACCAGGCCGTTCCCGGTGAGCGCGGCCCGCGCGACGGCGATGTCGCCGGCGACGTGCTCGTACAGGTGGGAGGCGTCGACGTGGACGAACCGGCAGCTGCCGGCCGGGATCCGGCCGTCGGCCAGCACCGAGGTGGGCGCCTGCACGATCTCGGGCAGTTCGCTGTGGAAGGCCAGGTAGTTGGCCTCGAAGGCGCTTCGGGTCAGCGTCTTCCGGTAGGACATGTCCATCTCGGCGGCGTTGTCCTCGTCGCCGGCCTCGGAGTCGAACAGGTCGCAGACCGTCAGCCGCTCGCCCGGCCGCAGGTGGTCGCCGAGCAGGACGGCGCTGCGGCCCAGATAGCTCCCGAGCTCCAGGATGTCGCCGGTGACGCCGGCGGTGGTCTGGGCGGACAGCAGGTGGCCGAAGGCGGCCCGATCGAGACTGAAGAACCAGCCGGGGATGTCGTCCCGCTTCATCGGTGCGGGGCGGGCGGCTGCGGTCTCGGCAGTGGGCACGGCGGCCTCCAGGGGGACGGCGGGGCGCGGTGGCGGATCACGCCGCGGAGGGACGCCGAGGACGTGAGGCGGATCATCATAGCCACGCGGGGGCCCGCTGGGGCCAGGTGTGGAAGGACGTGATTCCGTTCGGCCGTTCGGGCGTTGGGGCGTTCCCGGAGGGCGGCGGCGTCCGGGTCAGGCGGGCCGTCCGGATCGCTCCAGCTCCGCGATGGTCTCCGTCAGCCAGGCCCGCTCGGCGGCGGTGGAGGCCCGGGCGACGAGCAGCATGCCGCGCCGGAACGGATTGGGCTCCTGCTCGGCGCTGACCGGCCGGCCTTCCCCGTCGTAGAAGAAGCTGCTCGGCGCGTCCAGGAAGGCCAGCCGGCGGCGCAGGACGGCGGCCTGCCGGGCCGGGTCGGCGAGGTGGTGCAGGAACGTGGTGAGCGTGAAGAACCGGATCTGGTCGGTGATCTCGGCCTGTTCCGGGTCGGCCAGCCGCCGCAGCAGCTCGGCCCGGCCGTCCACGGTCGGTTCCAGGGTCTGGCGCGGCGCTGCGCCGGTGCCGGGTTCGCTGCGGCGGGAGAGCAGGCCGGCCTTCTCCAGCCGGGCGATGGCGGGGTAGAGCGCGCCGTCGCTGACCGGCCGGACGTGCCCGGTCAGGCCGGTGATCCGGGACTTGAGTTCGTAGCCGTGCAGCGGCTGGTCGTACAGGAAGCCGAGGATCGCGAGGGTCAGCACGGTCGGGGCCCTTCCGTCGGAGCGCGCCGGTGGAGCGGTCATGATATCTCTTGCCGATGTACCTCGAATCGATGTATCTCTATTCGAGGTTGCCGTCCGGGCTCCGGCCGAAGGGCCCCGAGCAGGCCCCGGACGGCGGAACAGGGGAGGAATCATGCGCGGGCATCTGTCCCGACTCACGGCGCTCGCCGTACCCGTCTACGCGGAACTGCTGTCCGGGGTGGTCGCCTCGGTGATCGGCACGCTCTGGGTGGCCGGTCTCGGCGGGGCCGCGGTCGCCGCCGTCACCTTGGCCGGAACCGTCGAGAACCTGCTCCTCGGGCTCGTCCTGGTGGTCGGCTCCGGCACCAGCGTCCGGCTGTCCCGCGCACTCGGCGCCGGCGACCACGACGAGGCCGCCCGCACCACCCGCGCCGCCTGGTGGCTCTGTGCCGCGGGCAGTCTCGCCCTCGCCGTCCCCGGCTTCCTGCTCCGTGACCGGCTCGCGGGCGCCTTCCTGGACGGCGAGGCCGCCGCCCACGCCGCCGCGTACCTCACCGTCGCCTTCCCGGCCTTCGCGCTGTTCTTCGGTCAGCGGGTCGCCGACGAACTGTTCAAGGGTGCGGGCGACACCCGCACCCCGATGCGGATCGCCCTGCTCTCCAACGCCCTGCTGCTCGTCCTCGACCCGCTGCTCATCCTCGGCGCCGGCCCGTTGCCCGCCCTCGGTGTACCGGGCGCCGCGCTGGCGCTGGCCGCCTCCCGGGCGGTCGCCCTCGCCGTCACCCTGCGGCTGTCGGCGCGGCCGCAGCCGTGGCCCCGGCCGGCCCGGGCCGCCGGGGCAGTGCGCGCGGCGGCGGCGCGGATCGTGCGCGCGGGCACGCCGTTCGGCCTGGACTTCACCGCCCGGATGGCCGTCGGTACGGCCCAACTCGCGCTGGTGGCGGGCTTCGGTGTCGCGGCGGTGGCCGGCTACGGCGTCGGCTACCGGGTGCTGCTCGTCGTCACCATGGCCTTCTACGCGCTGCGCCAGGCCGCCGCGATCGAGGCCGCCCGCCTCACCGGCGCGGGGGAGGGCGGCGCGCTGCGCACCCTGCACCGCGCCACCGGACGGCTGGCCGCGCTCGTCGGTGCGGTGGCGGCGGTGCTGTCCGCGACGCTCGCCGCCCCGCTGACCGCATTGTTCACCGACGACCCGGCGGTGGCGGCGCAGTCCGTCGGGTTCCTGCGGATGGCGGCGCTCTACCTGCTCCCGTACGCGCTGGTGGTGGCCCTCGGTGGGTTCCACCAGGCGGCGGGTGCCGGCCGCCCGGTGGTGCTGTCCGTCCTGGTCGGGCTCGGCGCCCAACTCGTCACCTCGGCCGCGCTGTCGGGGCCCCTGGGAGTGTCGGGCGTCCGGCTCGGACCGGTGGTGGGCGCGGTCCTGCAGCTCGCCCTGCTGGCGGCCCTCGCACGGCCTCGGGCGTCGGCTGCACCGAAACGACCGGCGGTACCGAAGCGACCGGCGGCACGGGAGCAGCCGGAGGCCTCGCGCCCCGCGCCCGCACCGCACCCGGCGCCGGCCGACGAACTGAGGGTGCTCCGAAGCGCCGAGTGACCCGCGGCGGCCGCGGCGGCCGCGGCGCCCGCCGAGCGCCCGCCCCGGACCGGCGCGGGCGCGCGGAGGGTGCCGGCTGTGCGAGGGTGGCGGGCATGGCATCCACCCCGGACGGGCGGCCGATTCCGCCTGCGCACGCCGACGAACGGACCATGCTGGAGAGCTGGTTGGACTTCCAGCGGGCCACGCTCGCCACGAAGGTCGCCGGGCTCGACGACCGTCAGGTCCGGCTGGCCGCCGTACCGCCGTCGACGATGACCCTGCTGGGTCTGGTGCAGCACCTCGCCGAGGTCGAACGCACCTGGTACCAGCGGGTGTTCGCCGGCCTGGAGGTGCCGCCGGTGTACGGCGCCGACAACCCCGACGGGTACGCGCTGGACCCGGGGCGGGGGGCCGCCGAGGCACTGGCGCGCTGGCGGGCGGAGATCGACCTCGGGCGCGAGCTGACCGCGTCGGCGTCCCTGGACGCCGCGGGCCCGCTCTCCGCCGGAGCCGCCGCGGCGCTCGGCTCGGAGACCGTCTCGCTGCGCTGGATCCTGGTCCACCTGGTCGAGGAGTACGCCCGCCACAACGGCCACGCCGACCTGCTCCGCGAGTGCGTCGACGGCGTCACGGGCGTGTGACGGACTCCGGTGCCCGTCCGGTGCCGTCCGGCAGCCGTGCGGCGAGCAGGGTCCCCGCCGCCGCCAGGGCGGCCATGGCCAGGGCGGAGGGCGTCAGCGCGGCGCCGGGGTCGCCGCTGCCGGTGGTGGTCGTGGCCAGCGCGATTCCGAGGGCCGGGCCGACGTTCAGCGCGGTCTGCTGCAACCCGCCCGCGACGCCGGCCTCGCCGGTGGACGCGCCCCGTACCACCAGCGCGGTGGCCGTCGCCATCACCGCGCCGAATCCGGCCCCCAGCAGCAGGAAGCAGACGGTGATCCCGACGGTCCCCGAACCGGGGCCGAGCCGGGCGGTGAGCAATGCGCCCGACGTGACCAGGACCGTCCCCACCAGCACCACGGCGCGCTCGCCGTGACGCTTGGCCGGCCGGGCCGAGGTCGCCGCCGCGACGATCATCGCCACCGCGAGCGGCGCCGCCCGCAGTGCGCTCTGCAGCGGGTCGAGCCCCAGCACGTCCTGCAGGTAGTACGTCGCCGGGAAGAGCACGCCCTGGAGCGCCGCCGAGGTCGCGAGCAGGACCCCGAGCGGCGGTGCGACCGCCGGCGAGCGGAGCAGGGCGGGTGGCAGCAGTGGACGGGCGGTGCGCCGCTCGTGCCGGGCCAGGGCGAGGCCGAGCACTCCGGCCACCGCCAGGCCGAGCGCGGTGCCGGCCGACCAGCCGGAGTCCGGCAGGGTGACCAGGGTCTGCACGAGGCAGGCCAGGGCCAGTGCGAGCAGGGCCGCGCCCGGCAGGTCGAGCCCGCCGCCGGGTGCGGCCGCCGCCGGTCGTGCCGCGGACGGCACGGCGAGGACCGCGAGCAGTGCGGCCCCGGCGGGCAGGAGGCCGACCAGGAAGACCGACCGCCAGCCGAAGTGCGCGGTGAGCGCTCCGCCGACCAGGGGCCCGGCCGCCGCCGCGAGCCCGATCGCCGCGGTGCGCACCGCGATCGCACCGGCCAGCCGGTCGGCGGGCCAGGCGGTGCGCAGCATGCCGAGGGTGGCCGGCTGCAGCAGGGCGCCCGCCACGCCCTGGACCACCCGCAGGGCGATGACCCAGCCGATGCCGGGCGCGACGGCGATCGCGGCGGAGCTCGCGGCGAAGCCCGCCACGCCGAGGGCGAAGACGCGGCGGTGCCCGTAGCGGTCGCCGAGCCGGCCGGCGAAGACCAGCAGGGCGGCGACGGTGACGAGGTAGCCGGTGCCGGCCCACTGGACGGCGGCGACGGAGGCGTGCAGGTCACGCTGGAGGACGGGCCGGGCGACGGTCAGCACCGTGCCGTCGAGGGCGACCAGGACGGCGCCGGTGATGCTCGCGGCGAGGGTGAGCCGGCGGTGGAGCCGCGGTGTCACCGGGCGGCCGGGCCGAGGTGGGCGTCCAGCACGGCGCGCAGCAGCGGTTCGACGTCCTCGCCGCCGGTGATGAGCCGGAGGCTGCCCCAGGTGCGCAGCTGGGCCAGGCCGTGCAGGTTGGACCACAGGGCGGCGGTGGCGGTGGCCGGGTCGTCGCCGTCCGGGTGCACCTCGGAGACCAAGCCGACGAAGGTGAGGAACAGCGGCACGCTGGTGCGGCGCAGTTCCGCACCGCTGCCCTCCAGCAGGTCGTGACGGAACATCAGCTCGAACATGCCGGGGTTGGCGGCGGCGAAACCGAGGTAGGCGCGGGCGAGCGCGTCGAGGCGGCTGCGGGCGTCGCCGCCGGTGCCGGCGGCGAGGGCGTCGGCACCGGCGAGCGTGTCGGTGAGCCGGCCGAAGCCCTGCTGCGCGATGGCGGCGAGCAGTTCGCGGTGGGTGGGGAAGTAGCGGCGGGGCGCTCCGTGCGAGACCCCGGCGTGGCGGGCGATCTCGCGCAGTCCGAGTGCCTGGACGCCCCCGGTGGTCACCAGTTCGACGCCGGCGGCCACCAGTCGGGCGCGGAGGTCCCTGTCCTGATCAGTCATGGACACTGTCTACCAGGGTGGCGTAGACAGTGTCTACTCGCCGTCGGTCGGGTGCCGGGAGCAGAATCGGCGGCATGGACGAAGGCGGCGAGTCGGCCTGCTGGCTGGAGCGGGTGTGCCCGGAGTGCGGACGGCTGCGGGAGCGGTCCGGTCCGGAACCGTGCGAGAACTGCGGTGCCACCGGCGACGACCCGCCCTGCGGTGCCACCGGCGACGACCCGCCCTGCGGTGCCACCGGCGACGACCCGCCCCGCGGCGCCGGACGGACGGACCCGGGCGACAGCTGAGCCCCCCGACAGGGCGCGGAGAGCCGGACCCCGGCCCGGCCGCTCGGCCGGACCGGGGTGGCGCCCGCCTGGACGGCGGGCGGCGCTACTGCGCCGGCGGCTCGTCCCGGAACTGGTTCTTCATCTGCTCCTGGGCGGTGTCCACCTGGCTGCCGTACGTGCCCTGGGTGTGCTCGTCGACGGTGTCACCAGCCTTGTCGACGGCCTTGTCGGCCTGCTCCTCGTGGCCCTTCAGCAGGCTCTTGAGCTTATCCATCATGGACATGTGGTCACACTCCTGGATGAGACGGCCCCACTCCTCCAATATCACCGCGCATCCCCCCGCGCGCATCCCGCGGGCCGCGCGGCGGGCTTGGCAAGGCGATTCCGGTCCTGTCAAATCGTGAGTTCACGGCCCGTCGGAAGGAGTCGCCCTGATGCTGCGCACCCGTCGCTCGACCTCCCCGCTCGACCGCTCCACCACGAACGACCGCGCCACCCGGCCGGACAACGCCACCCCGTTACCGCGCTCACGCGGCGCCGCCGCCCGGCGCGGCGCGGGCGCCGCACTGACCGTTGCCACCCTGGTCACCCCGCTGCTGCTGGCCGGTGCCGGGAACGCGGTGGCCGACCCCGACCCGGCGCGCAAGGGCGCCAAGCTGGCCGCGCGGCTGGTCGAGGCGAGCGACGCCGAGACCGCCCGCGACACCCTGGCCGCGCTGCAGCGGATCGCCGACCGCAACGACGGCACCCGGGTGGCGGGTTCGAAGGGCCACGAGCAGTCCGCGCAGTACGTCTACGACCGGGCGCGGCGCGCCGGACTCAAGGTGTCCAAGCAGGAGTTCGAGTACACCTTCTTCGAGGCCCGGACCCAGCGGCTCGACGTGCTGTCGCCGAAGGCCGAGTCCGTCCCCGTGATCGCGATGACGTACTCGGTGAGCGGCCCGGACGCGGGCCTGACCGCCGAGTTGGCCGTCGCGCCGGTCAGCGCCACCACCGGTTGCGCGGCCACCGACTACCCGGCGGGCGGGTTCACCGGCAAGGTCGCCCTGATCCGGCGGGGCGGGTGCAGCTTCGCCCAGAAGCAGGCCGCCGCGGCGGCGGCGGGCGCGGCCGGCGCGCTCATCTACAACAACGCCGACGGTGACCTCAACGGCACCCTCGGGGACCCGACCGCCGGAAAGGTCCCGACCGGCGGGATCACCAAGGCGGCCGGTGAGGCACTGGCCGCCGGGGCGGCCGCCGGGCCCGTCCGGGTGACCCTCGACCTCCGCACCTTCATGGAGCCGCGCAAGACCTGGAACGTCATCGCGGAGACCCGCGGCGGCGACCCGGCCAACACCGTGATGGTCGGGGCGCACCTCGACTCCGTCCCGGCCGGGCCCGGCATCAACGACAACGGCTCCGGCTCGGCGGGCATCCTGGAGGTCGCCGAGAACCTCAACGTCCACCCGGTGAAGAACAAGGTCAGATTCGCCTGGTGGTCCGCCGAGGAGTTCGGCCTCAAGGGTTCCGAGGCGTACGTGGCGTCACTCTCCGAGGCGGATCGGAAGAAGATCCGGCTCTACCTCAACTTCGACATGATCGCCTCCCCCAACTACGCGCAGTTCGTCTACAACGGTTCCGGCAGCGCCGGCGGCGGCGCGGGCCCCGAGGGCTCGGCGCAGATCGAACGCGACATCACCGGTTACCTGGACGGCCTCGGCCTGCCGCACGACCCGACCGCCTTCGACGGCCGCTCCGACTACGGTCCGTTCATCGACGCCGGCATCCCGGCCGGCGGCACCGACACCGGCGCCGAGAAGATCAAGTCCCCGGAGCAGGCGGAGCGTTACGGCGGCACGGCGGGCACCGCCTACGACACCTGCTACCACAAGGCCTGCGACAACCTCGGCAACATCGACATGGACGCCTTCGACGTCAACATCGACGTGATCGCCAACGCCGTGGGCACCTACGCCTGGGACCTCTCCTCCCTCCAGCGGCCCGTACCGGCGCCGGCCCCGACCGGGAAGTCGGCGGCCGTGGGCGCGGGCAGCCCCGGCACCAGCGGCACGAACGACGCCGGAGTGGGCGGCTGCGCCGACGACGTGGCGGCCTGATGCCCGGGTGGGCCCGCTGCCGTCCTCGGGCGGCGGGCCCACCCGCCCGCCGTACGCACCGCGAACGCCGCCTCCGACCGTGCCACCGCTCCCTCCCCTCCGTCATCGTCCCTGATGGGCGCCGGTGCGGTCACCGTAGCGGAGACCACTGACAATCCGGCCCCGGGCCTGTACGGTGCCGCGCGGAGCGCATCCGCCGAGACCCGGTGGGTGCGCCGAGCCCGGTCCTGCCACCATGGGACCGAGATCACGACACCGTGACACCCTCGGAGGAGTCAGCAACATGAGCACGCACTACGACGTCGTCGTCCTCGGCGCGGGCCCCGGCGGCTACACCGCCGCCGTCCGCTCGGCCCAGCTGGGCCTGAAGGTCGCGGTCATCGAGGCCAAGTACTGGGGCGGCGTCTGCCTCAACGTCGGCTGCATCCCCTCCAAGGCCCTGCTGCGCAACGCCGAGCTCGCCCACATCTTCACCAAGGAGGCCAAGACCTTCGGCATCAAGGTCGAGGGCCAGGTGACCTTCGACTTCGGCGAGGCGTTCCGCCGCAGCCGCTCGGTGGCCGACGGCCGGGTCAAGGGCGTCCACTACCTGATGAAGAAGAACGGCATCACCGAGTACGACGGCTGGGGCACCTTCGTCGACGACCACACCCTGCAGGTCGCGCTCAGCGGCGGCGGCTTCGACGTCGTCACCTTCGACCACTGCGTCATCGCCGCCGGGGCCACCACCCGCCTGCTGCCCGGCACCAGCCTGAGCGAGCGCGTCGTCACGTACGAGGAGCAGATCCTCACCGAGCAGCTGCCGGAGAGCATCATCATCGCCGGCGCCGGCGCGATCGGCGTCGAGTTCGCGTACGTGCTGCACAACTACGGCGTGAAGGTCACCATCGTCGAGTTCCTCGACCGCGTGGTGCCGCTGGAGGACGTCGAGGTCTCCACCGAACTCGCCAAGCAGTACCGCAAGCTGGGCATCGAGGTGCTGACCTCCACCCGGGTCGAGTCGATCGACGACAGCGACCCCGGCGCCAAGGTCCGCGTCACCGTCACCAAGGACGGCGAGCAGAAGGTGCTGGAGGCCGACAAGGTGCTCCAGGCGATCGGCTTCGCCCCGCGGGTCAACGGCTACGGCCTGGAGAACACCGGGGTCAAGCTCACCGACCGCAACGCCATCGCGGTGGACGGCCGCGGCCGCACCAGCGTCGAGCACATCTTCGCGATCGGCGACGTCACCGCCAAGCTGATGCTCGCGCACGCCGCCGAGGCCATGGCCGTGATCGCCGCCGAGACCATCGGCGGGGCGGAGACCATGGAGGTCGACTTCGCCATGATCCCGCGCGCCACCTACTGCCAGCCGCAGATCGCCTCCTTCGGCTACACCGAGGCGCAGGCCCGGGAGCTGGGGTACGACGTCAAGGTCGCCAAGTTCCCGTTCACCGCGAACGGCAAGGCGCACGGCCTCGGCCACCCGATCGGCTTCGTCAAGGTCATCAGCGACACCACGCACGGCGAGCTGCTCGGCGCCCACCTGATCGGCCCCGAGGTCACCGAGCTGCTGCCCGAGCTGACGCTGGCCCAGCAGTGGGACCTGACCGTCCACGAGGTCGCCCGCAACGTGCACGCCCACCCGACGCTGGGCGAGGCGGTCAAGGAGGCCATCCACGGTCTCGCCGGTCACATGATCAACATGTGACGCACCGTCCCCGACGTCCGGGCGCACCCGGCCGGATCCGGTCGGACGCCGCACCGCGCCCCCCGCGCGCCCGCCCGCCCGGGGGGGGGGGGGGGGGCGCGGGGGGGGGGGGCGCGGCGGGGGGGGGGCGCTCCCACGGGTCGTCG
>NZ_JBHWBZ010000053.1:4228-15232 GCF_042735475.1 Kitasatospora sp. NPDC059577 | reverse complement strand
CACACCAAACACAGGGCCCCCCCCCCCCCCCCCCGCCGGCCCCCCCGGCCGGCGGCGGGGCGCCCCCCCCCCCGCCCCCCCCCCCCCCCCGCGGGGGGGGGCCGCGTCGGGTTTCCCGGGCTCGGTGCCGTCCCGCGGTCAGGCCCGTCCCGCGATCAGACCGAGCCGGCCGTCGAAGCGCCGGTAGAGCACGCGGCCGCGCCCGCTGACGGGGTCGGCGAAGAACAGGAACGGCAACTCGGCGTCCACCAGCCGGTCGACGGCCCGCGCCTCGCTCAGCCGGGGCGCGCCGTACGGACTGAGCGTGATCGGCGCGGTGCGGCGGCCGGGCGGTCCGGCGGCGACGGTGCGGGCCAGCCGGTAGCCGGTCGGCCCGACGCGGTAGACGACGGCGTCGGTCTCGGTCGCCGGATCGGTGAACAGGTGGATGTGGTAGTCCATCGCGTCCATGGTCCGGGCGGCCGCCTCCGGCGAACACCACACCAGCGCGGGCTCCTTGCGCCTGACGATCCGGGGGTCCCCGCCGCCCCCGCCGACCCCCCGGTCCGCGGCGGACGGGACGACGGGCGGCACGGCGGACGCGTCGACGAGCGCCCCGGCGGGTGAGGCGATCCGGTGGGCGCCCGGCCACGGGCGCGGCGCCCAGGCCCCGGTGACGGCCCTGATCCTGCCGCGCAGCGCGTCGGCGGCCCGGTCGAGGGATTCACCCAGCTCGGCGGCGACCTCCTGCACCCGGATCCGCCGACCGTCCACCTCGGCGTTCACCTGCGCCAGCACACCCCCGGCCACGGCCGCCAGCCTGACCCGCAGCGCCTCCACCAGCGTCCCCACGCCGGGTGCCACCGCTGCGGCGGCGACCCGGACCCGGGCCTCGGCCAGGACCTCGCCCGTCAGCCCCTCGAACGCCCCCACTGCGACCAACTCGCCCATCACCAGGCCCTTCCATTCCCGTCCGGCGCACTCCGCCGACCAGGATCCCCATCCCCCCGTCGCCCCGGCCAGGGACCAACGACCCCACCCGCTGGGCCGACCGGGCCCACCAGGGAACGGGAGAACGGGCCCGGGGCAGGGCGCCGCGGGGCGGGTCGCTCAGGCGAGCCGGGTGCGGAGCCAGCCCTTGACCTCGGGGGTGACCGGGTCGGTGATGTCGGTGAACTCCTCGTGCTTGGTGAGGAACTTGGCGACGTACGGGCAGATCGGCACGATCCGCTTGCCGGCCGCGCGTACGTCGGTCAGCGCGTCCTGGACGAGACGGCCGGCGAGGCCCTGCCCGGCGAAGGCGTCGTCGATCTCGGTGTGGAAGAAGACGCGCTGGTCCTCGTGGTCCCGGTACTCGGTGAAGCCGGCGAGCGTGCCGTCCACGAGGATCTCGTACCGGTGCCGCTCGTCCGCGCGCTCGACGACGGTGCTGGTGGGAGTGGTCACGGTGGGGCCCTTCGGTCGTGCGGAGTGTCGCTGGAGTCGATCATGGGTATCCTGCCAGGCCGTCCCCCGGACGGGCCATCGCCGTCCTCGGGAGCCGGGCCGTCCCGGCTGCTCCGGAGCCGGTGCTCCGCGCCGGGTGCTCCCACGCCGAGTGACCCCGCGCCCGGGCGTCCTCGTGCTGCCCCGCGTGGCGCCGGAGGTGGCGGCGGTGGCGGCGGTGGCAGGCCCGGGGCGCTCGCGCGGGGAGCTGCGGATGCTGGCGGAGATCGATGACGATCTGCGTGCGGACAGACGCGCCGGACCGTGCCCCCGAGCACCACGCACGTGGTGCCGGGTGCCGGGCGGCGTGCCCGGAACGGTCGTGCGCCTGCCGACCGCCGTGCTGTCGGTGTTGCGGTCCCCGTCCCCGTCCCCGTCGCCGGCTCCGTCGTCGGGTCTGCCGTCGGGTCTGCCGCCGTCCAGTGCCACCGCCCACTCAGCGGCCGCGCCGGTCGTCTTCGGCGGGGTCCGGGCTCCGGCGCTCGTCCGCGCGGCCGTGCGGCCGGTCGCCCGGCACCGAGGGATCGTCCCGTGAGCGCCCGGGCGGGCCGCGGTGGGCCCGCAGGTCGCGGAGTTCGCCGATCACGGCCCAGGCGACCGACACCACCGGCACCGC
Source organism: Kitasatospora sp. NPDC059577 (assembly GCF_042735475.1). NCBI lineage: Bacteria > Bacillati > Actinomycetota > Actinomycetes > Kitasatosporales > Streptomycetaceae > Kitasatospora > Kitasatospora sp. NPDC059577. Next base: position 13,152 of record NZ_JBHWBZ010000053.1, on the reverse strand, counting down.
CACCACCGCTCCCAGGACGCCGGCCAGGACGGCGCCGCCGGTCACCGACAGGGCGATGACCACCGGGTGGATCCGGACGGACCAGCCGAGCACCAGTGGGTGCAGCAGGTGTCCCTCGATCTGGCCGATGACCACGATCAGGGCGAGCACCAGCAGCGCGACCACCGGCCCGCGCGCGGCCAGGGCGACCACGGAGGCGACGGCCAGGGCGATCGGCGAGCCGATCAGCGGGATGAGCGCCGCCACGAACTCCAGCACCGTCAGCGGCAGGACCAGCGGCACCCCCAGGATCGCCAGGGCGACGCCGACCAGCACGGCGTTGGTCGCCGCCACGATCAGCACGCCGCGGGTGTAGCCCGCGAAGGTGCGCCAGGCCGCGCGCCCGGCCCGGTCCCAGACGGTACGGCGGCGGGCCGGCAGCTGCCCCTGCGCCCAGGACCACATCCGGTCGCCGGAGTGCAGGAAGAACACCGAGCAGAACACCGCGAGCGCCAGCCCGGTGACCAGCTCGACGGCCCGGCCGGCGCCGCTGAGGGCGGTGCTGACCAGCGTCGAGCGGTGGGTGGAGATGAAGTCACCGATCTTCGCCCGCAGGTCGGTGACGGTCCCGGGCCGCAGGTGGAAGGGGGCGCCGGTCAGCGAGCGGTCGATCCGGCCGAGCCCGCCGCGCACCTCGTTGCCCAGCCGGTTCCACTCGTCGGCGACGGTCGTCCCGACCAGCGCCAGGACCCCGCCGATCACCGCGAGGGCGCAGAGGAAGGCGATCAGGACGGCGAGCGAGCGGGGCATCGCCCTGGCCAGCAGGTCGACCAGCGGGCGCAGGACCGAGGTGATGACGAGCGCGATGAACACCGCGATGACCGGCAGTTCCAGCCGGCCGAGGACGTCGACGACCAGGTAGGCGCCGACGCCGAGCAGCCCCAGCCGCCAGGTGTACCCGGCAGCCGTTCGCAGTCCTCCGGGGACGTGCTCCACCGGCCCGGCCCGGTCGGCGTGCTCCACCGGGGCCCGGCGGCGCGGTGCCACCCGGGGGCGTCTGCTGCCGAGCGGTACGGCCCGCCGGTTCGGCCCGGAGCCGTTCATCCGCACGGGTGGCCTCCCTTGGGTCCTGTCCGGCTCCTGGGTCCTGTCCGGCGGGGGCGCGGCCCGCCCCGCGACGTCACGGTGTGCGGACGGCGTCGGCGGGGACGGATCATCGAAGCCTCCCGGGTGGAAGTCCTGCTCCCAGCGTCTCTCCGGCGGGGACTCTTCGTACACCCGCACCCTCATGCCCGCCGTGCGCACGTCACCGCGGCGGGTCGCGGGCGGGCGGGGCGCGGGCCGTGCGGTCGGATCCGGTGCCGGCGGACGGCGGGCCGGAGTACCCGTCGTCCCGGCGCAGGTGCAGGACCGGCAGGAGCAGCCAGGAGAACGCGAACCAGAGCACGACGGCACCGGCGATCCAGCCCGAGGACGCCGCGTCGTCGGTCGCGACCCGGAGCAGGAGCAGCAGCGCCGACCCGATGGTCAGTGCCGGCAGGACCAGGCCGCCCACCACCAACCGGGCCGCCGAGTCGACCGGTTGGGGCTTGCGGCGGCGCCCTGCGAAGACCCGGTGGTAGCCGACCGGGGCGGTGGGCCGGTCGGCCCGCTCGTCGGGCGACTCCCGGCGGCCGGTCCGGCGGGGGTCGGCGCGGCGGCGGCCGGTCCGGCGGGGTTCGGTGCGGCGGGGGTCGGTGCGGCCGTGGGGGTCGGTGTCCGGCGTGGTCATGGGATCGCCTCCGAGTCCTGTTCACCGGTGCGTGCAGCCAGGACCGGGCCGGGCAGATGCGCGGGTGGCCGTTCCCGGGCCGGGCACACGCAGCGTCGTCCCCACCCGTCGTCCCCCGTCGTCCGGGCGCCGTCGGAGGCCCGGACAGGTGTGCCGTCCGTGTACAAGCGGCCTGGCGCGGGAGGAGATTCGGTGACACGGGGTGGGGGAAGAAGGTGGCCGTCATGAGAAGCCTCACCCGCCGTTACGCGGTGACCCTCCCCGGCCCGGTCGGCGGGCACGCTCCACCAGCCGTCGTCGTCCACGAGACGAGCGCCGTGGGCCCGGCGGGGGGCTCGTCCGGGAGAGCGCGGACGGCGGACTCCGGGTGGAGATCAACGGAGGGTGGCCACCGTCCTCGCGGCGCCGGCGCCGGCGACCGGCGACCGGCAGCCGGCACCCGTGCCTCACGGCCGTGCCGCTCCCGTGACCGCTGGCGGAGCGGACGGTTACCGGGCGCTGGCCGCCAGGGCCTCGCGCACGGTGAGCAGGCAGGGATCGCAGTAGCGGTCCGGTGCGGCCTCGACGGCGGCGTTGTCCCCCGCCGGGACGACCCGCTGGGACGGCTCCAGGAACCGCCCGCACAGCGACGACGTCGCGTCGTCCTTCGCCACCACGTGCCACACCACGGCGGGCGGGGACACCGCCGGGTCGTGCTCGGCCCACATCTCGTACACGGCGCTACCTCCGGATCGCTGGGGCTCGGTCAGTCCATGCAACCCCGGGGTCCGCCGAACGGCCACCGGGCCGGACCCGGTGGGATGGTTGTCGGCCCGGTGGGGCCGGAGGCCGCTCCGGGGTGCGTGGATCCGCCGGCCGTGGGCGGACGCGCGCCGCGTGAGGTCGGGCCCCGCGCCGGACGCCCGGTCTGCGCCGCACGGCCATGGCGGCCCCCGGACGGAGTAGCCGGTCTGCTGCCGTCCGTGCGCCTGCCCCCGCTCGGTGGTGGCGACACGTCTGCCCGGCCGGCCCCGCTCACCCGGGCGGGCCGAGCCGTAGCCGCACGGCCAGGTGGGGCCCCTGCGCCTCGCGCTCCTGCTCGACCGTCCCGCAGAGGGCGGTGAGCACCGTCAGCACCCGTTCGACGTCCTCGTGGCCGCCGAGCAGGTCCGCGTCGATCCCGCCCGCCAGGGTGATCGCCTGCGTCGGCGTGGCCCGGTCCCGCCCGCTGCGCGCGTCGAAGGCCTGGGAGAACAGGTGCACGCCGGCCGGTGCCGCGCGGGGCGGGGCACCGGCGGGCCGCGGGCCGGCCACCACCCGGGTGCCCTCCGAGGTCACGGTCGGCGGGTCCTCCCACACGTTGCCGACCCGGGTGCGTCCGCGTCCGGTGTGGTTGGGGAAGACGGTCTCCAGTGCGTCCAGCACCGTGTGCGCCGCCTCCGGCGGGCCGTCGGCGAGGCGGACGAGCACGTGTCCGGCCGCCAGGGGCAGGCCCATGGCCCGTCTCCTTCCGGTGGGATTCGCTCCCTTCCGTTCTACGGCCGCAGGCACGGCCTGCGCACCCCGGGCGGACGGCGGCGGCACCGTCCCGACCGCCCCGGAACGCCGACACCGCCGGGCCCTCGACGAGGACCCGGCGGTGTCGGCACGCCGGTGCGTGCGCGCTGCGGACGGAGCGTCAGGCGCGGCGGCCGCGCCGCCGCCGGGTGACGAACACCGCGCCGCCGCCGAGCGCCAGCAGCGCCACGGCCGTGATCGCGATCGGCACGGTGTTCGAGTCCGCGCCGGTGGTGGCCAGCGCCGGACCGGAGGCGCTGCCGGTGGGCGCCGCGACGGCGGTGCCGCTGCCGGTGCCGTCCGTCGGGCCTGCCGGGGCGGAGGCGGAGGCCGTGGCCGAGCTGCCGCCGGTGGGCTGACCGGTCGGCGTGGCCCCGCCGGCGGGCTGGCCGGTGGCCGGGTCGAGCAGGAGGGTGGCGGCCTGCGGGGACTTGAAGTCGAACATGCCCTCGATGGAGCCGGCGTGCTCGTCGAAGGAGGCGTCGCCGATCCGGCCGGTCTTCCAGTTGTCCTCGACGAAGCGCAGGACGGAGGTCTGGTCGGTCAGCGTGTGGTCCACGAAGTTGGCCTTGGCGTACGGGGACGCGACCATCAGCGGCAGGCGCGGGCCGTAGCCGCAGCGGTCGGCGTAGCCGCCCGCGCCGCCGTCCTTGCCGCACTGGCCGGGGCCGTTGAGGCTGTCGTTGGCGGCGTCCCGCGAGCCGTTGACGGGCTCGGCGAACTTGTGGTCGTACCAGCCGTCCGAGTCGTCGTACGCGATGACGACGGCGGTGGAGGCCCAGTCCTTGGACTTCTGGAGCTTGTTCAGGGTGTCCACGACGAAGTGCTGCTCGTCCAGCGGGTCGGAGTAACCCGCGTGCCCGTCCTGGTAGTTGGCGGCCTTCAGGTAGCTGACGGCGGGCAGGTTGCCGTGCTGCAGGGCGGCGTCGAAGTCGGTCAGGTCGTACTGGTGGTTGGCCTGGCCGTTGTGCCCGACCTCGTCCACGTCCTTGGGCGCCAGGTGCTTCGGGTTCGCGGTGGACTTGTAGTACTGGAACGGCTCGTGGTGCGGGTTGTAGTCGGTCTGCGACGCACCCACGATGTTGTCGTGGGCGGCCCCGCAGACGGCCTTGCCGTCCTTCTCGCCGGTCGGCTTGAACCCGCCCTGGAACCAGCCCCAGCTGACGCCCTTGTCGTTCAGCAGGTCGCCGACGTTCTTGCCGGTCATCACCAGCTGGTTGTGCTGGGGGCTGGAGCAGTCGTCGTAGCCCGGGTCCGGGTCGTTGATGACGGTGCCGACGCCGTTGGCGTCCGGGGAGGAGACCACGTAGGCGTCGGTGGTCTTCTGGCCGGTCTTCGGGTCGACCGGGTAGCCGCCGTGGGTCTGACCGGTGACCAGGTTGAGCGCGCCGGGGGTGGACGGGCCGTAGGTGGTGCCGAAGAAGCTGTCGCTCATCGCGAAGCGCTGGGCGTAGTTCCACAGGGCGGTGACGGTGTTGCCGTCGTAGTAGTCCATCACCAGGCCGGGCTGGGTGAACATCGGCGCCTTGCAGCTCTCGACGTCGGTGTGCTCGACGAACTTGTCCATCTTGCCGCCGTCGAAGGCGAGTTGCTCGTCCTTGTAGGTGTGGTCCTGGTCGCAGGTGACGGCCTGGGACGGGCTCAGCCGCTTCGGGTTGGTCCCGTTCGGGTTGTGGTGGAGCAGGTCGTCGGAGAGGCCGTCGACCTTCGGGGTGCCGGGCTTGGCGGTGAACTTCACCTTGTCGTCGGCGGTGTTGGCCGCGTTCGGGTAGGTGCCGAAGTAGTGGTCGAAGGAGACGTTCTCCTGGAATATCACCACCAGGTGCTTGATCGGCGTGGCGGTCTGGGGGGCGTCGGCCGCGAAGGCTGCGGGCGCGCCGCCGAGGGCCGCCAGGGAGACCGCGCCGAGCAGGCCGGCTCCGGAGCGGAGCCACCGTGTGCGGGTGGGGACTGCGTACATGGTTGGTACCTCGAACGTCAGATCATTTTTTTCAGAGTTGGGGCCCCGCCGGTGGATCTTGGGCGGCGGGGCGCCACGAAGGTAGACGGGCGAGGTGAACGCAGTTTACATGTACACGTGAACGCCGGACCAACGGGGGTGGTACGAGGGGGAGCGTTCCGGCTTCGAAAAGGTTCGGATGCGTCGGAAGCTTGACGGCGCGTCGGATGCGTGACGGCCCGTCGGGTGACCGGTGACCGGTGACCGGTGACCGGTGACCGGTGACCGGTGACCGATGGCCGATGGCCGGTGGCCGGTGGCCGGTGGCTCGCGTCGGTGGACCGCCGGTCTGCGGCCGTCAGTCGGTCATGGTCGCCTCGACCCCGGCCAGGACCAGCGCCAGGCCCGCCTCGAAGCCCTCGTCGAAGTCCCGGAACATCACCCGGCCCGCCTCGGCGGCGAGCGGGTGGGCGGCCAGGCGCTCGGCGCGCGCCTCGACGTCGTAGCCCTCGTCCCCGTCGAAGGGGTTGGGGCCCATGGCCTGCTCCTCGATGACGTAGCCGATGGTGTAGCTGTACGCGGTGTACCAGGCCCGGGTGGCGGTCGCCATGGTGAAGCCGGCGTCGATGAGCAGGCGCAGCGAGGCGTCGAGGCCGGCCGCGTACGAGGTGTCGGTGAACCGGGCGCCGCTGTAGACCTTCGCGCCGTCGCGGTGGCGCAGGAGTTCGGCGCGCAGGGCCCGCATCGTGGTGAGGTACACCGCCCGCCAGTCGGCCGGTGCCTCCGCCGGGCCGCCGCCCGCCCCGGCCGCGCGGGCCGTCATCCGGCGCATGATCTCGGTCGCCATCTCGTCCAGCAGCGCCTGCTTGTCCTTGAAGTGCCAGTACAGCGCGGGTGCCTTGACGTCGAGCGAGGCGGCGATGGCGCGCAGGGTGAGGCCGTCGAGGCCGACCTCGTCGAGCAGTCTCAGTGCGGCGTCGACGACCTGGGCGCGATCGAGCTTGGGGGTTCTCTGCGGGGTCACGCTTGACAGTTTAACGCCGTTAAGTGCACGCTTCCGGCATCGGCTGCTTAACAACGTTAAGGGGGTTGCCGTGACCGCTCGCGGCACGCACACGGACGTCCTGATCATCGGCGCCGGGCCCACCGGCCTCGCCCTCGCGCTCGACCTCGCCCGGCACGGCGTCGCCGCGCTGGTGGTCGAGCGCGGCGCGGAGCTCTTCCCCGGCTCGCGCGGCAAGGGCCTGCAGCCGCGCACCCTGGAGGTCCTGCACGACTACGGCGTGCTCGACCGGGTTCGCGAGGTGGCCGGCCACTACCCGCCCAACCTCTTCTGGAAGGACGGCGAACCGCAGGACGAGCGCCGCATGTACGAACCGGCCGAACCCTCCGAGGCCGAGCCGTACACCGAGACGCTGATGCTGCCCCAGTGGCTCACCCAGCGGATCCTGCACGGGCGGCTGCGCGAGCTGGGCGGCGAGGTCGCGTTCGGCCGCGAACTGGCCGGCCTCCGCCAGGACGAGGACGGCGTGACCGCCGAGTTCGCCACCGGTGCCCCGGTCCGGGCCCGCTACCTCGTCGCGGCCGACGGCGGACGCTCGACCGTCCGGCGACTGCTCGGCATCGGGATGACCGGGGAGACCGTCGACCCCGCGCCGATGCTCATCGCCGACGTCCGGGTCACCGGACTGGGCCGCGAGCACTGGCACGTGTTCCCCTCCGACGAGGGACTGCTGGCGATCTGCCCGCTGGGCGGCACCGAGGACTTCCAGCTCGTCGCCGGGTTCCCCGAACGGACGGCCGTCGACCTCACCCTCGACGGCCTGCGCGCGGTGGTCGCCGCCCGCTCCCACCTGACCGCCGAGCAGGTGACCGAGCTGCGCTGGATCTCCGGGTTCCGCCCGCGCGCCGCACTGGCGGACCGCTTCCGCGCGGGCCGGGTGTTCCTCGCCGGCGACGCCGCGCACGTCCACTCGCCGGCCGGTGCGCAGGGCCTCAACACCAGCGTCCAGGACGCGTACAACCTGGCCTGGAAGCTGGCCGCCGTGCTGGCCGGCCGGGCGGACGCCGCGCTGCTCGACACCTACGAGGAGGAGCGCCGCGCCAACGCGGCGGAGATGCTCGCCCTGTCGACCCGGGTCCACCGCGGCGAGGAACGCCGCGGCCGCGCCACCCAGCAACTCGGCCTCGGCTACCGGGAGTCCTCGCTCGCCGTGGACACCCGCCCGGACCTCCCGGAGGACGCGCTGCGCGCCGGCGACCGCGCCCCCGACGGACAGCGCGGCGGCACCCGCTTGTTCGACGCCTTCCGCGGTCCGCACTGGACCCTGCTGAGCGTCGGCACCGACGACCCGCTGCCCGCCCTCACCGCCCCCGTGGTCCGCATCCCGGCCTACGGGGCGTACGGCACCGGCGTGTTCCTCGTCCGCCCGGACGGCTACCTCGGCTGGGCCGGCCGGACGGCCGACGGCCTCACGGACTATGCGGACCGCCACGGGCTCCTCGACGGCTGACCGGGCCGGACCGGTGCGGCCGCCCGGCGTTCACTCGGGACGGTCGTCGGAGCGCTCGTCGCGACGCCCCCGGCGTACCGCCAGCAGCAGAAGCAGCGTGGTGATCGCGCCGCCGATGCCCAGCCGGGAGAGCTCGACGCCGGGCGCCCGGAGGACGGTGAGGAGGGCGGCGAGGCAGAGCCCCAGCAGCGCGAGGACGGCGGCCTGCCGCATCAGGTCGCGGGTGAGCGCCGCAGTGGTGGCGGCGAACCCGGTCAGCAGCAGGGTGATCACGATCAGCGCGTCGGCCACCGGTCGGCCCCCCGGGCGGTCTCGACGCGTGCGGTCGCCCGGGCGGCGGCCGTCGCGCCGTCGGTGCGCTCCGTCAACGCCGGCTCCAGTGGCGTGATCTGACGGACGAGGGCAAGCCGGCCGACCCGTCGGCCGTCGGGGGAGGCCGCGAGCGGCGGCCGGCCGGGGGCGAGTCGCAGCACCGCCGCGCCGGCCGCCCCGAGCAGGGCGATACCGCCGCCCACCGCCGCCTCCAACGGCGGCACCGAGCTGATCAGCACGAGGTTGAGCAGCAGCAACGCCCCCCACCAGAGCAGGAGTTCGGCTGCGGTCCGCATCTCGTCCCTCCCGTCCCGGTCGTCGGTGCAGTGCCGCGGGTGCGGCGAGCGGCCCCAGGTGTACCGCCCGGTGGGCGACCGCGTCCCGCGCGCAACGCCGCCGTGCGCGGGATCGCCGTGCCGGACCACTCGTTCGCCGGAGCGCGCGGCGGAATCGTCCGATCAGCCGATTCCTCGGATCATCGGACGTTCGGCCCGGACCGGCGTGCGCGGGGCGAACCGCCCGGGGCGGAGCACCCGCCGCGCCGGCTCAGTCCGGCGGCTCGTGCGGCTCCGGTTCACGGGCCGGTTCGTGGGCCGGTTCGGTGGTCCGGTACTCGGGCCCGTCCTCCGGCCCCTTCCGGTCCTCGTGCCCGGGTGGCGGCGAGCCCTCGCCGGCCAGCCGGGACTCGGGGGTCTCGACGGGGACCGGAAGGTCCTTGGGTACGGGCTGGTCCTGGTCGGTCATGGGATTCGCCTCCTCGGCCGAGTGTGCGGGGGGAGTCCCGGGCCCGGGGGGGGGGGGGGGGGGCCCCCGCCGCCGCGGGCCGTGGTCCCCCCCGCCCCGGACTTGAGAGCCGCCCGCAGACAGGGGCGGC
>NZ_JBHWBZ010000053.1:0-4218 GCF_042735475.1 Kitasatospora sp. NPDC059577 | reverse complement strand
CCCCGGTTTGGCGGTGGGTTTGGGGTGGGCCGGGGTGGGTCTTGGTTTGCGCCGCCGGGCCGGGGGGGGGGGGGGGGGCCCCGCGGGGGGGGGGGGGGGGGGCGCCCCCGGGGCGACGGGTCAGTGCTTCCCCGCGTCCTTGATCTTCTCTCCGGCCTGCTTCAGGTCGCTCTTCACCTGGTCGGCCTTGCCCTTGGTTTCGATCGTGCGGTCGCCGGTGGCTTTCCCGGCGGCTTCCTTGATCTTGCCGCCGGCCTTCTCCGCCATGTTGCGCATCTTGTCGTCGGTCCCCATGGCAGGTGCTCCTCTCGTCGACGGGGCGAGGTCCGCCCCGGGCCGCGTCTGCCCGGACGGCCGGGTTCCATGCGCGGGTCCGCGGTTCAGTTCCGCTGCTGCCGGGCGCGGGCCTCGGCGGTGGTCGTCAGGTCGTGCAGCCAGCCGTCGAGGCCCTGGCGCAGGATGGCGGTGGCGGCGGGCACGTTCGCGTCGACCTGGGGGCCGGTGTGGGTCTCCTCGGTGCGCACCAGGACACCGCCGTCGACGGCGGTGAAGTTCCACACGTGGACGCCGTCGATGTGCAGGCCCTCGGCGTCGGCGGGGCCGGTCCAGCGGATGCAGGAGCCGGGCCGCACCTGCCGGACGGTCGAGGTGATGTCCAGCTCGGTGGCCGTGGTCGCGGGGTTCGGGGGCAGCGGGGTGGTCCAGTGGAACACCGAACCCCGGCGCAACGGGCCGTGGTCGAGGCGCTCCGCGCTCCGGACCGGGGCCTGCCAGGCGGGCCAGCGCGCGATGTCGGTCTGCAGCTTCCAGACGGTGCGCAGCGGCGCGTGGACCAGCGCCTCGGTCCGGTACCGCACTTTGGCGCCGGGGTCGACGCCGGCCCCCCGGCAGGTGAGGGAGGTGTCGTGGCGCGAAGTGGCGGCCCCGGCCGGAGCGGCGGCGGCGCCGAGCAGGCCGAGGACGAGCGGGGCGGTGACGAGGGCGGCGCGGGCGCCGGTGCTGCGGGTGCCGGACATGGAACTCCCCTTCGTTGACGGGCGGTTCGAGGTGGAGCTAGAAGCTCACGCTTTCGTGAGAAGTTGTAACTCGGCGACGAGGTCGGGGTCAATAGCCTTCGTGATAGCCTCTAACGAAAGCGTGAGTATCTAGGCGCGCATGACGCGGAGGGCGGGCCGGGCATGGCGAAGACGGGCACGGGCACGGACACGCCGCGCGAGCGCTACCGCGCCCAGCTGCGCGAAGAGGTCAAGCGGCACGCCCGGGAGCAGATCGCCATGGCGGGCGCCTCCGCGCTCTCGCTCAACGCGATCGCCAAGCAGATGGGCCTGAGCGGCCCCGCGCTCTACCGCTACTTCGCCGGCCGCGACGAACTGATCACCGAACTCGTCCGGGACGCGTACCGGAGCCTCGCCGACACCCTCGGCGCGGCCGCCGCCGACGGCGCCGACCTCGCCGGGCTCGCGCGCACCCTGCGCGGCTGGGCCCTGGCCGACCCGCAGCGGTACTTCCTGCTCTACGGCACCCCCGTCCCCGGCTACCACGCGCCGCAGGACACCACGGCCGTCTCCGATGCGATCATGCGCACGCTGCTTGACGCCTGCACGGCGGCGACTCCCGGGGCGCCCCGGGCGCCCGAGGCCCCTGAGGCGCCCGAAACCGCGGGGGCGGCGCTCACCGCCCACCTGGCGGCGCACCGGGACTGGGTCGGCGACCACCCCGTCCCCATCGGTGCGATCCACCGCTTCCTGGCCTTCTGGACCCGCCTGCACGGCGTGCTCTCCCTGGAACTCGCCGGGCACTTCGGCGGCATGGGCTTCGATCCCGACCTGCTCTTCGAGGCCGAGCTGGAGGGCCTGCTGGCCCCCCGGTTCTGATCGACCCCCGGTAGGGGTGGGCTCGCTCGTCGGACTCGTCGGACTCGTCGGACCCGTCAGGCCGACGCCCCGAGCGCGGACCCGCCGCCTTGCCGGTCCGCCGCGCGGCACACCGGCCGCGATGGGGCGTGTACGGCCGGTCGCACTCCGATCCGGACGGGTGCGCAAGGCCCCGGATGTTCACAGAACCGTCACTTCGGGTAGTTGATCGACAGCAGTGAGTGGACAGGGGGTGGGGTCAGGGAGTCGCCATGTCGGATCACGATCAGCTCGGCGCGCCTGCCGGTCCGGACGGACGTCCGCCCCGCTCGGAGCGGGTGCCGCAGCAGGGCGCAGCGCCCGGAAGCCCCGCCGGGGACACCCGGCCGCCCCCCGGGGACGCTGCCGCCGCGGGGCCCTGGCACGACCGGATGCTGCCGTTGCTGCGCACTCCGACGGCCGACCGCCGACTGGCGCCCGACCCGTCCGGCGCGGAGCCGCCCGGAGCCGCCGAACCGGCCCGGGTGCTGGACCTCGCACTGCTGGTGGGCGAACTGCTGCTGGCCAGCGGCGAGGCGGCGGAGGACGTCGAGGCCGCGATGCTCGCCGTCGCGCGCGCCTACCGCGTCCACCCGTGCGACCCGCAGGTCACCTTCACCCGGGTGGCGATCTCCTACCAGCCGGGCTCCTCGGAGCCGCCGTTGACGGCGGAGTGCTCGGTGCGCCGCCCGGCCGGTGACTACGCGCGGCTGGCCGCGGTCTTCCGGCTGGTCACCGAGATCGCGGCGGGCGGCGTCACCGTCCACGACGCCCACGACCGCCTGGTCGCCGTCCACCGGCCCAGTCGCCGCTATCCCGTCCGGATCCGCCTGCTCTGCTGCGGCCTGCTGGCCGGGGCGGCGACCCTGCTGGTCGGTGGCCGGGCCGACGCCCGGGCCTGGCTGGTGTTCGCCAGCGCCGTCGTCGCGGCCCTGGCCGGCGACCGGCTCTCCGCCCTGGTGGCGCGGCACGACCTGCCGGCCTTCTACCAGTTCGTGGTGGCCGCGGCCCCGGCGGCCGTGATCGGCATCCTGCTGTCCTTCAACGGGCTGCACCTGCGCGGATCGGTGGTGATCACCGGCGGGCTGTTCGCGCTGCTGCCGGGCTGGCCCATGGTGGCGGCGGCCCAGGACGGCCTCGCGGGCTTCTACCTGACCGCCGCCGCTCGCCTGCTGGAGGCGCTGTACCTGATGGCCGGCGTGGTGATCGGCGTGATGGCCGTCCTGTACGTCGGCGTCAACAACGGCGCCGACCTGGCCGCCCAGGACGTCCCGGCCGCGGCGGACAACCCCCCGCTGCAGCTCACCGCGGCGGTGCTGCTGACCCTGGCCTTCGCGGTGCTGCTGAACACCGAGCCGGCCGCGCTGCCCGCGGTCCTGCTCAACAGCGCGGTCGGCTGGACGACGTACGGGGTGCTGGCCGGCGCCGGCGCGGAGCCGATCCTGGCGACCGGCCTCGCGGCCGGGCTGGTCGGACTGTCCGGCCAGTTGATGGCGCGCTACCGGGGCGCCCCGGTGCTGCCGCACGTCACGGCGGCCCTGGGCCCGTTGCTGCCCGGGTCGGTGCTGTACTTCGGGATGCTCGCCTTCGTCCGGGGGCGGCCCGAGGTCGGGCTGAGCGGGATCGGGCGGGCGGCCGCGATGGCGATGGCCCTGGCGATCGGCGTCAACCTGGGCCGCGAGCTGGCCCGTCTCTTCCTGCCGGTCGCGCGTGCGGCCCCGCGCCCCGGTCCGCCGGCCCGCCGGACGGGTGGCCGCCACCGTCGGTGACGCAGCTCGGCGCGGCGCCGCGGCACCGCGCCGAGCCCGACGGCGAGCGGTGCGCCGAGCCCCGCGTCGAGCCCGGCGGCGCACCGGCGTCGGTCGGCCGGTTTGCCCCGCCGCCGGAGCGGTACACGCGGTGCTGTGAACCACATCGGGAGCGGGCGGTTCCGAGGCCGCCCGCCCGACACCCATCCGCCTGTCCAGCCAGGGAGGCTCCCGTGATCGTGCTCGGCGTCATCCTGCTCATCATCGGCTTCGTCACCAGCATCTCGATCCTGTGGACCATCGGCATCGTGCTGGTCCTCATCGGTCTGGTCCTGTGGGTCGCCGGCGCCCTCGGGCACGCCGTCGGCGGACGCCGCCACTACTACTGAACGGGTCCGGACCGGTTCGGGACCGGGCCGCCCCACCGTCGCGGAAGGAGGTCGGCCACGACCGGCGGAGGGGACGAGGGGGAGCAGCAGGGGGTGGGGGCGGCGGGGCGCGGGCGGGGACGCGGGGGGGGGCGGGGGGGCGGGGGGCCGGCCGCGGGGGGGCGCGCGCTGAGCCTCTGCGGCGGGAGC